>JAUUZA010000036.1 GCA_030590165.1 Candidatus Altarchaeota archaeon
TCATACGACATGAAAAAGATAATAAAAGTAAAATTATGTTCAATAAGCAAGCTGCATTCATGGGAAAAACAATGTTAGTCGATACCTATGATTTGAGTCCAATGGGGGCCATTGTCTTAGACATAGTGGATTTCGGAGATGAATTTGTAAAATGGCTCACTGGATACGAGAGAAATCTATAATCTTTGAGTTACCATCACTCAAATTCATTACAATAAATTGACCTGGTGTTGGTTCGTGACCTAATTTTTCTTGAAAGTCAGTAATATTCTGAAATGTTCCACTCGAAACTAATTTCACTCCCTTGTATGAACTAAGACTAACATTATGAATATGACCAGTATGAAAAACATGTGGAACTTTATTTATTACCATGAAATCTTGTTTGTCTGGGAAAATTTTGTTTTTTCCAAAAATTGGAGAAAGGTGCCTCTTTTTCAATAATTGAATTTGAGCTAAATAAGGCCTATGATATGCATTATTACGAATGGATTCAATTGCATCAATCACACCATCAAAACTTGTACCATGATACATCAAAATATTAATACCTTCAACATCAATCCAAGATGGATTTGAATATACTTCTAAATTATCAATTTTTTTTAGTGGTTTTCCAAAAACTTCAGGAAAAACTGGTTGTGGTTCTGAATCACGGTTGGGGTCATGATTCCCACTTATTACAAAAATTTTAACATCATGTCTAATCTGTTTCATATATTTAGCAAAGACCTCCATTTGTTCTTCAACTGTTTCAATGTCGAGATGTTCATTTTGTTTGTAATACATCCCAACTCCATCTACAACATCACCAGCAATAAACACATATTTGACTTCTTTATGTTCCTTTAACCATGAAATAAATCTTTCCCAGAGTTCAACCATAAATTTTTTTGAGCCAACATGTAAATCAGAAATAAAAACAGCATAAGGACGCTCTCCAACCGGCCAAGTAATAGGAGTTATTTCTGGAAAAAATATAGCGTTTGCAAATAAAATTCCCCCACCAGTTCCAGGAAATCCTTTAATCCCAATAACTTCATCACAAACTATATCCCCTCTTTCAGGAATTGTTGTTGGAATTAAAATTGTAATTGAACCTGACAAATCTTCAACAGTAAGAAAACGCCTGCCGTCCTTATTTTCTCTAATATTTCTAACCATCCCAATTATACTCAACTCTTCCCTAGTTTTAATCCGTGAAATTTGTGAAATAGAAATTGTGTTTTTCATTTGTGGTCTCTTCCACAAAAGTTGAGAAAGTGCACGATATCTATATGTAAAATGAGATATGAAATTTCCTGGTGTGACTGGGTCCCAATTTAAATAAGTTTTAAGTGCTCTATATTTTTGACCATCTAATTTTGTGTTATTTTGGAATAAATCATCTTTTTCAGCGACATAAGTATTATTTTTTAGATTATGAAGAAAAGTTGATGTTATTTCACTTGGAATCTTATCCATTGCAAGAAGTTTATCCATAAGAAGTGAATCTGAACTCAAAAAACTAAAAGCCTCTTCATAAATTACACGAACTCCTCTTTGAAAAATTCTTTCAACTTTTTCCCTATTTGAATCTTGTTTCATAAATGCTTCGAGTCCCATTAAATTTCCACCAAAAGTTGTTCAATGTCGTCTTTAATATTTCCTCCGATTTTCAGTTCAACAACTTTAGTTCGTCCATACCTACCCCTAGATATAACACTTGTACCCACAACCCCAGAGGACTCAAACTCACCTAAAATATCAAGAACTCGCCTCATAGTAAGTCCCTTAGCTCCAATTTTTGAAACATTTTCAATATACTTATTATAAATTTCTCTAGTATACACAACCGGTTTGTCAAGCTCAATTATAGCTTTTAAAACATTTTTTTGATGTTCTGGAAGAGTTTTTACAAATGAAATAATTTGATCTGTATTAAATTTCCCAATTGCAACTTCAACATGTTTTCTTAAGACTTTATTTGAGGCTTCACGCTCCGCAATCTCCGCAGAAATTCTTAGGAGTTCAATGGCTCGCCTAACGTCACCATGATTTTTGGCAGCGGACGCAGCACAAAGTAAAATTACTGAATCATTAATTGCACCTGGCGAAAACGAAATATTACTTCTATCTTGGAGTATGTCTTTGATTTGATTTGCATTATACGGCGAAAAAATAATTTCTTCTTCTGAAAGACTTGATTTTGTCTTAGCATCAAGATGACTCATTATACTCAAATCATTAGTTATACCTATGATTGAAAGTTTTGAATTTTTGAGTTCTGAATTAATTCTTGAAAGAGTATAAATTGTATTTGGGCTTTTTTCAATTAAAACATCAATTTCATCAAGAGCTAAGATGTAAACTGCAGGTTTACTGTCGAGTGCTTTTATCATTCTATCAAAAACTGAACTCGTAGGAATACCAGTATCTGGAATAAAATCTCCCATCCTCCTACAAAGATAAGCATAAAGTCTATACTCAGTATCTGCTATTTTTTTCAAGCCAGAATTAACATATAAAAATTTTACTGGAATATTTTTATCTTGAGCTATTTTTTGGAGTTGTGAACCGACATATTGAACTACTGCTGTCTTTCCAGTTCCAGGTCTCCCATATAAAAACACATTCGAAGGATTTTCAAGTCGTAGTGAAGGTGCTAAAATTTGAGCTAAATGCTTAATATGATTTTCACGGTGTGGTAAAACATCTGGTAAATATGAAGATTGTAAAAAATCTTTCCTTGCAAAAATTACACTCCCAGACGCATAAAAATTGAATATTTTTTCTATATCTGTTTTCACATCTCTATTACACAAAAAAAGTTTATATTTGTTTGTCGTTCCTATGGCATTACTTCCTTTGGAACATAACCTTCATTTCCTATGGAACCTCCCCTTAATTTCTAATGGAACTTTTTTTAAAAATATTTATCGATTTAAATCTTTCAATATTGAAAAAATTATATATAGATATTACTATATAGATATAATATTAATATATAATATATACATATGTTCCATAAGAAACCAAGGACTGTGTGTTTTTTCCATATTGAAAATTTTTTAAACTCTTAAATCAAATAAAAATATGAAATTCGGTTTAATATTAAATGGGCCTGTTGAAGACCTTAAATTTAGGGCTAATAAACTCAATCCAAATGTTCCTCTAATTATTATTGATGAAAATACTTATGATGATGTAGACCTTTTTGTTGTATTTGTTTTTGAACCCTTTAGAAAAAAGGCAGAGCATTTCAATGAACTTCGTTTACAAAAGAAAATTTCACCTTTTGCAATAATGGAATTTCCTCTTCATAAAGTTAGACCTATAGTAAAAAATTCAGTTAGGTCAAGAATAGTAGAAATATTAAAAGACGGAAAGGCATATGGATATCAAATTTTTAAAAAATATAAAGAAAGATATGGTAAAATTTCAATTAGATTAATTTATTATCATTTACAAAAAGGTGAAAAAGATGGTTTATTTGAGAAGGTTGAAATTGAAGAAAAGTCAGGAAATTTTTCTTGGGGTGGAACGGTTAAACACAAATATTACAAATTAAAGTTCCTTGTGGATTAGGAAATTTCCAATTATGGCGGGAAGCCAGAGGTTGAAGAATCTAAAAACAAAAACACCACCAACTGCGGCGGTTTGATTTACTCCAAGACTGATAAGGTATGCTGGAACGGCCACCTCATAAAAACCTATACCTGCTATTGTTGGTGTTGTGGTCATTATTCCTATTCCCATTATTAGTGCTTTTAATCCGTTTACAAAACTACTACCAGTAGCAACACTTAATGCGGCGGCGCTTGAGAAAAATTGAATAAAACTAATAATTAAAAGAAAAAAGATAGACCGGACATTCAAAAGGGATTTGAGATTTTCACTAAAATCTTTCAAAATATTAAGAAATTTTATATTGGGAATTTTATGAGAAAATTTTACAAATAAAAAGGTGAGAAGTAGTAAGATACAGAGAGCAATAAAAAGAAAAATATTGTATTGACCAAGAAAAAGTGCAAACATAATTCCAGTCACAAAAAGACTAATAACAATTTCACCGACATAGGCCGTCATTGCTTGAGACAAAATAATTCCTTTCTTTTTAAGATAATAAATTTTTATAGAATCACTAAATCTTATCATAGAAAAAACAGGAGAAAGGGAAATAAAATAACACTTAAATACAGTCCAAAAATTGATTAAACCTCCTTGTTTTTTAATTAAATACTTTAAACGGAAGGTCCCTACAATTACTGAAAGGAGAATAAACAAAAAAGTTAATAGGATACTTAGATTTAATTGTATTGCATAATAAAAACTTTCCACTAATATTTCTCGATACCTATATATTCCAAAAGGTATTAAAACCCCTAGTATCAGCTTAAGCCATTGCACATGAAATAGTGCATGACGCATTTAAAAAAGTGATAAATATGGCAAAAAAAGGAAGTTCAAGAAAAGGTTCATTACAGTTCAGCCCACGAAAAAGGGCCCAGAAGATGCTCCCCCGTGTTAGGAGTTGGCCTGATGCAAAGGGACTACAAGGTTTTGTAGGATACAAAGTAGGTATGCTTACAGTTTTTGTTAAATCAACTAATCCAAAATCACCCTTCTCTGGGAAGGAAATAATAAAACCAGCAACAGTTATTGAAGTTCCTCCAATGATTTTAAGAAATGTGAGAACTTACAAAAAAACAGAATATGGTGCAAAGATTGTTAATGATTCCAAAACTCCGAAAGCAGAAGGGGTTGATTTTGCGCGTCTCATATTTGAGACTCAACCGAAGTTAGCAGGGACACCAAAGAAAAATTCTGAAATAGTAGAAATTGGTTTTGGTGGAACTGTTGAAGAAGTATTTACTTTTGCAAAGGAACATATGGATAAGGAAGTAAAATTTAGTGAAACTTTTGTAGAAGGTGAATTTACTGATGTTACTGGGGTTTCAATTGGGAAAGGTCTTCAAGGTCCAGTAAGACGATTTGGAATTAAATTACAACAATCAAAGACTGAAAAAGCAGTAAGAAAGGTTGGTTCACTTGGTCCATGGAATCCACAAAGAACGGATTGGCAGGTTGCAATGGCAGGTCAACACGGTTTCCACGCAAGAACAGAATATAATAAACAAGTATTGAAAATAAGTGGTCCAATCAATATTAATTGTGGTTGGAAAAAATATGGGGTTGCGAAGTCTGATTGTATTCTACTTTTAGGTTCAATTGTTGGAGCTAAAAAAAGAACATTAAAAATTAGAAAATCAATAAGGGGAAATCCCAAACTGTTTGCAGTTGAGGTTCAAAAAATAATAAAAAATGGAAAGGTGAGTAAGGAATGAAAACATCAGTTTATGATATCAAAGGAAAAAAAATTAGAGACATTAAAATACCCAAACAATTTGACACCCCTATAAGAAAAGACATTATTAGGCGTGCTGTTGTTGCTATACGAAAGAATAAAGTTCAACCATACGGACATAAAAAATTAGCAGGAAGAACGAGTTCTGCAATATTTCGTTCAACAAGAACTGGGTATGGTCACAGCTATAATTGGGGTATTGCTCGTGTTCCAAGACTTATGGTTAGAGGTGGGCGTCGTGTTGGACGTGTAATGAATGTTCCTCAAGCAGCTGGTGGACCACGTGCTCACGGACCAAAGGCAGAAAAAATTTGGAAAGTTAAAATGAATATTAAAGAAAGAAGACTCGCTATTAGGTCAGCTTTGGCTGCAACACTTGATAGAACAATAGTTAGTGAACATGGACATAAAGTTCCTAAAATCTTTCCTTTAATTATAGTAGAGGCTTTTGAAAAATTATCAAAAACTAAAGAGGTTCTTGATTTCTTAATGGCTCTTGGTTTGGAAGATGAAATGGAAAGATCTTCAAAGAAAAAAGTGAGAGCGGGAAAAGGAACTATGAGAGGAAGGCCTTATAAGAAAAAGAAAGGACCTCTCCTTGTAATAAGTGAAGTTAAACCAATAATTAAGGCGGCTTCAAATATTCCTGGTGTTGATGTTGTTGTTGTGAGTCAGATTAATGCTGAACTCTTAGCACCTGGTGCACACCCTGGAAGACTTGTGATTTATTCTGAGTCTGCTTTGAAAAAGATGGAAGAAGAAAAACTTTTCTTCTAAAGTTTTCCACCTCTGGTGGGATTCTCTCTTATTTTTTATTTTAATCTATTAGTTTTTTAAATAAAAGAAAACAA
>JAUUZA010000060.1 GCA_030590165.1 Candidatus Altarchaeota archaeon
GGCATAAATACCATCAGTTACAACTTGATTGAAATTAAAAAGGGGGTCAGTATAACGGTTTGAATTTTGCGCAAAAACACATGTTGATATTAGAAGAAAGAAAAAAGTTGGCTTAAACATACCACCCCCCATAGATTATTACTTGTTCTCAAATGAAAATTTAGATTAACCTAACAATTCTTTTTTATATTCACAAATATAGCAAAATCTGGATAATAAGATTCTTTAATTTCTAAACCATTTGCGGAAACTTTTCTTGACATTATAGTTTCCACGTATTATTTTGGAAACTATAATTATAATTTTAGTTTCCAAAACATGAATGAAGAAGAAAAAATAATTGCCCATTCAACGAATGAATTTCTAGCACATGGTTTTTACAAAACCACAATGGATCAATTAGCCAGTGCTATGAAAATCAGCAAAAAAACCATCTACAAGTTTTTTCCCTCAAAAATATTATTACTTGAAAAAGTTGTTGAGGTATTCGAATACAAGATTAAAAATGACTTAGAAAAAATAGTTGAAAGTGATGAATGCTTAATAGTAAAACTTAAAAACTTGGGCTCATATTTTGCAAAGTTTTCATTAAAAGTAAACGGGAAGTTCATAAGTGATTTTTTTAATCATCAACCTGAATTGTGGAAGAAAATAGATGCCTTCAGAACAGACGTTATAGAAAAAGTTTGGGGCTCCTTAATTACAGAAGGAAAAAAAGAAGGACTTATTGTTGATGTTTCTAACCCTGTAATTTTAATAGTTGTTCAATCTGCAATTAAGGGAATAATCAACCCAAGATTTTTGAACAAAAGCAATCTTTCAACAAACGAAGCATTTGAACAAATATTCACAATACTTATGAATGGAATATTAACTGAAAAGGGCAAAATAAAATTTGAAAAACAAGAATGGAATAAAAAATGAAAAGAGTAACATTATTAGCAATTTTTGCAATAGCTATTGTTATAGTTTCATGTAGTGACAATAATGATGGAAAGTTAGAATATTCTTCCACAATTGAATACAAAGATTTAATTGTTAGTTCACAATTGCCTGGGCAAATAGAGAGTATATTTTTCTCTGAAGGGGATTTGGTGAAAGAAAAAGATACCTTGCTGGTAATAAATCATGAAAAATTGGATTTGCAACTTGCTCAAGCAGAAGCAAATAAAAACGTGCTTCTAGCACAAAATAAAATGTTGAAAAGAGGAGCTAGAAAAGAAGATAGGGGACTTGCTACTGAACAGTTATCACAAGCAGAGACAAGTTATAAAATTGCTGAAAAGAATAAAGGAAGAATGGAAAAACTTCGCTCAACGGAGTCAATTACAGAAAAGCAATACGATGATGCAATTTTAGCGTATGATATATCTCTATCAAAATATAAATCGGCAAAGGAAAATGTTAAAAAGAGCAAATCTGCTCGTCCCGAACAAATTGAACAAATTGAAGCAAAGCTTGAGCAAGCTACTGCATCTATTGCATTAATAGAAAAACAAATTAACGATTGTTACATAATTTCACCAATTAAAGGTCAAATTGTTAATCGATTTATTGAAAAAGGTGAAGTTGTTACATTCCTTTCCTCCTTATTTAGAATTGTAGAATTAACAAAAGCCGAAATGGTTATTTATGTTTCGGAAGTTGATTTAGCATTTATAAACCTAGGAGACAAGGTTGATATTTCAATTGATGCGTATGATGATAAAACTTTTACTGGTTCAATCTATTTCATTTCACCAGAAGCAGAATTTACTCCTAAGAATATTCAAACCAAAGATGAACGTACGAAATTGGTTTTTGCAGTGAAACTTAAAATTCCAAATCCAGAAAAAATTCTAAAACAAGGAATGCCAGCTGATGCGGTTATAAGATTAAATGATTAGAATAGAGAATCTACATAAAACCTATAATGAAGTTGAAGCAGTAAAAGACATTTCCCTTAATGTTGAAAAAGGTGAGATGTTTGGAATTGTTGGACCGGATGGTGCTGGAAAAACAACAATTATTAGAATTTTGTGCGGTCTAATTAATTCAACATCTGGCGAAGCCTATTTAATGGATAAAAACATAAAAAATGAGCGGTCGTTAATACAAAAAAACATCGGTTATCTTTCACAGATTTTTAGTCTATACGGTGATTTGACCGTTGATGAAAACATAGAATTTTTTGCAAATATTCATAACATCACAGATTATCACAAGCGACGAGATGAATTACTCACGTTTACTAACTTAATAGAATTTAGAGAAAGACTTGCAAACAATCTCTCTGGTGGGATGAAGCAAAAACTTTCGTTGGCATGTAGTCTAATTCATAAACCCAAAATACTTTTTTTAGATGAACCAACTACAGGAGTTGACCCGGTTTCGAGAAGAGATTTTTGGAAAATACTAGCAAGCTTGAAAAAAGATGGAATAACAATTGTTCTGACAACTCCATACCTCGATGAAGCGGAAAGATGTACTAGAGTTGCATTTGTGAATGAAGGTGAAATCTTAGATATTGGAACTCCAAGCGAACTAAAAGAAAAAATGAAAGGTGAAGTTCTGGAACTTGTGAGTTCAAATATTAAGAAATCTGAGCGTATATTGAAAGATTCTTTTGATTTTGACATACAATTATTTGGGGATAGAATAAACATAGTTTTAAATAACTTTGAAAATGATTTTCCAAAAATTGAATCAGTTTTGTTGGATAATTCAATTAATTTTATTGAAA
>JAUUZA010000019.1 GCA_030590165.1 Candidatus Altarchaeota archaeon
ATATGGATGTATTTGATATTCCTTGGGTAACAAATCCTGAACCATCGTACGGACTTCGATTTGAACAAGTTCTTGGGAGTTTGAGGGGTAAAAAAATTGGGTGTGATATAGTTGAAGGTGTTCCTGAAAAAATATTTGGGGACAGAGTTGGTTCAATGGGAGCGATACTAGCAAGGGGTGCTTTGGGGTTATTGAAATGAGAATTGAAAAAAAATGTTGGCCAAAATTTTTTGAAGATATTTTAGATGGGAAAAAAAAGTTTGAATTTCGGCTTGCTGATTGGAAATGTGAAGTTGGGGATGTTTTGGTTCTTCGAGAATGGAATCCGGAAATAAAAGAATATAGTGGGAGAGTTATTGAAAAAAAAGTTACCTATGTTGTAAAAACAAAAAATCTTTCCTTTTTCAAAAAAGAGGAAATTGAAAAATTTGGGTTTCAAATAATTTCATTTGATTAAGTCAAGTTCTTTGTGGAGGGCTTCACGCAATTTTTTAGGTATGATTTTATCAATTTCTTCAGGGGAAAGATAATTTTTATCGTAAATTTCTGTCATTACTTTTTCAATTTTATTGATTAAATCAAACATAATATTTGCGTCTTTTTTATTTGTCACATTTGTTGAATAAGAAATTTTTATTCCTTCAACACTTTCACTCTTGGAATATTGTGTTCCCGGTGTAATGTCGGAATAATTTTCGATTGAGATTAATAAGTCATTATTCTTTTCAGAATTTAGTATTAATTCATAACCCCAAATATTTTTTTTTTCAAAGTTCTTTGCGTTTTCTAACGAAAGAATTTGTTTTCCTCCATAAAAAACAAGGGATTCTTTTTCATCAAGACTGATTTCATCTATCTTGTTTAATTTTTTAGACAATTTTTTAGGGCCAATATAAGAAGCAGTTCTTCCTCTTGCAGGAATTTCAGTGCCCATCGTTCTTGAAGTTCGAATTTTATGTTCTTTTTCAATTTCAATATTATACATATTGTTTCTTATTATGAAACTTTTTAAGAGTTTAGAGAACTTCATAATAGAGGCGGCGATTTCCCCTTCCTTTGTTCTTGATTTTTACAACTTCAATTCTTCCAATTTCACTGATGTCTGCAACATGTGGTCCCCCGCATGCTTGATATTCAATTCCCTAAATTTCAACAACACGAAGTTTTTTTACAAGTGGAGGAAGTTTGCTTGCAAGTTTAATCATATTAGAATCTAAAAGAGCTTTTTCGCGTTCCACAAAAGTTATGATTACTTCAGCACCTTGTTCAATTAATTTATTTGCATCGCTTACCGCTTGTTCAATTAATGGGCGGTTCATTTCTTCAATAGTAAATCCCATATAACTTCCGTCAATTGAAACTTTTCCACTTCCAATTAAACAATTAGTTTTTTTGTGCATCATTGCTTCGAGTAAGTGAGATGCAGTATGAAGTCGCATAAGTTTGTACCTTCTATTCCAATCAATTTCACCGTGTGTTTCCATTCCTTCTTTGATGCCGTCCATTTTATCAAGAGTATGAATTACTTTTCCGTTCGTTTCTGATACCTTTGTTACTATGAATTTTTTACCGTTTATGACAAGCATTCCAATATCATTTTGGACCCCGCCTTTTAATGGATAAAATGCACTTCGGTCTAAGACAACTCCGTTTTCAAGTACTTCAATAATTTTTGCCTCAAATCTTTTTTCATAATTGTTTTTCATGTGAAGGAGTTCGGTCATTTAAGTTTTAATTTAGATTTTTTAAATAGCTTTTAGCTTCGCGAGCACATTCTTTTACATACGCTTGAATGTCTTCAATTTTTTTATAAAAATTAATTCCTTTTCTTGTATTTTTTTGTTTTTGAATTTCATCAAGTATTGATGGATGCTTTTCGGAAATAATTGGACGAATTCCTTTAGCATATTCTTTTCCAAGGTAAGCATAACTTATGGCATAACCTAGTGCATTGAAAAAATATTGGGGCATCGGCAGTTCCTGTTCTGTTAAAATTATTTCGAAAATATTTTTTCCATTTTCATGAAGTATTTGTTGTTGAAGATTATTTAATTGTAACAGTCGTTTTCTTGCTGATGAAATTAACCAATTAGCTTCGTTAAAATGATATATTACTTCATTTTTTGATGGAACAGTTTTTGCTTTTTCTTGAATTATTTTTGAATAATTATTTGGGTCATATATTATTTTGCCATTTTTGACAAAATCCAAGTATATTCCGTCAACATTTTGGATGCCTTCTTCAAATCTTTTTTCATTCATTACATCAACATCCCATTCTTTAGGATATTGAATGTTTGAAGGGTTTTCGTTTTCTTTAATGAACCAAATATCAATATCTTGTCCCCATCCCTTTGTATAAAAAGTTCCATTCATTACAATAAAAATAGGGTTTTCTTCTGACAAAGTTTTGTAAATTAAAGACGGAATTTTTTCTTTGACTTTATTACTCAGAATTAGTGCGTATTCATCCGCTTTTTGTTCAAGAAATTTTTCAGGGTATTCAAGTTCAATTTCTTTTAGTTTTTGGTTATCTTGTAATTTAATAACTTGCAATAATTTTTCTTTAATGTTTTCTTGTTTGTAACAAGCTTCGTGACCTACCTCATGAAGAACTTGAAAATATGTTGCATCCTCTCTCAAAAGAATTTCATGAATTAAATAAACTGCTTCGGACTTTCGTTTCTTAACGTTTCGTTTTTGTAATTCAGTTTCCCAATTTTCTTTGTTTATTATGGAAATTTCAGGTTCAAGTTGATGACCAAACAATTCAAAATATTGTTTTTTTGTTTCTTTAACTACACTCGAAAGCCAAGCGGCCATAAAGGTGTAACGACGATAGAATTAAAATAGTTACTTCTGCAATAAGTTACATATAAAAGTAATCAGTGAATTTAATTCCAAGCTTAAAAATATAGATGTGTAAAAAATGAATGAAATTGAAGTCAGGAAATGGGGGTTTGCATTAAAAGATGAAATGAAAACTGCAAAGTTTTTCCGAGCTTCAAATCCAAAAGAGATTCCTGAAGGTGACTGGGGGCGATTTGGACAAGATAATCACCCAAAAAGCTCAATTGAAACTTCAGGACTTTTTTTTAATTTTATTCCCTTTGATGCTAAAAAAAATTAAAAATTTCAACAAATGGAAATAAAACAGAAATTAAACATATTGTTAAAGAATCAAGTATGATTCCTTCTCTTTCAGTTATTGTAAAAAAAGAAACCCTCAATTTTTTTGCAGATTTTTTCCCATATGCTTATTCACAATATTATGGTGATTGGAATATTCCTTTGTGGCACTATAAATCTCCATATTTTTTGAGTCAATTAGAGGTACTTTATGATATTTGGGTCGACAAACCCGTTTTTAATTTCAGTTCTCCTTATCCTCTTTATGAACGATTTTCTGGGAAAACAGACGTGTTTATGCCACGTGGTATTTTTTATCCAACATGTTCAATGCGTTCTTTGAGTTTTAGGGGGACTGGGAAAATAAAATATACAAAAGTAAATAATTATACATCTGAACCTGTGACTTTTAGATGGTTTGTACCTGATTCTTGGAAAGATAAAATTGGATGGATGGAAAATGGAAAAATTGTTCATCGAAAAGAAATACATCCTAAATTAGATGGCGGTTGGTCAATTCATCCTGTATTCATTGATGAATCCATCATAGAATTAAATGAATCGTTTATACCGACATTATTAGTTGCTCAAGGAAATAATAGGATTGAATGGCAACCTATTCCCCTGTTTCCAGAACGTGAAAAAGGAGATTTTTTCTTAGACCCAAAAGATTTGAATCCAAGAGTAGAGTGAGATGCGATTTTTTGTTTTATTTCATAATTTATGGAATCGTGAGAATTATTATTAATTTCTTTAGATTTTTTTAAAATTGTTAACAAAATTATCTATATATTTTTTTTGGTGTCTTTAAGTTTGAACGGCTTCACGATTTTGTAGAATATAATAATTTAAAACTTTTATGAGTTTTTGTATATATAAGTGACAACATCAAAATTAAAATTCACGTGACTAAGAGTTTTATGCAGTACCAAAAACTTCTTGGTGGGTATAGCGGACAATTCGGAGCTGTGGTTTCGAATGAATATAAGCCGATGAATAGTTATCTTGTTGAGCTTTGGAGTGGTCCGAGTTTTATGTCATCCAAGTATAATAAAGTTATGTTTGATGGGCCTCTATTTGGAGATTTAAGACTTAAAATGAGAGTTGACGATAATTTGATGAAAACTGATTATTATGACCCAACTAAAGGCCAACTGTGGAGTAAAACTAATTTGCAACCGGACCATCATTATGATCCAAGTATTATGGATTTTTCTAATTTAGATTTGTCTAAGATAGATCTTCTCAAGTTGCACTTGGAATCGCTTGAACTGCTGGGGCTTTGAAGGTGAAGAAACCCCTTTTTCTTTTTCCTTCCATTCTGAAAGAGAAATATAAGACACTTGAGAAACGTCATATGAAGTCATTGCCTTATCGCGGAAAAAAAATAAAGGTTTATAGTAAGTTAGAACACGGGAGTTCAGTTAATCACCTTGATTTTGATGTTGTTGATTTATTTTTTCCTTTGCTTGAAAACATCCATATCAAATCCGAAAAACCTACTGAGTTAAAAATATTTTTACCTGATTTTGCAAAAAAGTTGTTAAAATTTGAATCTGAAAAAAAAGAAGTAGATTTATCAAAAAAGATAGTTTTTCAAGGAGAATTTAAACTTACAATAACGGCTTCAAAATCTAAAGGGAAACTTCTTGGAGTTATTCCTGTTCTTTATTTTTTAAAAACTGAAGAAGAAGCGTTTATGTGGGGGGTGCCTATCCCTATTTTTGTTGAGTCAACTAAATCTGGTTGGGAATTTCCGCTTTATCACTATTTACATCCAAAAGCTGAAAATTATTTATTACCTCTTTTGGCGAAAGAATATTCAAAAGAACATTCAGAAATTTTTAATTTACTTTTTCCTTATTCTAAAAAATTTGTGAAACATGGGGATAAGTATTTTACAGATGGAATTTTTTATTGGATTCTTAATGCGCGAGAAGGGGAAAGAAAAACATATTTGTATAATTTTACTGCTGAACCAGTTACTTTCAAACTTTTTACTCCGTCAGGGATTAAGGAAGTTGAAGTACTTGGGGATTCAAGGGAGTATTATGAACTTCCTGAAGACCTTCAATTTGTTGTTGCAATTGGGGAAAATAGGATGGAGTGGTTTCCCGTATGATGGAGTATGTTAGAGTGTTTTCCAGTTTATAATGAGTAATTTAAATCAGTGTGATGTTTTGAAATGTGGATTTGTCAAAGAGCATAGATGAATTGCTTAGTATTTTGGACACTCTAAGGGTTTTTGATTCAAAGGCAGATGAGGTTGTTGGCTTGGCTAGAGCCTATGCAAGCGACTCAAAACATTTTTTGAAAAAAGGAAACAAATTTGATGCTTTAGAGGCGTATGCAATAGCTTGGGCTTACATTGATTCGCTACTTCATCTTGGACTGGTTGAAGTTGATAATTTGGAACTTTTTACGGTGGACTAAAATACTACTTTGACTTTTAGGTTTTTATGGACAGTACTGACATGCGCGCTCACATTCAAAAACAAGGGATTTCTGCCGTAAAAACTTTGGAAAAGAACAAAAGACAAATTGAAAACTTTTCGGAAAATGCAGAATTTGATAGAATAATAATCAATGGAGCTGGAGACAAATACTTAGTTGGATTGACGGCGTCATATTTATGGCGAAAGTTTGGTCGAGAACCACTTAATGTAATTCATTCAAGAGACCTTGCTGATAATTCACCATATATGGATGAGAACACTCTTGTGATTTTTTGTTCTCAATCTGGAAAGACGAAGGACACAATGGACGCTGCAAAAGTTGTTGTTGAAAATAAAGCTCAATCAATTTTAATTACAAATCTTCGTGAAGCTGTTCCAAATTCCTTATGGCGTTTGAAAAAACACGGTGGGGAAATTTTTACAACTCACACTGAAATTTATCCAGAGCGTTCACTTCCAAGCACTATGACGTTTCAATCAACCTTATCGACCTTGTGGCATCTCCTTGCAGAGCTTGCAGGAAAAAATATGTTTGATGAACTCATGACTTCGGCAAAGCTTACGGACAAACTTTCTTATGATAATGAGATAGAAAACAACGCAAAGAAAATGGCGGAAAAATTAGCAAAGGAACAAAGTGCGAGATATGTGATGGGGGATGGTCCGAGATATGGACTGGCTCGTAAATTAGGTTTGATTATGTTTATGGAAGGGGTCAAGGTTAATGCTTTCTCACTTGAGTCTGAGGACTTTTTGCATAGTGCCATTGAAACTCTTGAAGATGAAAATAAAATGAAACTTTCGAATACAATTTTTATGCCTCCAAAAAAAGCGGCGTTTAGGAGTAATGCTGAGAAGTTGGTTAAATTTTGGTCAGATTATGGGACTGTTCATAAAATTGAAGCACCAGAAGGTGTGAGTGATTTGTTAAGCCCACAAGCACAGATGGTTTTTCCTATTTGGGTTTCCTATCATGAGGCTCTTCTTCGTGGAATTGACCCAGGACTCAGTCATCTTGTTAGTAAAGTAAGAAGCACAGGCTTTTGAAGTGGGTAAGGAGAAGTTTCCCACCTTTCTTTTCTTTTTGCTTCTAGGAAATTGTTTTGTTTTCCTTCAAATTCTGCTCCTGTTAAAATTTTTGTGTTAAAGTCTTTTGAAAATTTAATTACAGATTCTATTTTTCGTTTGTAGAATTTGTCCCTCACAAGGTGGTGATCAAGAATAAGATTTTTTATTTCAGTTTCTTTTATTATTCTTTTTAAGAGTTCATTTGATTTTTCTAAAGAAGAATATGATATTCTCCAACCTAAAAAAATTGTTGGAAAACCAGAAAGCAAAAGAGTTTTAGGATTTCTCTCAATTATCCAATTTGTTGCTTCTTCACTTTGAGGTCCCTGAATATCACTGGCGTGAATAAGTTTTTCTTTTTTTAAATGAGTCATTATTACAAAACCTAAACGACTTTTGTCTGGACCGTGTGGAACTGCTGGTGAAAATTCAACCCAACCTAAATCTTGTCCGTCCACTTCGACTATATTTACATTTTGAGTTGATAAGTGCTTCAGAAATTTACTAGACCTCTCCTTTTGTGACTTGTTTATGTTG
The DNA here is from genome assembly GCA_030590165.1 of Candidatus Altarchaeota archaeon. Classification (GTDB taxonomy): domain Archaea; phylum SpSt-1190; class SpSt-1190; order SpSt-1190; family SpSt-1190; genus JAUUZA01. Next base: position 7,191 of record JAUUZA010000019.1, read on the forward strand.
TTTTTTGTATCTTTGATGTATAACGTTTTATTTTCATAGTTTGCCTCAGGTAAATAATGGTCATAATGATAATGTGAAATTGAAATAAATTTTGATTTGTTTATCTCTTCATTTATTTTTTTTAATGCGATTTTAAGAGTTGAGAGTTCAAGTGGATGAGGTGGTAAGCTGTATCTTCTTGGTCCGAGTGCGGCTGCAGGGTCAAGCAAAAGTTTTCCTATCTTTGTTGCTAAGGAACGGACACCCATTGAGTCACAAGCAAGTATCATATCTCTCTTTGTTTTTCAATAATAAAAATAAATCCTTTGGGAGGGGGAGTCTGCCTCCCTGTAAAAAAGCGTCAAGCTTTATCTCTGGTTATAATTATTGTTTTTTATAAAACTCTACTCTCGTTGAAATACCCTGAATTTCATTTTTTATATTTTTAATTATAATCCTGACTTGTGGATTAAATTCTTTAAGTTCTTTGTGGCGATATGCTTGTTCAATAAAACTACAGATATTTTTTATTGTTTGACTTGAAAATTCGTTTTTATTTACTTTTTTTAAATTATCGGCTATTCTAAATTTCTTGTAACTTGATTCATACAACCACTCAGTCATTGGGATTTTTTGATTGTATTTACTTGTTATTTTTTCAAGTTGTGTTACATTGTCCCAAAAGTTTTTACTTATTTCATTCATTTTGAAGAGATACATTGTTTGTTTTAATGAAAGTATACCCTGCTGTTTTGAATAGGTTCTTCCAATAAAATTACTCATTTCAAAACTTCGTGAATATTCATCACTTAATTCAACTTCAATAATTTTGTCCATTTTTCCAGAATCTGTTTCTAATTTATACATTTGTGTTTCGATTGGGACCCAACCTAGTTTCGTGATGATTGAATATATAGTTTTCTAAATTAGTATATTTATTTAAGAATTTAATTTGTAAAGGTTTTTCCAATCCACCATTATTGAATTCATACTCAATTCTGTCTAAAAACTCATTTGTTGTTTGTTTGTAGGTTTTAATCTTGACCCCACCCTATGGAATCAATATGGTGTATATGTGGTTTTAGTTTAAGTTTGATAATTTTTTTAGTAAGGTTTGGTGTTGACTGAAATTTTTTTCACTTTAGTTGTTATGAATTTTACAAATTTTCTGGTGTTTCTACTATAATTTTTTAATTCATATTTACTATTGGAATAAATTACTTCAAGAAAATTACAAAGTTCCATTACATCTTTATCTGAAAATTTATTTGTTTTCAGATTTTGAATTGAGTTAGTTAATTTAGGTTCAGAATAATTTGGGAATAACCACTCTTTTTTAGATTCAGTATCTAAATAATTACTTATTTTTTCATTAAGAATTTCAAGGACTGAATAAAAATCTTTGTCAATATTTTCCAATTCAAAAGAATAAGAAACATTTCCAAAGAAGACAACACCTGTTGATTCTTTTCTTTCTTTAATTCTCTTTTTTTTAAGTCTCTTTGAATTTCCCACTAAATTTCTTTGTGTGTGAGTATAAGAAATTTTTGTTATTCTTGAGTGTGTAAAACGCAAAATTTATATGTTTATTTTCAAGTTTGGCGTAATACAAATTAATATAAGTTTGGAATGTGGTTTAATAATATTGGCGATAATATGAATTACAAAGAATCTAGTGAAGTAGACGATGGGTATATGCCTAAAAAAGCTTTGTATACTAGAAGTCCAGCCATTTTTGATGAAGTTGGAGTTCCTAAAGAAATTCTTGAAATAAAAAATTTTAAGTTAAGAACACCTTTTTTTCCAGATATGACTTCTGATGACTTAAACATAGCTTCAGAGTGTAAGAACGGAAGGCATTCTAAAACTAAAGTATAATGAGAGTTACTTAGTTACTTTAGAGTAAAAAGATTTAAATGTGTGTTTAACTTTCTGTTCAGTGGGAAATGAGAAAGTGGAAAAATTATTAAATAATTTTTCGTGTGGGGGTTCTTTAGAGCAGATTTACATAGGTGATGTAACCGATTTTGAAATAAAACACATCTTTTTTCCAGAACCTTCAAAAAAAAATAAAAAAATTTTAAAAAATTTTCTTGACCATTGTTTAGATATGGTTAATGAATCTGTTTGGGGTAACCGAAATAAAGAGTGCTCAGGGATTCTTTCTTCCTTTGGTTCTTTTGATAAAAATAAAGCAATAAGGGGGGGAGTAGGGAGAATTTATTCAAAAAAGAATGAAATTTTTGAAACGAGTAAGGTGGAGACTCGCGTTCGTATTGATAAGAGGAGAAATCTTTATGACCTCCAAATGAAAGTGCTTGTTGAAGAAAAAATGAAAAAGAACCCTTTTGAAAGTTATTTTGTAATTGACAAGATTTTATCTGATTATAAACAGAATGAGAAATATATCAATCTTTTTTGGGGAGATATTATTAGGCCAATTACTAAAGTAGAAGAACTTCACGATTTTGTAAATTGTTCTACATATGATGTTTTTGTAAATAATGGGGTTTTGAATAAAAGACAAGCGACTGCTGAAGAAGTTTTTTGTCATGTACATGAAAATTATGGTAAAAAAATTTTATCTTCCTTTGGGAGTAATTTACTTTTTTATGAATTTTATTGTGTTTCAAAAGAAGTTCCTGAAGCTAAACAAGATAAAAATTACTATATCTTCATTGTTGATTTAGATTCTAACGAATTTGAGATGTTTGAAAATTGGCCAACCAAGAAAGTTAAGAATAAAAGGTCTATTTATGCTAATTCTTGGCTTTTGAGGAAGAGAAAAAATTTATAATTCAGTAGTAACTAATCCTAATGAGTGATAGAATGACTGATAAAAAATATACCTCAGAAAATAAAGATAAACCAAGTATTCTCGATCCTTTTTTAATAAAAAAAACGATTACAGAAGGGGGAGATGTACTTCCTCCTCTTGGGAAGGTTGAACCTTCCCACCAAAAACCTTTAGATAATCGCCAACCATCAACATTGAGCCTTCATAAAACTAAATTAGTTTCAGCTCCGATTTTTTCTGAAATAAATTACACTCTACCAAATAATAAATTCATTATTAAGGTGAGAGGTAAATTGAATGGAAAGAAACTTAAGAAAAAAATAACAAGAAAAGAATTACAAGTTTCAATTGATGAATCTTATTACACTCTTATTGAGCAAGTTAAATTTCTTTACAATACTTTTGGTGAACAAAAATTTAGAAGAAACCCTCCAAAAATTGAGCTTGATTTTAAAATTGATGTTTTGGGTGGGGATAAAAAAATTGAAGAATACATAAATGTTTTGAAAGAAGAAACATATCAAAATATAAGTGAAAAAGCTTTACAATCACCAAGTTCAGCAGTTAAAGTTTCAAAGAAAGAGGTGTTGGGATCTATTGGTCTTGGGGTCTTACAATATGCTTCTATTATTGCACTTCCTATTGTTGGGGGACTTGTTGCATACGGAGCTAAAAAAGCAGTTGATGAACTGGGTGAATTTTTTGAACCAATAACCGAGGGTGTGACAAATATTTATACAGCCATTTCAAATTCAGTTGATATTGATGAAGCTCTTAATCAAATAAAAGCTTCAGCTCAAGTGGTAATTGATGGGGCTAGTGATATCCTTTCAGAAGTTGTCAATCTCGGTGAAATTAAAGATACCTTATCTGGTTATGCTGATGTTGTTGAAAGTGGAATAATAGATGCAAAGAGTTATGTTTCAGATATTGCTTCTGAAGCAAATACTTTGTTAGAGTCTTCAGGGGTTCTTGATGATATGAAAGCATTTTTGGAGACAGCTAAAGGAACAGTTGATACGGTTAAAACGAGTCTTAATGGTGCGAAAATACAAGTTCAAACAATAATAGCTGAGGCTAATACTGCTTATGCTGATACTCTTACGAGATATAATGATTCGAAAGCTAATGGATTTACATATGATTGGAATGATGGTCAAGGTCCTCAACATTATGTTCCTGATTTTGATAATGACGGTGAAATTGATCTTACTTTTGATGAGTTGGGTAATCCTGTTTTTGATGCGGATTCAGGTAATCCTGCAATTTGGTTTTATCAAAATAGGGAGCTTGATCCCGATTTTGATAATATTGCATCTTCGTTTGAAATGGAATGTCGTGATTATGCAATGCTTGAACAAAACTTAGCTTCTTTCAATTTAATAAAGAATAATGGAGAGTCTGTATTAACAACCCTTGACAATGCAACAACAAATCTTGATGATGCTATTGGGAATATAAATCAAGTTTCAGGTTCAGGAACAGATGAAGGTCTAATTGGTGATACTCGAGATTCAATAACTTTGATTTCCAATTCAGCAAGTAATGCTCAAACAACTTTGAACACGACTCAAGGAGCGGTAACATCAATGTATACTGAATTGGATAAATTAGGGGTGTCAGCTAATAATATTGAAACATATGCAAATGGCGTCTCTTCATCAGCTTCTCAAGTTAAACTTGAAGCAGACTCGGCATATGACAAAGTTAATTCACTTCGTTACAATGTCCAAACGAGTGCAGATGGGATATCAAGTCAAACGGCTTTGAATACATCTCTTTTAAGTAAGGTTGCTAAACAAGCAAAGATACTTTATTATCTTCCAGCAATTCATCTTGTTGCGGGCTTTTTGAGGAATAAACAAAAACTTAGAGCGAAGAGAGCAATTTCTAAGTTTATATTGAGTGGTAGTGAAATAAAGGCTTACAAAGGAATTACAGGTAAAATGGAAGCTTCTTAATGATTTAATAAGGCTTATTTACATTAGTGAGTAAGTTTATTGTGGGAAGACAGACAATATTTTTATTCGGTTTTCTTTTTATGATTTTTAGTTTAGTTTTTGCTTTCTCAGAATGTCATCTTAGTTCTTCTTATTGTTGTTCTGATTGTGTTATTGACGATTGTTCAGATGATTATAATCCTTCCGCACTTTCTTGTGGTAATAATTATGGGTGTTCAAGGATTGCCAGTGAAAAAGGTTATCAAAAGAATTGTCTTGCTGGTGTAACCTGTAATTATAATAATAAAGGTAAAATTGCAAGAAATTTATTGGGTGGCTTTGATTTTGATTCTAACGAATTTGAGATGTTTGAAAATTGGCCAACCAAGAAAGTTAAGAATAAAAGGTCTATTTATGCTAATTCTTGGCTTTTGAGGAAGAGAAAAGATTTATAATTCAGTAGTAACTAATCCTAATGAGTGATAGAATGACTGATAAAAAATATACCTCAGAAAATAAAGATAAACCAAGTATTCTCGATCCTTTTTTAATAAAAAAAACGATTAC
>JAUUZA010000047.1 GCA_030590165.1 Candidatus Altarchaeota archaeon
ATTAAAAAGTGGTGCCCAAAAAGTGTCCAAAAAGTGCCCAAGACACATCAGCGAGGGCCAATTAGGGCGGTGTAGGCGGTAGTTTTTAAAATACAAAAGCCCGAAAACAGCTTAAATTCGCTATAAACGGGCTTTTTAAAAACGTGGCGGAGAGTCAGGGATTCGAACCCCGGGAAGACTTACATCCTCGCTGGTTTTCAAGACCAGTGCATTCAACCACTCTGCCAACTCTCCAGTATGTCAATAACTCTCAATCAATAATAATTATGATCGAATTAATACTATCGTAATTATTTTGTAATTTTTGATCTGTAAGGATAAATAATATTTTCGTAATTCTCCATATTTTTAATAACTTATTTTAACAAATAATTTTGCACAATGGAAATCATTAATACTTATGAATGTAGAACTACAAGCTCAAACTACAATCAACAATAACATTGCTACTTTAACCTCTCATAATTTTTTATGTTCGCCCGTTGAAAAAAAACAATATAATTTTGAGACAACAGTCTCTCAGGCAAATCAAAAAATAAAATTACTTGTTTACTTTGGAAAAAAAGGAGTTAAAACTATTTTTCAAGGGAATGCTAAATCTGTTTTGTACCAAGAAGTTTATGAAATTGTTACTGGAAAATATAGTTTCGATTTTATGCAAGAGAAGGAACAATTATATACAGATTATATTGGCACGGATGAAACTGGTAAAGGAGATTATTTTGGTCCATTGGTTGTTTGTGCCATGTATGTTGATATCAAGGCAATTGAGAAGTTGCAAAAATTTGGAGTAAAGGACAGTAAAGAATTAAGTGATATTCAAATCAATAAAATTGCCAAGACAATAAGAAAAGACTACCCAGATAATTTTAAAATTATACTTATATCACCTAAAAAATATAATGAACTTTATAAAAGTTTTCAAAATGTAAATAAATTACTTGATTGGACACACTCAAAAGCAATTGAAGATTTACTTTCACAAGTAGAAACCAAAACCGTTATTACTGATCAATTCAGTAAAAAGGATTTAAGAATTTCAAATCAAAATAATTTTTCTCATATTGATTTTCTTCAAATGCCAAGAGCAGAAGAGCATACAGGTGTTGCAGCTGCTTCTATACTTGCACGAAATGCCATGAACAATTGGTTCACTAAAAAAGAGCAAGACGGTTTTAAATTACCCAAGGGTGCTTCTGCACAAGTTAAAGAAACAGCAAAAATTTTATTTCAAAAATATGGTAAGGAAGAATTAACGAATTTTGTAAAATTACACTTTAAGACTACAACACAAATTATTAATGAAATTTCAAATAATAGAATGTAAATTTTAACTAAATTATATAGATAAATTTCAAACTATTGAGGAATAAATGGAAAAGACTAAACAAATTAAACGTATTGGAATTCTAACTGGCGGTGGAGATTGTCCTGGACTAAACGCAGTAATAAGAGGAGTGGCAAAACCAGCACATGATCATGGATTAACCGTATTGGGCATAGAAGACGGTTTTGAAGGTTTAGTTGAAGGTAAAGCTCACGAACTTTATAATAAAGATGTTTCAGGGATTCTTACACAAGGTGGAAGTATTTTGGGATCCTCTAACAAGGGTGATCCTTTTCATTGGCCGGAAGAAGTTGGTGATGAAATCCAAATTTTTGATCGCTCAAAAAAAGCTATGAGAAACTATGAGGCTTGGAATCTGGATGCTGTAATTGCCATTGGCGGAGATGGAACAATGCACATCTCTAATAAATTAAGTGAAATGGGAATGAATATTGTCGGTGTTCCTAAAACTATTGATAACGATTTAGAAGCAACTGACCAAACATTTGGGCATGATTCCGCAGTATATGTTGTTTCCGCAGCACTTGATCGTTTACGAACAACCGCTTCAACTCACCATAGGGTTATGGTTATTGAAGTGATGGGACGTTATGCCGGTTGGATTGCACTAAATGGCGGTCTCGCTGGAGGTGCGGATATAATTTTATTACCTGAATTTCCATTTGATTGGGAAATAATTTATGATAAGGTAGAGCAAAGAAATATGCAAGGCAAACGATTCAGCTTGGTCTGTGTTGCTGAAGGAGCCAAAGCAATTGATGGAGAAATGATTGTTAAAGCTACAGACATCAAACGTACCGACCCAATTCAACTTGGTGGTATTGCAGAACATGTATCTAAAATGATAGAGGAAAATACTGGATTGGAAACTCGCTATACTGTGCTTGGTCATTTGCAAAGAGGTGGTAGTCCAACTCCCTATGATAGAATTCTTTCAACCAGATTTGGAACATTTGCAATTAATTTAGCTATGAACAAAATGTTTGGTAGAATGGTTGCCCTAAAAGGTGGTGAAATAACAAGTGTAACAATTAAAGAAGCTATTAAAGCACAAAAACTTGTTACATCTGCTAACTCAATTCTTCATGCTGCTTTACAAGTTGGAGTGGACTTTGGAGTAAAAGAATTAGATCACTCTGTAATTAGGTGGCTTGGTAAATATTAGGACTAAAATTATTGTATCACTAGATGAAAGTAAGAAAAATCATCTAAGTTGTGCATAATTTTTTTGCTTTTATTGTAAAATTATGTTAGGTTTTGAATCTAGTTTTTTGGGGTCGTAGTTCAGTTTGGTTAGAACGCCTGCCTGTCACGCAGGAGGTCGCGAGTTCGAGTCTCGTCGACCCCGCAAAAATCCTCGCAATCAAATTGTGAGGATTTTTTTTGTCAAAAATTAATTTTCTTAAAAAGTCATTGTGACTTATTTTGGTGTTTATTTTAAGAAATTTTTTGTTTAAGTTTGAATTATAATAATTGGAGATTGAAATTATGTCAGTAAGTAAGAAGTACTTGAAAAGAAAACCAATTTGCAAAGTAACATTTAGAGTTCCTGCTGAAACAGGTAGAGATTATAAAACTGCATCAGTTGTTGGTGATTTTAATAATTGGGATCATGAAGCAAATAGAATGAAAAAACTTGTTAAGGATGGATCATTTTCTATTGTAGTGGATCTTGAAAAAGATGCTGAATATCAATTTAGATATTTATTAGATGGAAATGAATGGGCTAATGAAATTGAAGCTGAAAAGCATATTACCACACACTTTGGTGATTCTCAAAATTCCATTATAGTTTTATAGTTTTATTTTTGCTATTTGTTGTTTTTATTAGTCTTATTACTATTTTTTTTGAATGAGTAATAAGACTATTTTTTTGCTCTAACTAATTTGTAAAGTGAACTTAAATTTACTTCCAACACCAATTTCACTTTCTACCCAAATATTGCCTTTATGTTTTTCTACAAATTCTTTACATAAAATTAGACCAATACCTGTTCCCTTTTCTTTCTCAGTTCCTCTGGTTGTAACATGCTCATCAATTTTAAATAATTTTTCTTGAATCTCTTTAGACATTCCAATACCGGTATCTTCAATAGAAATTTCTATTTTCTTTTCTTCTTTAATTTCCACTGCATTTATACTTATTTCACCACCTTGCTTTGTAAACTTTATAGAATTAGAAACTAAATTTCTAATTATAGTATTAAGCATAAATTTATCAACTTTTATAAAATAGTCTTCATCTAAATTATTAATTAGTGAAATTCTTTTTCGTGCTACATTTACTTGGTATAAAGCAATTATCTCATCAGCCTGCTCATTTAAAGAAATCAGATTTGGATTAAATTCTATTCTTCCGGTTTGTATTCTTGACCAGTGTAAAAG
>JAUUZA010000055.1 GCA_030590165.1 Candidatus Altarchaeota archaeon
CCTTGAGGGCTTAATACTTTTATGCTGAGTTATTTGTATAGACATCACACAACTATTTACCAAGTTACTATTGCCAGTAGATACCTTAACTGGTAATTTTTTATTCCAAATTAAAGATGATGGCAAGACATCTGCAATTTAAGTCCCCCCTCTCCAACCACCACATTGTAGTATATTCCCAACTCCTTCTAGCTAAATCACCACAAAATCAATAGGGATATATTAGCTCAGATTTGGTTTCAAACTTGACACAGGAAAGTAACCATCCGAAATAACTTTAGAAATACAAAATGTAGTTTGTATTGATGAATATAGGTGCATTTCTTGCATATAACTAATTGAAATTACTTAGTTATTGGGAATGGCTACTGTTTAATAAGTTGCATCATTTGTTAATCTAGGTTGGCAGTAGTAAATAATCCAACGTAAATTTTATTTTGAATTGTATTTGATTGATAGGGACTCAACTTAATGTCAAAAAAATTGGAGTAGATTGTTAGAATGACTATTCAAGTAAACTATTTAGAGAATGGCATAGGAATTGAAATAATTGCGTCAGGAATTGTGACTGGTGAGGAAGTTATCGAGGCACATAAAGAGGTTTATAATGAAGAGAATTTTAAAAAACAAAAATATAAAATAGTAGACAGAACTGATTGCACAAAATATCAAGTATACCCTGAAGACATTGAAAAAATTGCTGAGATAGACGATGAAGCTTCAAGAATAAACCCCAATTTATTAATAGCTGTCATTTCGACCACCTCTCTTCAGCATGGCATGACAAGAATGTGGCAGGCATACATGAAAAATAATGTTTTTATTACAAAAAATTTTCAAGACCGCATAAGCGCTGATAATTGGATTAATTCATATATTGAAACTAATTGATAACAAAAATGAAATTGTTTAGCCTACGAACATATAAAAGTTTCAATGTCTGCTGATATGCCTGACAGTGTCAAGTAGAAAAAACTCTCCAATTGCTCCCTGTTTTATAATACATAAAAAGCCATAAAATGACGGTAGATGAATACTAACGATGGCTGCTATCAACCTAAACTGAATAATCTGGCAGCATAGTTAATATTGCCAGCACACACCTTCACTCGACTTCTGCTTAAAATAGTTTCTATTTTGACAAGACATTTGTGCTTTGAAATAAAAAAGATAATCTATGGAAAAGTATTTAATCTCAGAATTTCTTGATGGCCCTGGCAGTAAACGCCTTTACAGGGAACTTATTCAAGCACAAATAAAAAAACTATCCAAAGTAAAACTAAATAATTCTTATGAAAGGGAAATTTCCAATTTGCCTGAAAATTTAAGTGATAAGGTTGAGGATTACATATTTTTGACTAATCTCCAATTGGGTTATGATAAAAATTTCTGGAAGGAAGCAGACTGTCATTTGGCTTATGAGTTAATTATCGGTATTGCCCTTCAATCCTTTCCGTTGAAAGACAGAATCAAATCTGTTGAGGATTCCTTTAAACCTGAAAATGGTGAACTTGCCTTTAACTTGTTTCAAATACCTACTCTGTGTTTTTCTTATTATGCTTCTACTCAAGGAAGGCTCCGTAAATTTTGGGGAATTAGAAAAGGTTTGTTCGGTTAATTGTTGAGGTTTGATGATATGGGAAAAAATAACTGGTAAGGAATTACCCCACAATTGACCTTATTAAGGCTGTTGTTTTGTTTGGAATCAGGAGAGAGAAATTGGGAGAGTGGTTGCAGGCGAACGCCCTTAAAACAAAATCAATTGTCCATTTAACGAGTTACGATTAGGGCTATTGGCTCTATCGGGGTTTTTGTGTTTTTAGACAAATGGGGGGAGTTTAATGAAGTATTTAAAAACCATAATAATACTTTCTGCCTTCCTAATAATTCCTTGTATTGCAAAATCTGAAGTAATTGAAACTTGGGAATGTACTGAACCTAATGGTACTGAAATCCTATCCATTGCCCAATTAAATGAGGGAGAAAAAACAGGGCAAATAAAAGTTGCCAGTATTACTCACGATGCTTTCGTTCATGTCGGAGTTTTTTTTAGAAGGTGGGATTTTGGATTAAATGAAACTGATACCATGTACAATTATGCATTAGTTATAAAATCAGATGGTAAAGGTTTATATTTTGATTTTAATCAGGGTTACACAGTAGAACCAAGTCAACAATTAAAATGTAAAAATATATAGGAAATTTTATGGTCAATTATTCTAATTATAATTGTTGGGAATTTATGAAATGTGGCAGGGAACTTGGAGGATCAAAAGCACATGAATGAGGTGTTTGTCAGGCTTGCATTATTTAATAAAAGATAGACTTGGAAGTATGATTAAAATTGTTCTTTTTTAGTTGATAGGTAAACCATCCTTGTATTCACTGTAATATTTTGAACCATCAGGAGTTGTAAATGTTCCTTGTCCATGTCTAAATCCATTCTTAAATTCCCCAACATATTTTGAACCATCAGAATGTGTAAATGTTCCTTGACCGTGATAAACTCCATCCTTAAACTCCCCAACATATTTTGAACCGTCAGGATATGTCACAGTTCCTTGACCGTGATAGAGTCCGTCCCTCACTCCACCTATATATTTTTTACCATCAGAATATGTAATAGTTCCGTAACCGTTTTCACAATCACCCTCAATACACTTTTCTTCAACACCAAGAGTTAAACTAGGAATCAAGAAGATAAAGAAAAGGATTAGTGCAAAAGGAAGTCTTTTCATGGTGTGTCTCCATAATCAGATATGGTTTTCAGAGAGATTCTAATTATAACATCTTAACTACATTATTTTTCTAAACTCTCCAACAACTATTATCTCTGTAAAAAACAACCCAACTCTACCTTTTAGACAAAAGTTAGACTTCTCAGATAGGCTTATTGTAGTTCATATTTCTGCTATCTCTTTACAGTCGTGGACCATTCTTAAATTGCCAACATTGCCACTGTACATGTTGAGTCGAGTCTTGTATGACAAAACTGTAGATGTTGGCAAGCAATATTGATTTTGCATACTTATACCTTCCAAATACTTTCTGTGGCACTTACTTATCAGTAATTTACTTGTGGTAAAATACCCGTTCATTTTCTAGCAATATTCCCTATATATTCCATCCTATGAAGTAGGATTTGTCCACATTTTCGTC
>JAUUZA010000037.1 GCA_030590165.1 Candidatus Altarchaeota archaeon
AGATTTCTTTTAGGGCTATCCCGCATGATACTTGACGACTACAGTGGAAAAGTGCCAAGAACCATAGATGAGCTTGTAAAACTGCCCGGTGTTGGTAGAAAGACAGCGAATCTCGTAATTTCTGTTGCCTTTGGTAAACAAGGAGTATGTGTAGATACTCATGTTTATCGCATCCTTAATCGTTGGGGGACAGTTTCAACACAAACACCTCTTGAGACAGAAATGGCGATTAGGCGCTTAATTCCTAAGAAATTATGGTCAAAAATTAATAGAATTCTTGTGCCATATGGCAAAGAAACTTGCACACCAATTAGTCCATTTTGTGCTTCTTGTCCTTTGAATCAAATATGTTCAAAACTCGGCGTTGAGAAATTTAGATAAACCCTTCTCTTATTGAAAAATATGGAAACAAAAGTATATTCAGTTTCAAAGGATATTGCACTCAAAATTTTGTCGGATGAAATTATTAAACGAAAAGGCGAAGCAAAAATTTATGAGCCTTCTATGTTTGATTTGAAATTAGAGGGAACGGTTCTTATTGTTAAGGGCGACAATGAAATATTTTCTCTTGAAATTTTAAAGGGGCTTGAATTAATAAAAGACACAAAAAAAATTCTTGAAAAAATTGAAGAACAAAATGAGAGCTCTGCATCTGGAGTTGGAATGTTGTTTGGGTGAGTATGTGGTTGAACTTAATGAAATTGTGAATTGGTTGAATGATTATTTAGAGATTGGAAACTTCATGGAAGATTCTTCAATGAATGGACTTCAGGTTGAAGCCAGCACTGATGTTAAAAAAATTGCATTTGCAGTTGATGCCGGACTTGAAACATTCAAACTTGCAAAAGAACAAAATGCGGATTTAATTATTGTTCATCATGGAATGTATTGGGTAAAATCTGAACATTTAGTAAAGGGAGTGAATGCAGAACGAATTCGATTTTTAATGAATAATAAACTTTCACTTTATGCTTCTCACTTACCACTTGATGCACATCCAGAAGTTGGAAATAATATTCAGATTATGAAAAAATTAGGATTTAATAAAGTAATAAAATTTGATGATTTGTCTTATAGTGTTAAACTTGACATGAATTTTATTGATTTAGTTAAATTGATAGAAAAAAATATTGGGAAAGTTAAGCAGTTTAAGTTTGGAAATGAAAAAGTTAATACCTTAATTGTATGTAGTGGTGCGGCTTCTCATCTTTCATTTTCTGCACCAATTGGTTCAACTTGTTTAATTGGGGAAGCATCTCATACTATTTTTCACCCAGCTAAGGAAAGAAACTTGAATTTTATTGAGGCCGGGCATTATGTAACTGAGACTTTTGGTGTAAAAGCATTAGCAGAAAAGTTGAAGGAACAATTTGATGTAGAAACTGGGTTTATTGATGTTCCGACAGGAATGTAATTGATTACAAACGGAAAATATATAAATCCTAACTGAGTAGTAGTTAAATGGAGTTTGAATCTAAATCTAATGAAAAAAAATCATTGGATGAATATTTAAAAATTTATAATGGATTTGTTAACCGTTTTAAAGAAATATCTGAAGCTTCAATTGCACTTAGAAAGAAAGAAGAGAGTGCTGAAACAACCTTTCCTGATCTTAGATATGAAATAAAAAAGAAGTTTGATGAGCTAGATGAAGAAAAGAGGAATTTTTTATGTTACGAAGGTGGCGGTATGTTAATGTTTCCTTCTACGCTTCCTTTTGTTATGGGGGCTTTTAATTATGTGAAATCTTCTTTGAATAAACAACACAAACCTTCTAAAAAACTTCCTTGGAGTCAATATAAGTTTTCATTAAGAGGTTTTGAGAGTGAGACTTATCTTCCAACTAAAAAATTGAGTTTATCAAAAAAATAAAAAAGTAATTTTTTGAACCCCTCTTTTAACGAAAACTCAACTTAGGCTAAAGGTTTTAAATTTTCAAAATCCGTAGTTTCATGCCTTTGATAAGAGATTTACGAGAAAAGAAAGAAGAATTTAAGAAAAGTCTTGAGAAAAGATTTGTAAAAAATGATAATTTTATCAAGGGATTAAGTCAATACGAAAAATTTAGGGAATTAAAAAAACAAACTGATGACTTGAGAGCAGAACGAAATAAATTTAGTCATGAATTTGCAAAAACAAAGGATAAGAAAATTATTGAAAAAGTTAAAGGAATGAAACAAAAACTCCTAAAGAATCAAGAAGAACTTAACAAAATTGAAATTGAGTTAAGAAAAACAGAATTAGTTTTACCAAATTGGGTTGACGACGAGGTTCCAAAGGGAAGGGGTGAAGATGATAATGTTGCAATTAAATATATTGGAACTCCCTTGGTTTTAGAAAAAAATATTGATAAATTTAAGAACGCATTTCCTAATGTTAAATTTAAAGTTGGAAAAGAAATTCCCCATCATTCAGACTTAGTTGAATCTCTTGGTCTTGTTGATATGGAAACCGCTGCTAATATTGCGGGTGCCAGATTTTATATTGAAAAAGAAGAACTTACAATGCTTGACCTTGCATTGAGTTTATTTACTATGAAAGAATTTTCTAAATTAGGATTTACTCCAATAGTCCCGCCTTATATGATTAAGAAAAAAGTTGAGGAAAAAATTACTTTTTTTACTGCATTTGAAGATTCAATTTATTCGTTAAATGAAGACGACCTTTTACTCATAACTACTTCAGAACATCCATTGGCTGCAATGTTTGATAAAAAACTTTTTGAGCAAAACGAATTGCCAAAGAGATTTGTTGCATTTTCACCTGCATTTAGGCGAGAAGCCGGCTCACACGGAAAGGACACTAAGGGAATATTCAGAACGCACCAATTCAATAAAGTTGAATTACATAGTATAACCGCATCTGGTGAGGGTAAGAAAGAATTAGACCACATAATTGAAGTTGTTGAAATAGTTATGGAAAAACTTAATTTTCCTTATAGAATAGTTGCCAATAGTTCAGGAGATATGGATAAACGAGCAAGAGTTCAATATGATTTAGAGGCGTGGTTCCCAGCTCAAAATATGTATAGAGAGCTTCATTCATTTGCAAGTGTTGGTTCTTGGGTTTCTGAAAAACTTGGAACAAGAGTTCGAGGAAAAGAGTCAAATCCCTTCGTAGATAATATTTATGGAACGGGTGCAGCTATTCAAAGAACCATACTCGCAATTTTAGTGAATAATTATGATACAAAGACGCAGAAAGTTAAAATTCCTAAGGAATTAGCAGAGCTTTCAGGAATAAAGGAAATTCCCACTTTAAAGTCTTAAACTCTGCTTAAATTTCCTTTCTACTCTTATTTCTATGGAAAAACCAATGATTATCAATAAGAAAGAAGAATACGGAACTAAAATGGATGTTCTTAATCCATATGACAATTCAATTGTAGGTAAGATATTTTCGGCAAATCCTGACCAAGTTAAATGGGCATTCAAAAATTCAATGACTGCTTTCAAGGATTTTAGACACACTAAACCTGAAGACAGACGTGAAATGCTGCTTCAAATGGGAGAATGGGTAAATAAGAATACTAAACGTTTGGCAGAAATTTTAGCAAGGGAAAGTGGAAAACCTGTGAAGGCCTGTGCTTCTGAAATATCGTCTTCAGCAACAAGATTGAATGTTGCGGCATCTGAAGTATTTTTAATAAAAGGAGAAACTGTTCGTACTAAGGGAATAACTGCTACTGTATTTAGGGAACCTCTTGGCCCGATTGCAACTATTGGCCCATTCAATTATCCTTTCTTTTCCATTATTTCAAAGGTAGCTCCAGCTCTTGCTGCCGGAAATACTGTTGTTGCAAAGACGGCGAGTGATGACCCCCTTGCTACGATGGATTTTGTTCAAGGAGTTCAGGAAATTCTTCCTGCGGGTGTACTTAATTCTGTAAGTGGTCGAGGTAGTGTTGTAGGAAATGCAATGGTTACTGACCCACACACAAGAATGATAGCATTTACTGGAAGTTATGCTGTAGGTAAATGGATTGCAGATAATTCGGGATTCAAAAAGATTCATCTTGAACTTGGTGGAAAAGCTCCCGCAATAGTTATGCCTTCGGCTGATTTGGGAAGGGCTGCAAAGGAAATTGTTAAGGGTGCAGTTAGTCTTGGTGGACAGAGATGTAATGCAATTTCAATTGTAATGGCTCACAGTGAAGTGAAAAGAGAATTAACGGAGTTAATAGTAAAAGAGGTTAAAAAATACAAAGTAGGTGACCATATGAAATCAGGTACACAAATTGGCCCATTAATTAATCAGGGTGCAGTTGATAGAGTGAAGGGTATGGTCGATGAAGCTCTTTCAAAGGGAGCAGTTGCCTTGAATGAATATAAAATTGAAAAAAATCTTTTCTACCCAGTTGTCTTAGATAAAGTGAATGAACAAATGCGTGTTGCATATGAAGAAACATTTGGCCCAGTCGTTCCAATAATGCAATTTGAAGACTTGGGTTGGCTCAGTGAATTTTTCAGTGGGTTAAATTATCGTCTTGATTCTTCAATCTTTACTGATAGTGTAAAAGATGCTTTATTCGTTATGAAATATTTAGATGAAGGCTCTATACATATTAATCAAGCACCGGCACATGGCCTTGGAGTTTATCCATATGGAGAAGCAGTTGATGCAGGCATGGGACGAGAAGGACTCATAAGTACAATGAATGAGATGACTACACTCAAAACAATGATTTGGAAGCCATAATTATTTTAGGTGACTAAGCTCAAAACTAATGTGAAACTATTCAATACTCTTTCTCGCGAAATTGAGGACTTTAAACCTATTCAATCTGGGAAGGTTGGGATGTATGTTTGTGGCCCAACTACATATGATAAGAGTCATATTGGCCATGCCAGAACCTATGTTTTCTTTGATTTCTTCCGGAGATTTCTTGAGTTTAAGAAGTTTGATGTAAATTTCATCATAAATCTTACGGACATTGATGATAAAATAATTAAGAAAGCAGGAAAAAATCAAGAGTGGCAGACAGTAACTGATATTTATTCTCGATATTTTATTTGGATGTTAGAAAAACTTAGAATCAAGATGCCAACAACTTTTCCGCGGGTAACTAATCATATGCAAGAAATAATTGAATTTATTCAGGAGCTACTTGATGAAAAGAAAGTTTATACATTGGATGATGGACTTTACTTTGACACAAGCACCTTCAAAGAATATGGAAAATTAAGCAAGGTAAATTTAAGTGATAAAAATATTTCAAAAATTGAAAATGTAAAAGAAAAAAGAAATCCTGCCGACTTTGCAGTCTGGAAATTTAAGAAGAAAGATGAACCTTATTGGTTTGCACCCTTTGGTGAGGGAAGACCCGGTTGGCATATAGAATGTTCTGCTATGAGTAAGAGATATCTTGGTGAACAATTTGATATACACGGTGGAGGGATGGACTTAATTTTTCCACATCATGAGAATGAATTGGCCCAGAGTGAATGTTTATTGAAAAAAGGAAATTGGGTAAATCATTGGATGCATGTGGCCTATCTTACTATTGATAAGACTAAGATGAGTAAGTCGCTAAAGAATTTTATAGGTATGGAAGAACTCTTTGATGTTTATTCACCGGAAGTTATTAGATTTTATTTACTTAGTGCGCACTATAGAACTCAACTTGATTTTACTTATGATAAATTGAAGAAGGCAAAGGAACAATGGGAAAAGATTATTCGTGCTTGGTATACTGTTTTACAGCGTATGGAAAACAAAACATTTGGTGGTGATGACCTTTCAAAAGAAATTTTACACGAATTTGACCATGTAATTGAGGCTCTTGAAAATGATTTGAAGACTCCAATTGCGTATAAGTACATCAATTTTATGGCCGCAATGGCTCTTTCGAATGATTTGGATGAGACTTCTACAAAGTATGCAAAACAGGCCTTTGAGAAGTTGGATGCGATTTTTGCGTTCTTGCCTAAGAAGTCTTGGACTAAGAAGGAGGGAATTTTGGCCCAGAGTTTGGCGGATATGCGGGAACAATTCAGAGAGCTAAAGAGATTTGACCTGAGTGACAAAATCAGGGATAAACTTACTGAACAAGGGATAAAAATTGAGGATACTAAAGGTGGCCCAAAAGTTAAATTTGAGGTTTAATTTGTAA
>JAUUZA010000003.1 GCA_030590165.1 Candidatus Altarchaeota archaeon
AAGAGTCACACAAAAAGTTTGTGAAATTCTGTCGACTGATTATGATTGTTTTGTAAATGTAGTATATGCAAGACAAAATGAAATTGATAATTTTTTGAGATATGGAAAAAATGAAAGAGTAAAATTGATTGATGGTTTATTAAGAATTGATAGACTTGAAGATGCGAGAAAAAAACTTCGAAGTTTTTCAACTGGAGTTAAGAGCAGATTGACTGATTTGTTAAATCTTGCTAATAGAGACATGTCTGAACATAAGGAAATGTGTGAAGACGCTAAAATTGAAATTGATAAATTGAAGGGAGAATTATCTGACCTTCAAGCAATTATTAGTTCATCAAAAGATAATTTAAATTTGGAAAGATTGAAGTTTGAACGACTTGATGAATTAAGAAAGGAAAGAGATGAATTAGTTTCAAAAGTTAGTAAATTAGAAGGAGAGGAAGATGCCCTATCTGAAAGACTTTCAAAACTTCCAAATATTCCAAGAGCAGTAGAAAAATTCTCAGGAGAATCAGAAAGATTCATAAGACTAAAAACTAAAGAAAGAGAATTAACCCTAAATATTGCGGCTCAAAGTGGAAAACGCCAACAATTAGAAAAACGAATAGGCGAATTAGAAAATTATACAAAAAAAGCGAAGGAAACAGTTAAAGACCTGCGTCCAGACTTAGACAAATTTATGAAGAATTTATTAAAACTTAAGGCAGATTATGATTCCCACTCCAAGGCAATTGAACAATTGAATTTGGCTGATGCGAAATGTCCAACCTGTGATACTATTCTTCTGAATCCAAAAGAACACATTTTGCGTCATACTTCCAAGCTTAAGGAATTAAAAATTGAAATTGAAAATATTGAAACAAAATTTAATATTTTAAAAACGAAGTCAAAACAAAATGAAAAATTACGACAGGAAATTGAGTACGCAAAATCCTTGATTAAGGATTTACCTAATTTGAAAACTCAATTTAATTTAATTAATATTCAATTAAAGAATATTGAATTAGAAAAAATTAAAAAAGAAAGAGAGAAACAAGAAAAATTAATTAATGAATTGACAATGGCAGTTGAACGTCAAAAATCAGAAGTAAGATTGAAACAAATTTTATCCCTAAAAGAAAGTTCAAAGATTAAGATGAGTAATATTGGATTTAATGAAAAAAAGTATGCAGACCTTCGTAAGAAAATAGAAAGATTGAGTGGGGAATATAGTAATAATATGGCAAGAATGAAGGTAATTCCAAATTTAATTGGTTCAAAGCAAGTAGAAATTATGTCCTTACAAAAGAATATTGTAGAAGTTGAAAAAGCTCAGAAGGAAAAAGAAAAAACAGAGAAAGGACTCGACAACTTATCCTTATTAATTAATTCAATTTCAGACATTCAAATTATTGTCCGCCAACAATTTATTGAAATAGTGAATGAATTATTGAGTGAGATTTGGTCTCAGCTTTATCCATATGGAGATTATGCCTCACTTAGAATTTTTGTTGAAAGTGATGGCCGTCGAGCAGGGGATTATGTCTTACAATTAAGAGAGAGTAAGGATTGGGTAAATGTTGAAGGAGTCGCCAGTGGTGGTGAAAAAAGTATTGCTTCTCTCGCCCTTAGAGTTGCGTTTTCACGGGCTCTTAGTAAATTGGGTCTTTTACTTCTTGATGAACCTACTCATAATTTAGATGAAAATGGAATTGATAACTTGACTGAAGTTTTGCGAGAAGGAATGCCGAGTGTCTTAGACCAAGTTGTAGTCATAACACATGAAGAAAGAATGGAAAAATCGGCAACTGGATTTGCGTATAAATTAACTCGAGATAAAGTGAAGGAAGACGCAACTAAGGTTGAAAGACTTTAAGCTCTTATTGGTGCTGTTGCATTTCTTATTGGTAAAGAATATTGACTGGTTTCATTGTATAATGCATCATAGAAAAAATTAGCAGTGTTACGATGCTTTTCTAATTTTGGATAATTATATTTTTCATTCAGAGTTGAATATGTGTATTTTGCACCAAGTCCCATTAATTTTAATAAACCAATTGGAGCAAATATTGGAATGCAACACCAAGCAACGGCTTTCATAATTTTGTTAGATTCATCTGAATAAAGATTATAGTCGGGTCTTGTAGCTTTTATGACATCATTATAAATTTGATGGACATTTCTTGAATTGAAATAATTATTATCAATATTAAATTTTCCTTTTTCCTTATCAAATACTATATAATTTTGGATGATTGTTTTTTTCCCAAATGGTTTATTTGCTTTATCAAGTAGAACATCCAAAATTTGTTCGGCTGAATTGTTAATGATTTGAGTGTAAATACGATTGTGTAGTCTGTTTTTTATTTTTGTTGAATCTAATAGTGTTTCATAATCAGGAAAAAGTTCGTTTGTAGTTAAATCCATCTTTTTCAAGAAATTGGTTTTTTCTTCTGTATTTTGAAGTGAGTGATAAGTTGAAGGTGTATATTTATTGAAACTCCAACGCTTTTGAGTTGACACCTTCTAATGTGGTTTTTTCACTTTAAATGTTTTTACCACTTCTAAGTGCAGTTTATCTTGTTTTCCTCGGAAACATTTATAATCGTGGAATGGCAATAGCTAAATGCGTCTTTTGGGAAAGTTCAATGAGGACATTTCTGTAATTAATGCCTCTGAATTTGGTCAAAGACTTGGTTCTTCAGTTAAAGAGCCTTTTGTAATTGGACTTGATGCAAGATTTGGTTCGTTACCTATGAAATTAGGTCTCACTTCTGGAATTTTAGCTTCGGGTTGTAATGTTGCAGATTTGGGTTATGTTCCGGCCCCTGTTATAGCAAGAATTGCTAGGGAAGAAAGAGTTTGGGGCGTTCATGTTTCTGCAGACCCATACCCAGAAAATTATGTTGGATTAAGAATTTATGACCCAAGTGGAAAACCTTGGAATGGAAAAATTAAATTATCAAAACAATCACAAACAGTAGGAAGACTGGCAAATATTGATTTAGTCCCAAATTATATTGGAGAACTCATCAACAAATTTGATATTGAGCCAATGAAAATTATAATTGATTCTGCTAATGGACCAACTGGTCAGATTGTACCTGCACTCTTACGTTCTCTCGGGATGGAAGTTATGGAAGTGAATAGTTCGCTTAGTCCTATCCCTGTGAGGGGTTATGAACCCTCGGCTTCAAATTTAAGTGATCTTGATTTTATTGTCAGAAAAAAAAGAGCAGACTTTGGTGTTGCTTTTGATGGTGCAGGAAATAAGGCCGGATTTATTACTTCAAATGGTTATATTAGCTCAGGACGAGCTATGGCGCTCCTAATGAAATTTGATGGGTATGATAGGGCAATTGCTGACTTTGGTGCCACGAGTCTTCTTGATTTAGTTGGAACTATTGAACGCGTACCTGCTAGTGAAGTTTTTGTGGCAGACAGATTACAGTCAAGAGGATTTGAGATGGGTGGTGGTACCTGTGGAGTTGCTTTTTCAGAATGGAGTTATGCTCCAGATGCTCTCTTACTTATGCTTGAAATTATGAATGTGGCGTCACATAAGGGTATGACTGTAAATGAAATGAATTCTCACTTACCTAAAAATTTTGAAGATGCCGAATTAATTAAGGTTAAAGATGTCAATGCAGCAATGAAACAAGCGAAGAAAGTATTTTGTGATAACGAAGTTGATGTGCGAGATGGAGCTAAAGTAATTTTTGATGACGGTTGGATGTGGTTCCAAGATTTAAAGGGACATATCCGAATTTCAGTTGAAGCAGATTCCAAGAGAAGGGCCGTTAAACTCATGGAAAGTGCAAAAAGTTCTATTAAGCACTTTATGAAATAGTTTTATGATTCCAACTTTCCCTATTAGTGTTAAAGCGCTTATTAAAAAGGACAAGAAATTTTTAATGATTAGAGGAAGAAGGGACGGAAAAATCGAATTTAGTTTTCCTGGTGGTTTAATTGAAAAAAAGGAGTCTGTGAAAGAAGCCCTTATTCGCGAAGTTAAGGAAGAAATAAATATTTCAATAAATATTGGAAAACTTATTTGTATAAAGAAATATATTCATCCCCTTGGTTCTGAAACTCTTGGAATTTATTTTGAATGTAAATTAGAGAACGAAAACTTTGTTTTAGGAAGTGAAATAGACAAAAAATTTGAGGCCATAGTATGGGTTTCAAAAGATGAAGCACCTATGTGGGCTAAAGAAATTATGGTTCAACTTCCTTAATTTTTGTAGTTATACTCTGAACAAAATTCTTCAAACCTTTTTCAGTTACTGCCAAGTATCCGAATTGTTTTGGTTTGAGTTCAAAAATTATTTGGTCGAGTTGTTTTGAAGGATGTATTCCATCATTATACCATAACTCACGCGTTTGTAAGATAGGGATACGTACTGATACATCCGCTGAAGGGAGAGGTAAAGTTCCAAAAACTCCGCTTACTTCCAGTATGCTTTGTGTAAATCCCTCCATAGTATCTCCGGATGGATTGGCGAAAAGAACTTTTCTAATTGCTTGAACTATATTTGCACTTAAGGGCCTCAATAAACCTTGTGAGTCATTTTTTATTAGGAAATTTGGTTTCTTGGTTGTTCCATGTTTTATTAAGATTTTTTGGCAGTTTTGCCTTATTAAAAATTCAATTGTTGTTTTTAGAGGTAGGTTATTGAAATAAAAATTAAAGTCTTTGATGGCGTATAAAATTTCTGGCCTTTCAGGAAAGGAGTATATATCAAAGCCAGGAATTTCCATTCATCACTAGGTTGTATGGATTTAAGTTTATTTTGCTCCTTTTTTTCTTAGTATTATGAAATTTTCCCCACTGGGTTCTTCCAGTTTTTTGAGGGCGTCTCTTTCAAAGAAGCCAATAAATTCAAAATGATTTTCAAGCTTAACTAGGGCTTTTAGTTCCTGTGGGAAAATGTATTTAGTCATTCCACTCATTTTGAACTTCTTTTTTATTCCATTATCATTTACATTCATTTTAATTGTTTCTTCTTGCATTTGTGTTATATAATCTTTGAATTTTATACTGTATTTTAACTTTACTTTTATTCCGTCGCGTTTCATAGTCCATTTTTCTGAATCATATTTCTTTGGAAATTCAAGTCGAAAATTTTCAATTACATAGAGGCCCCCTGATTTTAGTGAGGAGGCAACAGAATTAAGGTGAGATATAAAGTCCTTATTACTTTTGATATAAGAAATTGAACCCATCATAATGAATGCAAAATCTACTTTTTTCCTTAGCTTAAAGTTTATCATATCTGCACGGATTGTTTTTATTTTGAGTTTTTCTTTTTTAGCTTTTTTTTCTAAATAAGTTAACATAGGTTTACTCAAGTCAAGACCGATTGCTTCTTTTCCTTGTTTTGCGAGTTCTAATAATTGAAGACTTGGTCCGCAGGCAATATCAAGAAAAGTTTTATTTCCTGCTCTGCCGTATTTTTTAATCATTTTTTCAAAAAGTTTAATTTGTTTTTTAGCATCAACAAAACTGAAAGCTATATCGTAATAGAGTGGTTTATTGTAAATGTTCATATTACTCATTATGGAAGTGCTACTTTAATCTTATGGCATCCATATTATGTGGAATACGTGTAGACATATGGAGCTGACTTCGAATGGCCGAAGCAAATTCTGAAATTTTTCTTGGGTCTCCATGAACAGGTAAAATTACCCCCGGTCTTGGTTCCATAGTCCTCAAATAACTCATTAATTGATTTCGGTCACTGTGAGAAGAAAATCCATTAGCAGTAATTACTTCCATGCGCAAAGGCATTCTTGCTCGATTTACTACAATTTCATGTGGTTTTCTTTGGACTTGACGTCCCAAAGTTCCTTCACCTTGATAGTTAACGAGTATCATTGCATTCTTTTCGTATGGTGCCAATCTTGAAAGGTAGAATACACTTGGCCCACCAGTGAGCATACCAGATGTTGCAATTATAATACAGGATTCATTTTCAGAAACAATTTTTTCTCTTTCTTTTTGACCTGCTACCTTTCTGAAAATTGGACTGAGAAGGGGATTTTCTTCAGTGCTAAAAACTTGTTTTCTAATTTTTTTGTGTAGATATTCAGGGAAGGTAGTATAAATTGCGGTTGCGTCCCAAACAATTCCATCAACATAAACAGGAACATCTGGCAATTTTTTAGTTCTAATACAATCTTCAATCATTAGCATAACTTCTTGTGCACGTCCCGTTCCGAGAGTTGGGATTAAGACTTTTCCACCCTTTGCTAAGTTTGTTTTTATTGCAGTAATTAATTTTTCTTCTGAAACTTCAATGGGTTCTTGAATGTCATTATTTCCACCATAGGTACTTTCAATTATGACAGCTTCAACCCTTGGGAATTTATTGTTTGCTGGTTCGTGAAGTCGAGTATGTGCAAACTTGATATCACCAGTATAAACGAGGTTGTACAAACCTTCACCTATATGCATATGTAAAACTGAACTTCCTAAGATGTGGCCTGCATTGTACATAGTTAGTCTTACATCAGGCGTTATGTTTGATACTTCTTCATATGGAAGCGTGATAGTATGCAAAACCATTTGTTCAATTTCTTTTGAAGAGTAAGGTGCTTTTCCTCCCTCCTTGAATGCTATATTCACAAGGTCAAGTTGGAGTAATACGCTTAAAGGTAATGCAGGAGGCGTCATATAGATGGGTCCCTCATATCCATATTTGAATAAGAATGGCAAAAATCCAGTGTGGTCGAGATGTGGGTGTGTTAATACTGTAGCGTCAAGTTGATGTATATCAAATTCAGGGGCGTCAAGAAGAGGATAGGCATTTTCAGTGCTTGCAACATTAACTCCACAGTCCATTAAAACTTTTGATTCATTGGTTTGGAGAAAAATTGCACTTCGTCCGACTTCTCGAGCTGCACCAAGAAAACTTGTTCTTATCCATTTTGTTGGTTTTCCGTCTTCATAAATTCGCATACCGGTTTTATTCAGAAATGCTGCTCTTGCCTTACTATTCTTACTTATTATTTTTCTAATTGTGTTTATGATGTCTGATTTAAGTGGTGGTTCTCTTTGAATAATTGGCGTCCAAGAAATTTTTTTCTTCATTTCAAGAAGTTTTTTTGCACCACCGTTTAGAAGGTCACTTGGTCTTTTTGCTTCAATTATAACTTTTGAACCAAAGGTATCAAAGAATATGTCAGTGACATCAGCGTTTTTTCCAATTTTTCTGATTATAGCTTCAGATTTTTCAATTGGCAGGAGTAAACTTCTATCAGCTCTTGCTTCAACTCTAAGTTTTAGTTCTTTTGCGACATCACGCAAAGTTTCGTGAGCCTTCATGAGAAAGTCCTGACTCTTTGTAAAGACCACAACACTGGCTCCTTCAAAACGAGTATCGCCAATTCTGGCCTTACTCGGAATAAGAGCTGACACCTTGTCAAGAATTTCTTGTCCACTCACTTTAACACCTGATTATACTTCTCTAAAGCCGTTTTTGTCTATGACTGCAAGTTGGAGTACTTTTCCGCCTGTGTAAATATCTCTTTGAATTGCGGCGTTTAATGCTCTTTTTGCGAGGTCTATAGCCTCAGCTTCAGTCATATCTTTTTTGTATTGGCTTTCAAGAACACCCACTGCGAGAGGGGAACCTGAACCAGTTGAGAAATAATCTTCACCAGTTCCTATCCCTCCATATGGGTCCATTGAAAATACTTGAGGTCCTTCTTTATCGTAACCTCCAATTACTAATGCAGTAATTAATGGAAAATATCTGTTTGCGTGTAAAACATTGCTCAGCAAGGTAACCATACTTCTTGTTGTCATTGGTCCATTGCCCATTCCATACAATTTTGCTTCGACTCTCATGAGTCTTACTATGTATTGAAGGTCGGCAACTACTCCTGCTGTTGTAATTGCAATATTATTTGTAAGTTTATGGAGTTTCTTTTCATACCTACTTTCAACATACGTTGAAGTACTTTGTGAGTCTGTAGCCAAGATTACTCCGTCTTTGAATTTAAATCCCAAGGTTGTTGTTCCTTTCTTAATTTTTGCTTCTATATCGATGCTATTATTCATTCGTATCACCAGAATTATCAGCTTATTTTGAGAAGTTTAAATATGTTTGTTTTGGTAAGGTTTTATGTCCAAATCAAGAATGGAGTAGTTTTTCATAAGTTTGAATTCCGTTAAGTGTTAGTTCAAAAGCTTCATGCATTTTTTCCTTTTCTTTAAAGAGGTAGACGAAAGCAATATGATTTTTTAGGTTTAGTTTTTTGTAAAACTCAAAATTTTTATAATGTGATATAATTCCATAGAGGAAGTAAACTTCTTCATTAATTTTTTCATGCAGTGAAACTTCTTTTGAGTTTCCTTCGGCAAGATTTAAAAGGCGTTTAAAAATGAGTCCTGAATAGTTTTTTCCTAAACTCTTGTCAAAATTTTCAATTATTTCAAAAGCGGCTTCCTGTGCCTTCGTTTTTTTCTTTGGACTGAAGGGGAGGTCGCTACTCCTTAAAACATTAGTGTGGCCTTTGATTAAGTTAGATTTAATAATTTGGTATGACTTATTCATAATAAGTAATAGGGCGAAGAACTTAAAAACAAATCTTTACTTTTGAGCAACATGTACGGCTAAACTAATTATTTTTCCTCTAGTTCCTTCTACTATTGCTTCAACTGTTACTGGAATTTCTCTTTTCCAATAATTTGTTAATGGCCAATTTTTTAACACTACAGTCCATATGGGGGCTTCATATTTGTCATCATAAATTACAAAGTTCATTGAATAAACTCTGAGGTGTTTGGCTTTGGTAAGTGCTTTCTGGACTCTTCCATCTTTTTCAATCTTGTTTAAGATTTCTTGGTCTGTCAAGAATTTAACTTGTTTTGCGAATTGTTCTTCATCACTCATGTCGCCCAAATCTTTAGATAGGTCAATTACAGTTTTTGAAAATTTTTCTTTTTCAAAACTGATATCAATCTGAGTTGGTTTGCCTTCATTAACAAGAAGAAAAGTGAATTCACCCATATCAACATTTTCCTTTCGTTTGTCGCCTTCAGCAACACGATGCCAAGAGGCAGATAAACTCATTATAGCTCCCTCCCCCTTTGCAAAATCCAAGGCCTTTTTTGCCTCAATTATAGTCTTACTTAAAACCCCGTCAAACTTTTCGCTTAACATTTTTTCCATCCCCCAGTTTCTTTTGTAAAGAGTTCATAATCTCTTTACTCATGGACCGTTTATTTTCCATGTCAGGAACTATCCCCATTAAATCGTAATCTGTCCTTGGAATTACATGGACAAATGCGTGGTTAATTACACTTTCAGCAGTTATAAGATTAACAAAGTGTGAATCAAGTTTTTCTTTCATCTTCTTTGAAATCATACGAGAAATTTTCATCATATGAAGAAAGTCTTCATCGGTTAATTTGAGAAGATTGTCTATATGTTTATTGAAAGCCACAATAACATGTCCCTCAGTAACTGGATATGCATCCAAAAAGGCGGTTACTTTATTGTCCCTATAAAGAATCCAACCTTTTTCTTCTCCCTTGATTATTTTACAGAAGATGCAATTTCTCATAAAATAAAGTGTTTTTATTTATAGTTAAACTTGTCTAAAGGAAAAATTATCAAATTTGTCTGAAAGTTTTTTGAAGGCTTGAGTATATATTTAATGTGAAAAAAGGCAGACATTCAAATGTTTATTTCTTTGGAAATTTAGCAATTAAAATTTTCAAACCTGGATTTGAAAATAATATGGAAAAAGAATATAAAATTTTAAAACGACTAGAGCCACATAAATTTTCACCAAAACCATATTTGAAATTTGGACGAATAATAATAATGTCAAGGATTAGAGGAATTCCTCTTAAAGACTTTTTACCTGAGGAAGTGAGGCGACTTGCTATTCCTTATTTACGAATAATGTTTCTTCTTGATTCCCTAGAAATTATGAAGGAAGAAAATCATAGGCCAAATAAACATTTCATTGTGACAAGAAAGGGTCCGAAATTAATTGATTTTGAACGTTCGCATAAAGGAAGAGGAAATGTGACACAATTTATGGCTTACCTAAATAGGTTCTTTCCCGGCATAATAGAGTTTGGACCCATATATAAAAGAGAAATGAAATTGAAACCAATTATTGATTTCATTTCTTCCAAGAAACGCTAGGTTTTGGTAATTCAAGTTTTCCTACTATTCCAAATCCAAGTACAGTTTCATAGGCTATTATTCTTTCTTCTCCGGGTTCAAGCCTTCCCAAAGCCCAAGTAAGAATAGTTCCATCTCTGGTTTTGGATGTGTCTGGTTTAACAATATATGCCTTTGTAACTTGAGCAATTCTTGGGACGAGGTCGCTAAGCACAGCCTCATTGACGGGTTCGTCTGAACTATTTATTACAACAAGTTTAATTTTGAATCTAGTTGAATCTTCTCCAGGTAATTGTTCAACAATCTTTTTTACTTCTACTGCCTCTGGCTTTTGAATTATTAAAACAATGGCAATTACAAAGAGGATTAAAATAATTGAATATGGGATATAATCAATTGAATATGACCCAATAATGACTTCTTGTCCCGGTTGGAGTCGATATTCCCATGTTAAAAGATAATCCGTACCGCTCCTTGTGATTTCTGGTGTTGGATTTGCTTCGAGTAGGGGTCTATCAAAGAGACTAATTTTCTCTGTTACATTTCCTCTTTCAAAAATATTTCCAATATTTTTACCTACATATGTAACTTCCTTCCCAAGAAGTTTCGTTTGAATACTTTTTTCAATTTCGACTTTTCCTATTTCTTCAATTAAAACCTTTGTTTGATTGGATAAATTTTTCCCAGTTAAATGAACTCTTAATATATAATTTCCTGGGCTTTGTGTTTCAGGAATATTAAGCGTAAAACTTTTTTCAATTTTATCGAGTGAGCCAGTTACTCTTGAAACTTCTACATCTTCACTATTAATAAACATCAAATCAACATCTGAAGGTAGAAGGCTTATTGGAATTTCAAGAGCTACGATTAAAGTATCTCCAGGATTAACTGTTTCTTGAGTTTTCATTTTTATAAAACGTGCTTCACTTTCTATTTCTTCTTCAGAAGGTTCGCCGGAAACTTTGATTATTAAATTTCCTTTCCATACATTTTCATCGGTTTCTTGGTTACGCAATTCCAATAAGTAAAGATAAGATGTTGGTGTTGCCTTATCGCTGAAGTCAAAAGTAATTATTTCAGTTTGACCTGATTGAAGAATAAGTTGACTTGTTGAGGCCCTTATCCAAGTTGGAATACCTGTAATTGCAAGTTTTAATGTTATTGGGCTACCTTCATTATTTGTAACTAAAAGATCAAAGGAAGTTTCTTCACCTTCATTTATATTTGCTACATTAGATGACATAAGTGCGGAAATATCGAGAGCAAAACCAATAGATAACATAAAAACGATTACGAGACTGAGCCTCTTCATGTTTTTCTTACACCTCTTGGCATATAAAGTATCCTGCTCGCTTACTTCTCGCTTTTCTTTTTATTATTTTTTTCTTAAGAAGTTCTTGTAAACTCTGATTAACTTGACCTTTCCCCATTTTTACTTTTTCCATTATTTGGTCAGCACTTTTTGTTTTATCTTCGGATTTAGCACCCAAAGTATCCATAGCATCGTATATCTTTCTTGCGAAAGGAGTTAAATCAACCATTAGTTCACCTGCAACATTTTTTGAGGAAATTTATAAATATATGTCAAAAAGCCGCCATTTTTGAGTGATTTTTGCCACAAGATTTTTAATTACCATCTAACTTGTTAAACTATGGGTAATGTACGCTCAACTCTCGTTAAAAGGACGGCAAGAAAAACGCTTTTGAAATATCCCGATAAATTCGAGGCAAATTTCGAGCACAATAAACACAAAATAAGTGAGCTATTGATTCTTCCTAGTAAACGAATGAGAAATATGGTAGCAGGTTATTTGACTTGTTTATTCAAGCAAAAAAACCGAAAATAAATTAATTCAGTTTGTCGCCCCATTCGTCTAGCTCGGCCAAGGATGCTGGCCTTTCAAGCCAGTGACGCGGGTTCAAATCCCGCATGGGGCAACCTTTTTCTTCGTCGCCCTCGCTTAACTTGGGCTCCTTGAAAAAGGTTGACGAAATCAATGCCTTATATTAAAAAATATTAATTTTAATGAAAATTTGCATTTGGTAATCTTTCCCACTTTGTGGGGATTTATTTTTCATTTGACAATTTTTCAATTTTATATAATAATTGTTCTTTGACTGAATTTGAGCTTTCAAATAAAGGACTAAAATTTTCTAAATTTTTTTGGTGTTTATTTAATTCATAAGATAGGTCTGTCGTCATTTTACCCTCTTTTTCAGCTACAATATATTTTCCTATGAATTCATTAATTTCTTCAAAATCTACATTTGTTGGTGTATATTCTTCCGGACATTTTTCATTATTTAGCATGATTTTGTATAATGACAAGGTTTAAATTATTATTAATAATTTTTTAATTATTTTAAGGGTTAGATATAGTTTTGTTTTATCTTTTGAAATAAGAGGGAACTTTATTTCCCTTCAAAAAATCCCTATACCTAAATTTTAAAATTGGTGTTAGATTGTTTTTTTCATCTTTAGAAAGTGTATAATATTCCCTTGTGAGCATATTAAGTCGATTAGTTATTTTCTTTTTTTCTTGGCTATTGACTTTTTTATTATATGTAATTAAAGAACTGCCATATGAACATCCTTCTTGGCAAGGATTAAGGTTGAATTTATTAGGTAAGTGATAGTCTTTATAGATTATACTTTTAGAAACAGTTTTTTGTGTTTGTTCTGGTAAAAGACCTAACTCCTTAATTTCTGCTTTTTGTATGGTTTCTTGGAGTATATTCTTTTTTTCATTTTCAAGAGAGTACATTAGGATTTTGTCATCACTCATAAGTTTATAATCCTAATTTCTCTTTATAATATTTTATGTCACTAGACTGGCTTTTAAGAAGTTTAAGTATTTTTACAGCTCATGATATAAGAAAATAAGAGAAAAAAGGAGTTTAAATCTCCTTGAATTCTTGTCCTTCTAAGACTTTCATTTCTCTGAATATGTGCGAGCTGTCGCTTTCAATTGTTCCGAAATTTATCCAGAATTCACTAAATCCAATGTAAGCATCAAAATCACCATTTATTATTACTGTTGGAACTTTTGTTATATTGTATTTAGTAATTAATTCAAGTCCAAGGCTCTCATTTGTATAAACAGTTGTTTCAACATCAATGTAAAGACCTAATTGTTGTAGTGCCCCCTTGTGTAATATGGGGTCATAACAATTTTCACAAGTTGGGTCATCAACATAAGTTAAGTTTATCAAACCTCTTACTTCTTTATTTGAGAGTTGTAAATAAGGAACTTGTTCTTGATAAACAATTTTTCCATTTATTTCAGTTGAGGTACTTAGAATTGCTTGGTAAAGGTCTGTGTATTCACTTAACCCCTCAATTAATAGTACTGGAACATTTTCAATTTCATAAAGTGAAATGAGTTCACTTGCTTCAGTATAATCAATAACGATTAGTTCTTCAAGATACATTCCGTTTCCTTGTAAAGCATCAACTATAACTCCAATTTCAGCACATTTTTCACAATCATCAGCTGTGATTTGAGTTATTGTAACTTTTCCCTTCATTTCCCCAAGGACATCAATGTAAGGAACAATTTTTGATTCATAAATTAGGGCCTCTTTATTCTTTGAAAAGTCTGAAAGGCTGATTTTTTCTGTATCGCCCTTAATTATAATAGCTGGAAATCTTTCAATTCCATATTCAGTGGTCAAGACCTTTCCCTCAACCGAATCAAAACTAATTCCAATTTCACTCGTAATTTTTATTGAATCTTTATTTAATTTTGATCTGATTATGTTTATGTTTTCACAAATTTCACAATCAGTTGTTAAAATTGTCACTGAAATTTTTGCAGGAGCTTCGGTTTGTAAATAGCCTACATATTTTGTGGCAGTTACTGCAAAGCTAGTTAATGTTAATAATGAAATTGCTAAAACCAAAATTGGAAAATGTTGTTTGAAATCCATACTTCAGAAGAAAAAGGGGGATTAAATGTTTTTCCCTACCGAATGTATTAAAAGGAATTCTTGAGAAAGTAGAATATTGCCAAGATGGCTGAATGGTAAGGCGCTGGCCTTGAGAGTCAGTTTCCCTCGGGAAGTAAGGGTTCGAGTCCCTTTCTTGGCGAAGAAGTTTTTTTTCGTTTCGTCCTTTTTATTTGTAGAATTCCTCTCAAAAACCTTCATCAAATTTAAATAATTTTCTGGAGTTTTTTTCCTGGTTTTAAGGTATAAGTTTTTCCTTTCTTTTCCTTTATCACTAGGCCTTTGTTTTCAAGGGCTCTAATTGTTCTGTGAGATTTGACTTTCCCAATTTTTTTTGAAACTTCAGTTTGAAGTCCCTTGTTTAATGCAATAAGGATTACTTCTTTTTCGTCTCTTGAAAAAAGTTCAGCTAAATCATTTTTATTAATTTTTGAAAGAAGTTGAGGTATGGAATAACCTAAGAAAAATCCCAAGATGTAAATTACAGGCATTAGATAGGGTGTCATATAGACATAATTACACAAGATTCCTCTTGCAAGATGATTTCCAATATACATTGAAAATAAACTGACTGCCGTAAGTGACCCAAAAGAGACTATAATCCATTTATTCATATTCTGATTATTCTTTAAGTCTTAAAAAGGATATATGACTCTAATTAGAGTTGAGTAGCGAGAGTGGCGGAGTCTGGTCAAACGCGCAGGACTTAAGATCCTGTCCAAAGTTGGTTCGCCGGTTCGAATCCGGCCTCTCGCATATTATTTTCATATGGTGAGAAAAATGAATTATCCAAGACTTGAACAAGGTAGTAAATTAGGAATTATTTCTCCCTCATCAGGTCTTGCTGGACTCTTCCCACATAGGATTGAAAGGGGAATTAAGTTATTGGAAAAACAAGGATTTCAAGTTGTTTTGGGAAAGAATGCGCTTAAGAAAGGGCAGATAAGCGGGAAACCTGAAGAACGAGCTGAAGATTTGAATAATTTTATTAATGATGATGAAATTAAGGGAATTCTTACGACTATCGGTGGAGATTATTCAATTCAACTTTTGGAGCTCGTCGATTTTGAAGGTATGAAAAAGTCACCTAAAATTTTTATGGGGTTTTCTGATATAACAGTATTACACTTGGCTTTTTTAAAAAATTCAAAAGTTTCAACATTTTATGGGCCTTCTCTTCTTTCAAATTTTGGTGAAGTTAATCCACTTGAGTTTACATTGAAATCATTTATTGAATCAACGAAACGCAAATCAATTGATTTGCACAATGTTGTTGAGTATACTGATGAGTTTATTGATTGGTCTGAAGATAAACCAAAAACTATTTTCAAAAAAACTAAATTGACAGTTCTTAGAGAAGGGGTTGCAAAGGGAAATTTAATTGGAGGATGTTTACCAAGTATTTTGAGAACTGCAGGTACAACGGTTTTTCCAAATTTTAAGAAAGGTATAGTTTTTTTAGAATTACCTGAGGGGAATTTACCTTCAGATTCATATTCACTTTCTGAAACTGATGCAGATATTTCTCAACTTATTGAAATGGGATTTTTTGAAAATTGTAAAGGGCTTTTATTTGGAATTCCTTACAGGTATTCAGATTCATTAAAAAAACAATTTCATTCCTTGATTTTAGAAAGGTTAAAAGAATTCGATTTTCCAATTATTGCGGAGTTGAATTTTGGTCATACTGACCCAATATATACTCTACCTTATTGGCATAAGACCAAAATAAAATCAACTGATTCTGATGCCGTGATACATATTGACGGTTTAGATTGAAAAACTGAAAATGTAGAGTAACAAAAGTTTTCCAGCGAAGCGGGATTTGGGACCGCGGGGATTTGAACCCCGGATCACTAGCACCCCAAGCTAGCATCATTCCAAGCTAGACTACGGTCCCGATTGATTAATTAAATTATTTCAAAAGGTCTTCAAGTTTTTCGTCCATTTCGTCTTCTTTTTGAGATGCTTGAAGGTCGACGCCTAATGATTTTAGAGATTTAAGATGAGCTGCAATAAGTTGGTCTACAATACCCACCATCTTTGCCAATTCTTGTCGTTCTTTTACTAAGGTAGCAATAGAACCCTTATGAAATCCAATTTGTTCTTCGTTAGCCATAGTTTTTAGGAACAAAAGGGAATTATAGCTTTTCGGTTATAGAAACACTTATTAAACTATTACGAAAAATAGAGATTGCTACTAACAGTTGCCCCTGTGGTGTAGTTGGCTATCATTCGGGACTGTCACTCCCGCGACTCGGGTTCGAATCCCGGCGGGGGCGCTTTTAATTTTAAGGAATTAATTATGTACTTAGAAAATTTAGTGTTGTCCCCAATAATGATTGAAATCTTTTTTAGCATCAATTGATTTTTTCTTATTTAATTCTTCAAAAAGTTCTTTCATTATTATTTCTTGAGGGTTTCGATTTTTTCTAAGAAATACATCATCATAAGATACCCTATTTATCTTGAATGGTTTTTTTCCGTTATAATTAGAAGGTCTTCCTGTAACATATTTTGAACCACGATATTTCAGTTCTGTTGAATTTCCAATTTCTACAAAATTTACCCCTTTTTCAGAAAGGTAATTTATTAATTGATACATTTCTTCTCCAATTAATAAAGCTTCATCAATATCTTTGGTGTAAATTGTGAAAGCCTTTCCTTTTTGAGTTCCACTTAAACCATTCCATCCTTCTTCATTTTTGACATGTTTGAAGAAGGCACGTTTACTTATGAGATATGATGTGATTAATTCCATAAATAATTCATCATAATCTTCAGGAGCACTTATGTGAATTTTGATTCCTTGTTCAGGTAAATTTAAATTTTGAAAATCATATTGTTTCCATAAATGATTTTTAGAAATATCATAATATCTATTTTCGGGGGATGCTTTTACTGGAAATTTTTTTATATTGTCTCTTAAATTATGTGAATTTGTAATTTTTTGATAAAGTTTGGGGTTTTCTGTTTTCTCAGCTAAATAAATATACCTTAAGATTTCATCAAAAGTATATTCATCTTGAGAACCTTTGATAGTGCCAAGTTTAGTTAAGGAATTTATGTTGTCCACAACATCTTGAAAAGAGTGGGTTGGGTTTTTGAATGGCATATTATAGCATTTTTACATTTCTCATTTATAAAGTTATTTCTTAATAGTAGTAAATAGAGTTAAACTTAACTTTTAAGAACTCTTTAAAAAGAATAAGTTTGAGTATTAATCTAACGCGGGCTGGTGGTCTAGTGGAATGACGCTACCTTGGCATGGTAGAGGTCGGGGGTTCAAATCCCTCCCAGTCCATCCCACTCCTACTCTACGCTGGATTCGGGATTCGTCGTTTTTCGTTCACATTATTTTATTTTCCTAAAAATTTTAGGAGAAATAAGGATAGTGTTGAAATTGAGATATTGTCATCGAATCGAGGAAGAGTTTCAATCAAGGCAAGGACTAAGGGGAGAATTATTATTGTTGCGTCCTGAAAATAATAGAGAGTTATTATTATTCCTGAAATAAAAAAAGCAAGAGTGCCTTCAATTGTTTTTCTTGGGTTGTGAGGCCATTTTGTTTTTCCCAACATAATTCCAAAAATAGTTGAAAAAGTATCTGAAGCATTTAAGAGAATTGAAAGTTCAATAAGTAAGAGATTGATTTTGAGGATGAAGCCAATAAAAATTATTAAGAGTATTCCAGTTAGTAAAGTAAAGACTCCGAGACCTGGAGAAAATAATACATTTTCAGGGCGGTCAAATTTTTTGATGCAAAAACTTATTATTGGAATATTTTTTCCACGTATACAAAATTCTGAGATAAGAATCCCAATGAAAAGGGCTGAAGAAAGAAGGGGGATAATTTGAAAATTAATAATTCGGAATAATAATGCTAAAGCCAACACCAAGAAAAAATGAATTAATTTTCTTTTGATTTCAATGCTTAACTCATCCACTACTTTTATATTTTTCATTTTAAACACTCATTACAAAATACATTAGTGTTATTGTGATTAACACTAAAAGAACTGCGATTTTTTTTAGTCCAATTGGCTTGTTGAAAAAAGAGGCTAGTTTTTTTGGAAATGTTTCAAACATTACTGCCCTTGTTGGAGTTATAGCTCCTACAATTTTATTTTTATTTTTTAAAATAAGAGTGTCTTCAAGTGTAAAGAAAGAACCGTCCCTAATAAATTCAATATTTCGCCACTCATGTTTTTGAATTGTCTCAATTTTTAATTTAGGGTCCAAGGTTTGTTTTATTTTTTTTAAGTTTTGTTTTTTCCAACTATACTTTACAATTTTTTTCTTGTAAAAAATATCATTTAAATTTTTATAACTGATTTTTTTCACTTGAATTTATTTATTATGGGTTTAAATTGAAGATGCATTGATTTATAATATTTTGAAAAAGGGGAATACGTGCTTACGCTTTCACTTGGTTTGTTGTTGTTGATAATTGGCGCTGAATTAGTTGCTAATGGTGTTAAGCAAGTCTCAAAACTTTTTGGTTTTTTTGGCACTTCTTTTGGGTTTGTGCTTGTCGCAATTTCTTCTTCTTTACCTGGGCTTTCAATGAGTTTATTTTCCGCATTCGAAACTCCTGAATTGATTATGTATTTAGTTGTTACAAATTTTATTTTTCAGATGACTTTTTTCTTGGGTATGATTGGTGCGGTTAAAAAAACAATTTGTTTTGTTAATCTTGGGGTTAATTTCAAATATTTATTATTGATGAGTATTATTGTTTTCATTGCATCATTGGATGGGATTGTAGATGGATTTGAAGGAAGTGTTATACTCATTATATATTTTTCAAGATTGGTGTTAATGAAAGTAAGGCGTCAAACCTTATTTGAAAATCCCTTGAGATTTTTGTCAGATAGTTTGGGTGGATTGATGATGTTGCTTGCTGGAGGTATAATGATATTGATTGGAACGCGTGGTGCAATTGAAGGTGCCATTTCATTTGTTGAACCTTTTACACCGCTCATTGGTGTTGTTGGAATATTACTTGCTGTGATTACTCTTTTCCCTACTTTTTCTTTTTCATTGATAGCCTCTTCTAAAGGTAAGTGTAATGAGGCTATATCTAATTTAATCGAATCCAGTTTTTTTATGTTAGCAGTTCCAATTGGATTTGCATCATTATTATTTCCAATTCCAGTTAACTCACAGTTTTTTGCTTTTTGTATGGGGGTGTCATTTTTGGCTTTACTTCTTTTTCATAATGGGTGTTTCTCGAAGTGGAAGGCGTTTATTATTGGGTCGGCTGGGATAC
Organism: Candidatus Altarchaeota archaeon; assembly: GCA_030590165.1. Classification (GTDB taxonomy): domain Archaea; phylum SpSt-1190; class SpSt-1190; order SpSt-1190; family SpSt-1190; genus JAUUZA01. Next base: position 19,345 of record JAUUZA010000003.1, read on the forward strand.
CTTTTGTTTTGTTTATGAAATCTATTTTAAGTTAAAATGAGCATAATTCATATGCCCCAATGGCTCAGTGCAACCGAAACATCGGTTGACGCTGTAAGATGTCTCGCTTCGCTCGAGCATCTGGAGTGTGCCCCAATGGCTCAGTGGTAGAGCGACTGCTTCGTAAGCAGTAGGTCCCGAGTTCGACTCTCGGTTGGGGCTTAAAGCAAAGATTATTGTTTTTTGTCCCAGAATGCGTGTGCATCATCTTCCATTTTATCAAGTCGGGTATAGTAGTCAGGGAACTCGAGAAGATGAGCTAATGCAATTTTTCCAGTTAAAAGTGGGTCGTCATTTGTTACATTAGTTATTGGTGTTTCAGTTCCGTGTTCAAGTTCAACATCCATCCCACGTCTAAATTGTTCAACATCAAATTTGTCCCATTTAATTTCAAGTTTTTCCCCAATATTTTTAGCGTCTTCAATTGTAAATGTTTGTTTTGTCATAAACATCTAAGTTCTTTGAGTTTAAAGAAATTAGTTTTGAGGGAAAAAAATAAATTTTGATTACGAATTTATGAGTGTAATTTAGAGATTTAATAATGAGAAACTGTTTTGTAAGAAGAAGGTTTCGAGTTTGACTCTTGGTTGGGGCTAAATTTTTTTCTCAAAAATTTATAGGACGCCCCACTAAACACCTTGACCAAAAATTATACTGGTTCACCCTCGGTTCACCAGCATTCCAATATAAATAAAAAAAAGAAAAAACTACCTTAAAAAGGTAGTTTTCCTTCTTTATACAACCACCAGAGGCCTCCTCCTACAATTGCTAATACTACTACAACGATTCCTCCTATAAATAGTGGGCTTGTTGTAAATGTTGATATTATTTCTGCTATTGCCATTTTTCATTCACCTCCTTTTTTTATTTTTTTTCATATTCCTTTTTCCAATAAGGATCAGTAATTCTTTTCAGTTCTTCGTCAAATTCTATTAAAGTTTTATGATATCCTTCATCTTTCATTGCTTCTTCAGCAGATTTATCTTGAGGTAAAACTTTACTTGCTATTGCTATGTCCATGAATGTTTGGTGGTGATCTCTGATAAAACAAGGTCTTAGCATATTCCCGAGTTTTCCATTCTGATTAAAATATTTTTTTTGCCATTCTCTACCCTTAACAAAAAAATCTGAAAACAAAGCATCTGAAATTTTTTTGCCTTCAGAAAACAATTGTTTAACATTATGTTTGTAATAGGGAATAAAAACACAAGGCATTATATTTCCATTCCAATCTATGTAGAAATAACCTCCAGATTTTCCACAAGACATACAGCCCTTTGAAAGTATTGCACTATTCCAGAAATCAGCAACAAACCATTGTTTTTCACTAAGAATATATTTCCATTTTTTGAATAATTTAAATCGTTGTTCAGGACTAATCATAAGTTCTGTCGTAAATTTTCTCCCTATTGGCATGTATTGAAATATCCACATATAAGTGGCTCCTAATTTTTCAAAATAGTGGTCATAAAATTTATCTGTTAGTAACACATCAATGTTCTTTTTTGTTGCTGTTACAGATACGCCGAATAGAACACCTTCTTCTCTTAAATTTTTCATTGCTCTTAAAATTCCTTTGTAAACTCCTTTACCCCTCCTATAATCAGTCTCATTCTCAAAACCCTCTACGGATATTGAAGGAGTTATGTTTCCCAGTTCTGCAATTTCTTTAGCAATATCGGGAGTAATCAAAGTTCCATTGGTATATATCAAGAAAAAACTATCTTTCCATTTTCTTGGTAAGTCCAATATGGATTTTCCCTCGCTCTTATACATCAAGGGTTCTCCTCCCGAAATCACAAAAAATCTCATACCCATTTCATCGTGTAATTCGGTCATTGTTTTATCAAGAATGGACCAATCAAGTGTTTCAGCCGTTGTTGAAGTTGAAGAGGCATAACAACCTATGCAGTTAAGATTACATTTTTTTGTTGGACTTATTGTAACAAAACCAGGGGGTGTCATATCGTATTTTTCTTTGAATGTCAATATCGCTTCTTTTTTATGATCATCTTGAAAAAATCCCTGCTCCACTAAAGTTTCAACAAGTCTCTTTGCATATTTTTTTGAAATAATACCTCTATCGAGATTTTTAAGAACCGAAAGATACATAGCCCTCAAACCATTAAATTTATCTATCTGGGCATTTCTTGAAAACAGAGGAATATCTTTTTCAACCATATTTTTATAAAGTGTTTTCTCAAATTTCTTGGATAACACTTTCCTCATCAATTTATTACCTACAACAACCTTTCCAAAGTTTGAAATCATTTTTTTTTCTAAATTCATATTCTTACATCCCTTAACTCATTTCAGTTTTTTGTGAAATTGTAAAACAAAAAAAAACAAATTATCCCAAAATCCTCCCAATTTTATCAATTGAAATCTTTTTCAGAAAAATTGTTTTTTCAAACCAACTAAGGTAAGTTTCCAACTGCTTATAGTCTTTTATTAAATTTGATATTTTTGGATTATTATTAAACTTTTTAAGATGTTCTAAATCTTTAATTAGGGGTTGAATATCATTTTGTAAAAATCTTTTAATTATTACATTGAAAGCCTCAACAAAAGATAATACTTGTGTGTATAATTTTTTTTTGTTTTCTTTTCTGACAAGTTTAATCATATTTAAATTCTCAAGAAGTTTTAAACTTGGGCTGACTAAACTTAAACTGTATCCAGTTTTCTTTGCTATTTCTTTCTGAGAAAGGGGGGGCTCCGATAATAAAAGTGTTGCCCAGACTCTACCGGCCGGTCCACCTAAACCCCATCGCTTTGCGAGGTTTCCCGTTTCATCAATGAAGTTTTTCTCTTTTTTGATTATATTGTTTTTCATTTTTTTCACAACTTTCAGTTTTTACTGAAAATAGGACACAACCATATTTAAAAGGTTTTACTTTTTTGAATTGAATCAAGTTTCACAGAATTCTTTGTTTTTCGTTTACAATAATTGATACAAAAACGAAAGTTTGAATTTATATCTGTTGCTATGTCATTACTTTCATCAAAAAAGTTCGAAGCCTAAAATTCTTACTTCGTTTTAAAATATAAATAAGCCCCACCATAACAACATTTCCTTTTAAAATTCATTTTTCTTAAGTTTATTTCTTTTTTAGAAGTATCCTGATCTTGATATGTATAAAAAATTAATTTACCGCCTTTTTCTAGGGATTGCCACAATTTATTATAATTTTTTTCATTAAAAAAAAGTGCAGCTAACATAATATATTTGAATTTTGCATTAAATGGAAGATCTTCTCCGTTACGATATAAAAATTTTTTGAAGTTTCCTTTGAACTTTGGAAAAATTATTTCTTTTGCATTTCTAATTTTTGTAGCATCAAAATCTATTCCAAAGGGTTCTAATTTGTATTCTGAATTTATCACAATAAATTTTAATGAGAGCCCATTTGAACTTCCAATATCAAGAATTTTTCCGGGTGAATCAATTAGTGAAATAAGCTCACTAAACTTTAATGGAAAGGTGAAGGAAGAACCACCAACTCCATTTTCTTTTATGAGATGTTTTTTATCAATTATTAAATCGATAACTTCAATCATCCAAGTTTTAAGATAATTTATGAGTCTAGGAGTAAATTCTTGGTGTAATCCATGTTTTAATCCTTGAGCCTCAAAAATTGGTTCATTCATAACAAGCCAAGGGTGCACTCAATTAATTGGCGTTTAAATTTAAAGCATTAAAGGTTTTATCTTTTTACGAATATTAGATTTCTTGTTTAAACAAGAATGAGATAGAAAACACGATTTACAATCTTTGGTTTGGAGAGGACGAAAGATTAATTTTCCTTTTTGAGAAAGTAAGACAAGTGCTTCTCTTACAACTTCTACAGATGCGTCAAGTTCCCTCGCCAGTTCTGTTAATGAAGAAATTTGGTTTTCATTTACCTTTTCAATTAGTTGAAATAACATAATATCACTTAAATTAACAAACTCCCAATCACTTTTACAGTTAGAGCCATGGCATAAGCAAGGATGAATGAATATAAGACTGAAAATCCTGTCCATTTCCACGAACCAGTTTCCTTACGTATAATTCCTAATACTGCTAGGCAAGGAGTATAAATTAAGACAAAGACCATGAAAGCGTATGCCGTGACGGTACTCATTGATTGAGTAAGTAATGTGCTTAGATTTGCCTCACCAACACCATATAATGTTCCAAAAGTTCCAACTACCATGTCCTTGGCGAGGAAGCCTGCAATAAGAGCAACATTAAATTTCCAATCGAAACCGAGAGGTTTGAAGATTGGTTCAAGTAATTTTCCAATTTGAGCTGAGTATGATTGTTCTAAACTTACTCCCCAAGGATGTGTGTTGAGAAACCAAATCAACATTATTCCCATAAGTAATAGAGTTGATGCCTTCTTTAGAAATTCTGCAACTTGTTGCCAAGTTTCTAAAAGAACATTTTGAATTTTAGGTAATTGATAATCTGGAAGTTCAAGGACGAAAGGGTCGGGCTCACCTTTGAATATTGTCCTTCGGAAGACGAAGGCCATACCAAATGCGAGAAGGGCACCGAGTAGATAAAGTGACAAAATTACTAGACCTTCCGAATTTGGAAAGAAAGCACCAGCAAATAGCATATAAACAGGAAGTCTTGCACTGCATGAAATAAGTGGGTTTATGAGTATAGTTATTAAACGATCTTTTTTATTTTCAATACTTCTGGCTGTCATAATTGCAGGTACATTACAACCAAGACCCATAATCATAGGTATAAAGGAACCGCCATGAAGTCCAACCTTTGCCATGAATTTATCCATGAAAAAAGCGGCTCGAGGAAGATAACCACTACCTTCAAGCCAAGATATGGCAAAAAACATGAAGGCAATTGGTGGAACAAAGATGAGTACAAAACCTAGACCTCCAATAATTCCTTCTATGATGAGTGAATTAAACCAAGGAGACGTGATGTATGTTCCTAACCATGAACCAAAATTAGCAAAGAAGGCATCGATTAAGTCCATAAAAGGCGCTGATAAAGTAAAAGAAAAGTGGAAGGTTGCCCAGAGTGCTAATAAGAATAAAGGAAGGGCGAGAAAACGATTCAAAACTATGGAATCAATTTTTTCTGAAATTGTTGATTTCAAATATCCCTTATTAAAAACTTGAGATATAATATTTGAGATTTGATTATACCTTGCATCAGGAACTAGTAGTTCTTTATGTTTTGGAATGTCTTCAGAAACTTTATCTAAAACTTTTTGTGCCGCAGATGAAGGTTTTGAACCATTAATCAAGACTTCATTTTCAAGAAGGTAAAATATTTCTTGGCGCTGTGTTTTTTTTGGAAGAACCTTTGTCAAACTTTTTGTATATTTTTCAAGTGAAGGATATTCTAACAATTTTGGTTTTTTTGGATTTTTAATATTTGTAATAATTTCATCTTTGAGTTTTTCAATTCCAGTATTGTTAGTAGCTATTGTTTCAATTACAGGAACACCAAGAATTTCCGAAAGTTTTTTGATGTCGATGTTCATATGTTTAGATTTAGCGAGGTCCATTTTGTTAAGCACAAGAATTAAGGGAATTTCTAATTCAATTAATTGTAATGTTAAATTAAGGTTTCGCAAGAGATTTGATGAATCAAGAATGTCAATAACCAAATCAGGTTTATTCTCAATAATGAAATTGCGAGAAATTCTTGAATCTATTGCTTCGGATGACAAGGCATATGTCCCTGGTAAATCAACAACCTTAATTTGTAGGTCATTGTGAATAAGTTTTCCTTCCTTTTTTTCTATAGTGACTCCCGGCCAGTTAGCAACACGTTGTTTGAGACCAGTAAGCAAATTGAATATTACTGTCTTACCGACATTAGGATTTCCAATGACTGCAACAGTTTTCATTTTTTGATAATCTCCTTTTCTTTGTTAATTGGTTCAACAATAATTTTGCTTATGGATCGTCTTCCCATTCCGAGTTTACAATCTCCTACCTGAACCATACTATGGTGACCAAAATTTTGAATTTTTTTTATGATGGCGCCCCTATAACACCCCATGTTATTAATGTGTCTTGTAAAATGACCGCAACCAGAGAAACCAACAATTTTTGCTTCTTGTCCAATTGGAAGTTCTGAGAGTGAAACTTCTGAAGTTTCCAAAAGTGTATGGTGTCGCATTCCCCTTCTTCGTCTACGAAATTGTTGTCTCATTAGGTTAACCTAATTTATTTTAGTAAGAAGGTAATTAAAAAGACTATCCTAAAAAAATTAGGAAATCTTAGGCTGACCTAATTTTTTTGAAATCATTTTGGAGTTTTTCATAAAGTCCTTTGTCTTCAAGAAATCTTAAAAAACTTTGTAAGGCTTCAAGAGTTTCGCAACTTAGTTGGTGTTCAAGTTTACAAGAATCAAGGTGGGTGGTTTTTTCAGAAACAGACATTAGTCTGAAAAGATTTTCTAATACCTCCTGACGTTTGCGGACAAGACGAGCGGCTCTTAACCCCTTTGTGGTTAGTTTAACCCCTTCATATTGCTTGTATAAAATAAGTTTTCGTTCAGCAAGTTTATGTAACATTTCTGTGACTGAGGGTGGTTTGACTCTTAGTCTGGCGGCAAGGTCTTTTGTTCTGACATATCCCTTCTCTTGAAAAATTAATAATATAGTTTTTAGATAATCCTCGACTCGACTTGAATATTTAGGCATGCCTAAATGTATGTTGGTATATTATAAAAAGTTAAGAGGTGAGATTAATTTTTTTAATTTGTATTAGGTCAATCAATAAATGTAACAGGTCCTGTCCATTCGTAAGTTTCAGTCATTTGTGAAAGAAAATCTATATACTGTGAAAGCTCTTGGGCTTCACAATGTAATTCTCGTTCTAAACGAATAATTGGTTTTATCTTTTTTTCATGTAACATTTCAATTTCAGCCATATGATAAAATTGAGGAGATTCTACATCTTTCAATATTTGGAAACTATATCCATTTAATAAATTGTCAATAATTCCCTTTAGTTCATCTTGTTTTTCATCTTTTACAATATAAACCATGGGCCAAAAAATTGCATTCGGGTCCCTTTCAAGACTATGTACGCCTCTAGTTGACACTAAGGGATAACGTGCAAAATTACTTTTTTTTACAATTAGATTAGCCAAGTCATCTATAGTTTTTTGATAAGAATCCATAAGACCGTTGTCAAAGTGTAATCCATTGCCACTATCGCTTGCACCTGGAAAATATTCAATATCTTCACCTTTTCGAATCTTTCTAACTTTCCAAGGCGAATTCATACCGTCACGGAATCCAACATACCCTCTTAAAGCTTCAACAGCTTGTTTATTCGCAATTGTTTGAAATAGTACATAAGTGCTTTCTGGTGAGAAAACTTTTTGAAAAGCCTTTCGAACATCTCCCTTACCAAAATTCCAGTCTTCATGATATCTAAATCCTCTTTTAATTTTTGGAATTTCAGTTAAACCACAAGTATCGCGCTTCATATACCCAAAAAATCATAGATACTTATAATTATTCCTACTCTCAAGTTTTAATAAAACTAATTTTAGATTATTTTGTTGTGATTGAGTTTTTTGAAACTTTCCTTTGTTAGAGAACGAAAATTGAGAGGAGCATATATACCTTTGAAATAATGAGAGTTATGAAGAAAGATATTTTATTTGTTGATTGGGCGATGCTCGCAATTTTTGGTGTATTAATTTTATCTAAAATATTGAAATTTGTCACACCACCAATACTCCAAATGAGTTTTATGGTCCTTATTGGAATACATATATTTCAACATTGGAAAATTATTGTTGCAACAGTCAAGAGAAAAAGAAAATAATTACAAATAAATTCAATTTGTTTTTAATTATATGTTGAGATGTTAAGTGTGGGTGATGAAAAGGGTCCATACGACATGATGGACTATGTTTTACGATTAGGTATGAAGTGTAATTTTAATTGTTCTTTTTGTAATATTATGAATCATGAAAATATTCCTGAGAAGACTTTTGAGGAGGTGAAGCGTGAGGTAGAAAATTTGAATCCACATAAACTTGGGACTATTTCAATTAGTGGTGGTGAACCTACACTATCTCCTTTTTTAGGAGACTTAATTGAATATCTTTTTAATAGAGGTTTCCGTGTTAATTTACAAACTAATGCTGTTTTGATTACACCGCAGAAAGCTAAGGATTTGAAGAAAAAGGGGCTTAGTATGGTTTTTGTAAATTTTCCCTCTCACTTACCTGAAACATATGCTCGCCTAACTGGAACTAATTTAAAAATGTTTGAAAAAGGAGTGGAAGGTATTTTGAATCTTCTTTCTGAAGACATAACTGTAATTTTGAATATTGTAATTAATCAAGAAAATTTTTCCAAACTTAATAATTATTTACAATATGTTTCAGATAAATTTTCAAAAATTAAAGAAATAAATTTTTCAGTAATACAACCTCACGGAAATGCGGCAATCAATTCACATCTTATTCCAGATTATCGTGACCTCAAACCTTTTTTTAAGTCAGCCTTCAAAACTGCTCAAAAATTAGGTTTGAAAATTATTAATCCTTATTGTGGGCTTCCACTTTGTATGTTGTGGGACTTGTTACCTCTTGAGAATAATTCAGAGTACCTTACGGGTATGGCTGTACGTAGAACTCAGAAAGTCCCTTCCTTGATTAAAATTATTTATGAAAATAAAATTCAACCAGACAGTTGTTACGCTTGTTGTCTGAAAAATATTTGTATGGGTATTTGGAAAGCGTATTATAAAATAAAAGGTGATATTGTTGAGCCCCCTTATAGAGCGCTTAGATTTTGGCCAAAAGACTAAGTTAATTAAAGTTCGATTAAACGACTCTAAACTTGAGTCTAAGATTAGAGATAAAACTCCTGATGAAAGTCAAATAATTTTTTATGGGGAAGAGTTTACTCAACACAATAATTTTATTGAGTTGATTAATCTTACTAGACAATTGGATTACAAAATAATTGAATTGGTAACTAATGGTAAGGCTTTTTCCTCTCCAAAATTTGTAGTGAATTCGGTGTTTGCTGGAGTTACTGATATCCTGGTTAAGTTTTATTCAAGTTCTCCTGAAATCCACAATGTTTTGTCGGGTGAAGATTCTTGGTCTGATGTAGTTAAAGGATTAAAAAATATAATTAAACTTAGACAAAAAGTTTCAGTTTTTTTTAAGCCAGTTCTTTCAGTTGGAATATATCTCTCAGAAAAAAATCAAGACACTTTAGTATCTACATTGGAATTTTTGGAATCGTTGGAAGTGCAAGAAATTTTTATTGTAAAAGCCGGTGAGGTAGATGACCAATTGGTTAGGGACGCACTTGTAGATAGAAAAGTTCTTACATTTACATTGGGTTTTGATACCCTTAAAGATTATCAGAAATTTAAGGAAGACGAAACGAATAGAGTGATGAAACTTTCAAGTTCAATTTAAAAAAAGTAATTTCTACGCATAAATATTTCCAAACTTCAATTGTTTTGTGTGGTTACTCATTATTGGGCTTGTGTTTCTAATTTTGGGTGCAGAATTTGCTGGTCGTGGAGCAAAAAGTACGGCTCTTGCGCTTGGAATTGCACCTTTATTCATAAGTCTAACTCTCACAACAATTTCAACTTCAATGCCTGAGCTTGCGATTTCCATTACATCGGCGATTGAGAGCCTTAGCGGCCCAAGTCTTCCTGGTTTTATTTTTGCTACTGCAGTAGGTTCAATGATATTTCAGGGAACCTTGTCTTTAGGTGTTCTTGGATTATTCAGAAAGTTTGAATTTGCAAAGCGAGTAAAAGTTGATTTATTGGCTTCCATTATTGCCTCATTTTTATTATTGATAGTATCCAGCGATGGATTAATTGATAGATGGGATGGTGCCTTATTGCTCTTATTTGAGATAATGTATATGAATAATATTATACAATCAGTTAGGAGAAAATCAGGAAAGAAATTAGAAAGGATACCTGTTCTTAAGGCGTTTAAAGGAATAGTATTTTTAATTTTTGGAATTGTTGTAATGATTTTTGCATCAAAAATGGTTGTTAGTGGTGCTATCGATTTATCATTTTCATTTGGTTTGAGTGAGGAGCATATTGGGTTGTTTGCTGGTTATGGAACAAGTTTTCCTGAACTTTTCTTTTCAATTACCGCACTTTTTATGGGGATGGAAAATGCGGCAATAGGAAATTTAATTGGGAGTAATTCATACATTATAACTGCACCAATTGGAATTGCTGCCCTAATTTCTCCACAGAAGGCAAATATTTATATGGCTGCTTATGCCTTTGCTGCAAGTTTGATTGCATATTTCCTCTTGAGAGATGGAAAAATGAATAAGAAAAAGGCAGTTTTGTTTATGGCTTCTTCAGTACCCTTTATTATGATGATGGGGATGCTTTAGTATTTTTCTTTGAAAAGATTTTTATTATCATAAACTTTTCCTGAAAAATCGAGTAGAGAAGTTTCCTTATTTGGAAGAAGTGTAAAGTCTAAACCCTTCAAAAGTTTACTTGATTCTTTTTTTGAATAAGGCAATAAAACACCATCAAGGCCCTCATTATTCAATTTTTCAATTAATTTAATAAATTCTTTTTTTGGGAGATTTTCTGAGTAATCAATACATGCAACACTAAAGTGTCTGTTCCCACGAATTGATGAAGCCACATCACGATATGTTTCAATAGTATATTCTATATTTCCAAAAGTTAAGCCGTATTGAATTTCGGGCATGTAGTTACTATTTTGGGGTTATTAATAATAGTTTCTTCTTAGTTACTTTTGATTTATTCTTCAAATTTTTTCACTAAGCTAAAATTTTCCAAGAGTTCTTTTGAGAATATTTTGAATAATTCTTTTGCGATAAGTCCAGTACTTCTAACAGAATGAAATACAAATGCAATTGCTAAAGGGGTTGTCAGAATAAACCCAAATATTCCTAAAATTTTTAAGATGAGTCCCCCTTTTAATAATGAATAAAATTGTGTTAGTAAAAGTGGCAGAAGATATGAAGAGAGAACTGTCAAAAAAAGTTTTTTTTGTATATGAATTTTTTTATTTTTTGTTGTGATTAGTTCATTCTCAGCAAATTGTAAAAGTTTTGAAAACATTTCACAAGCAAGGACGGGGAGAATAAAATAAGCGAGAGTTGTAAATGGGGGTATCTTTAGATAATACATAGTTGGAATAAGTGTGATTAAAACGAGTAAGAAAAAAACACTTAAATTGAATGAAAGAAGTCCAAGTGTTTTTAGTCTTTTTAACCAGCTTTTCCTGCCCATATACACTTCTTGATTTTGAAATATTTATGATTTTAAAAGATAGTTTTTTAATTCTTAGAGCTGTTACTTCATAATGGTAAGTTTATTGAGTGTGTCTCAACGAGAAGAAAATAGTAAGAAACTTACTTATTTGAATCAATTTGTAAATACATTAAATTCAGAGTATTTTGATATTTTACAGAAGATTCCGTTTTCAAGTATAATAATAGAGGATGGCTCTGATTGTTATCCACAATGTAAAATTTGTTGTTATCGAGATGGTTCAAAGAAAAAAACACAATCTTCAAAAAAACTTTTTGAAACTATAATGAAACAAATTCCAGAGACAGAAATTGAAAGTCTTTTTCTTACTGATGGCGAACCCTTTCAAAACAAAAAGCGATTGGAAAAAATAGTTAAAATTACTAAAAAACTTCCACTTGATATTTACTCGAGTGGATTTTTTGCAACAAATGTTAAAGCCGCAACTGAAGTTCTAACTGGAATTAAGGAGGCCGGATTTACAACAAATGCAGTTCCAAGACGTTCTTTCAAAGGTCAAGACCATAATTTATTATCTATTTCTGCTGATGAGTATCACTTAAATTCATTTTCAACCGCTCGAAATTTTGTTAAAGCTTTTGATAAAGTTTTTGATGAAAAGGTAAGTATTGAAGATTTATTTAGTGGTGAATTTTATACACCACATCATCTAATGATTACAACTACATATGATGGTGAGCAAAAAAAACCACATGAGCTTAATAGTATTCGGGATGAATTAATTGAACCACTTAAAAAATCATTTGATGGTAAGTATATTACTTTTGGAAACCCAGGTGAAGGATATTTAATTTTAGGGGACCTTGTTGTACTCTTACGTTCTCGAGTTTTGAGGCCGTGGGGAAAAGCAAAAAATATTATGGAAGAAAAGCCTAGGCGAGAGTTTAATCCAAAAGATATTGAATGTCCAATAAATTTATTACCTCAACTTTATCTCACTTCAACTGGTGACCTTTATCACGCCATTGATTATGTATGTTTAGCTCCTGGAAGAAAAATGGGAAATATTTATGAGGGGCCCTTGAATGAATTAATTTCAGACTTCAAAAAAACTCCGATTTTTAAAATGGAAAGACAGGGAGGAGTAAAGGGAGTTTATTCTTGGTTGTATAAAAATGGAGTAAGACTTTCAGGGACTATTGATTGTGATGTGTGTAAACAAATTTACGGTGATGCTACTTTCATAAATGATTTGAACAAAAAACTGGAGAATTAAGTTTCTGTTAAACACTTTCTTTTTTATTTTTTTAATTTTACTACAGTCTCAAAATGTTTTGTCTGTGGAAATAAATCAAACAAAGTAATATCATCAATGACAAAACCTTGACTTAATAATTGTTTAATTTCTTTTGCGAGTGTTTCAGCATTACAAGAAATGTAAATTATATTTTTTGTTAACTTACCTATTTTTTTTATCTGAATCCCAACCCCACTTCTTGGTGGGTCAAGAATAATTGTGCTATATTTAATTGAACAATCTTTCAAGAATAATTGAACATCTTGATGGAGTGTTTGGCATTCCATTTCATTCGCTTCTAAATTTTTTATTAAGAGTTGGTGGCTTTTTCTATTTCCTTCAACTGCCAGAACTTTTTTTGTTTTTTCTAAAATAGGTATAGTGAAATTTCCGTTTCCTGCATATAGTTCAAGAATTTTCCCTTTTCCAATAAAAGATTTTACATGATTTACAAGTAATTTATTTGTTCCGAAATTTGATTGAACAAATCCAGATGGATGATAGGACAAAATAAAATCATCAACAAAATAATGTGCTTCGTCTTGAGTAAGAGTTTGTGTGGGTTCATCTAGTCCCCAGCATTCTCCTTTTTCATGGTCTTTGGAAAGGAGGGAATGAAATTTTTTATGAAGAACATAACATTCTTTAATTGGAATTATTTCGTTACTTTTTTTTGCTGAGAGTCCATTACCTGGGAAACGAATTTTACACCTATAATTAAATTCTTGAGTTGAAGGAACGATATTAATTTTTTTTATTTGGATTTGTTGTTTGTTGAAAGCATATTGTAATAATTGTTTTTTTTGTTTGAGTTGTTCCTTATATGAAACATGAAGCCAATCACAAGCCCCACATTTTCCAAAATGTTGACAAGGTGGAGTAATTCTTGATGGTGATGGTTTAATAATTTCAATAAGTTCAGCTTCAAAATATACCTTACTTTGATTTGTAATTTTTACTTTGATTATGTCACCAGGTACAGTAAGTGGAACAAAAACTGCACGATTAGTATCAGCTTTGAAGAAACCAACACCTGTCCCACTACTTGTGAGGTTCTTAATGGTGATTGTAATTTCGTCTCCAATGTTAATCATATAGCCCCTTCCGGATTCGAACCGGAGTCACGAGATTCAGAGTCTCGTATGCTGGACCACTACACTAAGGGGCTGGCATACTTATTTTGTTCTTTCTTTTTTAATAATTAAGGAATTATCTCACACGAGTTAAATTCATGAAAATCGAAGTCGTTTTGGTCTATTACTTGGTTTTCAATTAATTTTTTAATTTTAGGTAATCTCTCTTGCAACGCAAGAATCAGGTTTTGAATAGTTTTTTTGACCTGTAGATATCCCTCATCTCCCCACAATTTCGTTTTGTTTGCAAATAGACAGCGACCGCCACATTGTTCAAAAATATCACAGCTTGTGCAGGGTTCTCCAACTTCAATTTTTTTTAGATTATTTGGATTTGAGTTTGAGATGTTTCCAACATAAAATTCTTTCATCCCACTCATTGCAACACAGGGGGAAATATTTCCATCTGTTAGTATGGCATATTGAGTAAGTCCGGCACCACACCTAAGTTTTGACTTGCGATTTTCAAGTAAAGATTTTGTAATTCCTATGAATGGATAAATTTTCCACACTATTCCTTTTTTCATTTCTTCAATCCACAAGTCAATAAGTTCTTGAATATTTTGATTATATTTTTTACTCCACTCTTCAAAGTTTCTAAATTTGAGGTCTTCCCAAAACATAGCATTTAATTGCCAATGAAAGGAGTCAAACAAATTTAATTTAATGAGATGAAGAACTTCTTCTTTAATATTAACAGGTTCCATTACAGTCATTCGTGCTATAATTTCTCCCTTGAATTTTTCTTTCTTTAACCACTTGGCACTTTCAATAACTTTGTTATAAACATTTTTTCCTCTAAAATAATCTGTTGTTTCCTTTTTTCCATCTATTGATATTAAGATGGTGTCAAGTTTGTGGATGTCGTTACCTAACTTTTTAAGGTGAAGTCCATTTGTTTGAAGAATAAATTTTGCATTTATTTTCTTCAAAATTTCATGTATAAGTTTAAGTCTAAGTAAGGGTTCTCCCCCATAAAATATTAACCAAGGGTTGGGGTCTTTTTCAAT
>JAUUZA010000008.1 GCA_030590165.1 Candidatus Altarchaeota archaeon
GTAGAAGCAGTTTCAGACTTTGAGGTCTCCAATTTGAGTGAGGTTCCAGCTCTTGTTGATAGTCTCACTTAATTTGACCGGAGTATTTTTAAAGTCAAGAACTAATTTCAAGTTATGGGCCATCTAAAGTATATTAGTAAGGTGTGGAGAAATCCTGAAACTGTTAAGAGTAGGCTTTTAGAGTGGAGACGGGAACCAGTAATTGTTAAATTAGAAAAGCCAAGTCGTTTAGATAGGGCCCGAAGTTTGGGATACAAGGCAAAACAAGGATTTGTTATTGTTCGTATTCGAGTTCTTAAAGGTGGGAGAACCCGTCCACGATTTAGAGCAGGAAGAAAACCAAGCAAAATGGGTATGTTGAAGTATTATCCTAAGAAAAGTTTAAGATGGATTTCAGAAGAGAAGGTTGCTCGTAAATATAAAAATATGGAAATTCTCAATAGTTATTATGTTGGTGAAGACGGTGTTCATATTTGGCATGAAGTAATTCTTGTTGATGATTCACATCCTGTAATAAAAAAGAGTCTTAGTTTGAAGTGGATTGCTCATAAGAGTAATCGTTCAAGAGTTCATAGGGGATTAACTGGGGCAGGGAAGAAGAGTCGTGGTTTGACGAAGAAGGGGCCTAATAAGAGTAGACCAAGTGTGGCTGCCGGAAAAGGTCGCGGAAAATAATTAAATTTCATTGATTAAGTTTTTAATAATTGATTTTATTGATTTTTATGATAACCTCTCTTAATATTCAATTATTATGCCACGCTACTGAAGATGAGAAACGAATAAAAACAGCAGTTGAAAGTTTGTTTGGAATAAGTTTTAATTCTGAAACATTAATGGGTCATTTTGAGAATCCAATTAATTTTTTGAAAGTTGAATTAAAAAAAAGTGAAGCACTTAGGGTTTTGAATTTAATTAAATCGGAACTTGAAATTTTAGATTTTGAAAAAAAAAGTGAAAAAAGTGAGTTTTTTTTCAGATTGAGTAAGGACGCCTTACTGAGGAACGAAATTAAAGAAGGTAAGGAAGTTAGATTTCGTGTTGGAATTCAAATTTTTCCTTCTAATGCAAAAAAAGTTGAGGAATTTATGCAAGAATTCTGGAATGCTTAAATGCTTGAAAATATCTTTAAGATTATGAAGGTTGATTTTCATGTTCATACCTCAGCTGGGCTTGGGAAGAATTCCCCCGCTGAAATGGTTTCAATTGCTAAAAAACAAGGATTAGACGCTATTGCAATTACAGATAGGGAAACACTAAAGGGTTGGCAGAATTTTAAACCCTCTAATTTTACCATAATTCCTGGTGTTGAGCTTTTAACAGATAAGGGACTCGTCTTAATTTATGGAACTCAAAAACTCCCAGAAAAAAATGATTTAGATTATGTAATTAATTGGTCACGAGAGTGGGATTATTTGCTTGTGCCTGCTCACTTTATGGACAAGAAAAAAGAATCGTTAGGGGAATTTGCAATTAAAACTTTTAATATTGTTGAAGCAATAAATGGAACTTCATCGGCTAAGGCATGTAAGGAAGCAGTGACAAAGTGTACTTCATCAAATATAAAATTTATGAGTAATAGTGGTGCAATAAATGTCAATGGGCTTGGTCAATTTTATAATACTGTTGATGTAGATTCAAATGACTGGCAAGATATATTAAAAAGTGTTAAGAAAGGCAGATTTGAGCCTCGTTTAAAGTTTCCTGGATTTTTTGATAATATCAAATCAAGGTTTTTTTAAAACCCCTTTACTCTTCATTTTGTGATAACAGTACTTAGATATGGCCACCGAGCCGTCCGTGATAAAAGAACAACTACTCATGTTGGACTTGTTGCTCGAACATTTGGTGCAGATAGATTCATTGTTGTTGGTTCGGATTCAGTCCCAGTGAATACTGTGAATAATGTGACTGAAAGATGGGGTGGAGATTTTAAAGCTGAAAAGGTTAAAGACTGGCGAAGTTTTTTAAAAAATTTTAAAGGTATTCGAATTCACTTAACAATGTATGGAAAACCTTTGAGTGAAGTAATTGAAAAACTTCAAACTTATAAAAAAGAAGATGTTTTGATTTTTATTGGTGCTGAAAAAGTTCCTGCTGATGTATATGAAACTTGTGAATTTAATGTCGCTGTTGGAAATCAACCACATAGTGAGATTGCAGCACTTGCTATTTTTTTAGATAGATTTACTGGTGGAAAATGGGAAAAAAAGAAGTTTAAAGACGCCAAACTTGTAATAAAACCTCAAGAAAGAGGTAAAAAAATGGAAAGCTTTTAGTTTCAAAAAGTTATGTTTTGATATGCAGTTCATAGATGTTTTTGCAGGGGAATTTTCTGAGCGTAAGTTGGAAAGGGCAAGAGCATTTGAAATAAAAATAGTACCGGGGGAATATAATTTATTAATTTCAAAGAGTTCATCTCAACTTAGAAAGCAGAGAAGAAAAGTGAATTTCATTGCGGGTATGCCTGAAAATAAACAAGAAATGAATTCACTTCTTACTGATACACATTATGATTTTATGATAGTGAATTTTTCAATTGGTAAAAGAAATATTCGAATGGCAAAACGATATGAGACAGCTATAGCAATTCCACTCAGTGCTGCAATGTCCTTACGGATTTCTGATATTTCGCGAGTAAGACGAAATTTAATAAAAATTCAAGAAATTGGAGGGAAACTCTTACTTTGTTCAGGTGCAAGAGACTTCTCTCAAATTAGGAGTGGTGAGGATTTGGCTGCAATTGGAATGCTTTTAGGATTGAAAAAAAAGATTGCTCTTGACGCTGTGAGTGTCAATCCACTTGAAATTATAAGGCGCAATGAAAAATTAAGTAAGCAAGAGGTTTATGGCGTGTCAAAAACCCTTTAAATTATAAACTTGTTTTACATCTTTCTTTGTGAGATATCTGCTTATTGATTGGGGAGAAAATGTTCCGACTGAATCAGAGATTTTTAATTATATTAAACAAATGTTTGGGACTATTGGTGTTGTTGAATCTAAATTCTTTGTTAAAGACGGTCTTTTGGGTTGTGAAACTGAGTGGGTTGAAAGAATTCGAGGAGCATTGGCTCTAAAATGGCAATTTAAAGTAACAAAAATAAGTGGAACTAAGAAGAAAACTCACATTTAGGATAAAAATTATAAGTAGTAATAAACAATGCCATTTGTGATTCTTGAAACTGAATTAAGGCGCAAGATGATTTTGGAGAATTCAAATCCAAGTAATGTGAATGAAATGCTTGACCAATATTTTAAGTTTAATAAAAATAAGGTTGCAAAAATTGTAAAAAAATATGAATTTGAAAGTTTAGAAGAAGCAGCGTGGAATTTAGATTTAATAATGGACTATTCTAGTTGGAAAAAATTTAATTTTTCAGTTAATGATTTGGATTATAGTCAGATAGTTGATAACGTTTATTTAAATCTTAATGCTGAAAGAAAAATAAAATTTCAAAAAGGAAGAGGATTGAGGCTTCAAGCAAGGAGAAAGACAAAAGGATATTGTATGCATCTTTCTTTTCTTTTAGCTTCAATTGGAAAACATTTCGGAAAAAAAGTTCATATTCTCAATGGTAAGTCTGAATATCTTGAAAAGAGAATTGGTAAAAAAATTAAGAGTAAACATAGTATGCATGGAGTTATTTATTGTGAAACTGATAATGTGATTATTGAAACATTATCTCCTGAATTTATTAAGAAACAGGGAGGTAATCCTATGAATATTAAAAAAGAAAAAATTACTCTCGATCCCGAGAGTATAGAATATTTGAAAAAGAAAAATCTTTATCAAAAGTTTAGAGTCGATTAAACTCTAAATCCAAATTATGAATCAATTTTCTGAAAGTATCGTGGTCATCACCGCGAAGCAAAGTAATAACCTTACCTTTCTTTCCGGCACGTCCAGTTCTTCCAGAACGATGAACATATGTTTGTCTATCTTTTGGTACATCGAAGTTGATTATAGTTTCAATACCAGGAATATCAATTCCACGGGCTGCTACATCAGTTGCAATCAAATATCTTTCACCTTTTCTGAATTTTGACATATTTCGTTCTCTTGCAGATTGAGACATATCACCATGAAGTGAGGGGGTTTTGAGTATTTCTCCAAGTTTTCTTGTCATTCGTTTTGTATTACAAAATACAAGAGTCTTTCCACCATTCAATATTTCTCTTAATTGACGGATTTTATTTGAAGCTTCAATATACAAGTGGTCGAGTTCAGGCATTTCTTCTCCAACTTTCTCCATCTTGAAATGTCTTCCCTTTAGTAATTTCATTATATCGTTATCGAGAGTTGCTGAAAATAGCCAAATATGTTTTGGAGGACAGCGTCTCATAATTTTTAGTATGTCCCTTGAAAACCCCATGTCGAGCATTCTGTCAGCTTCGTCCAGAACCAAAAATTCAGGTTCAGCTCTAAGTGTTCCTCTTTGCATATGGTCCATAATACGACCAGGCGTTCCAATTACAATATCTGCCTTTTTGAGACCATCAAATTGTTTTTGATATCCAACTCCACCATATATTAAAACAGTGTGAGCCTTGCTAATTTTTCTAATTACTTCATTGATTTGTATTGCAAGTTCTCTTGTTGGTGTTAAAATCATAGCCTGAATTCGCTTTTGTGGTTTAATTAACTCTGCTAAAGGAATTCCAAATGCGAGTGTTTTTCCACTCCCTGTTTTTGCCCTAATTGCAACATTTCCACCCTTTAATGCGATGGGAATTGCTTTTTCCTGAACCTCGAAAGCTTCAGTCCAACCTAACGATTCAAGTTTTTTGGCGAGATCGCTAGATATACCTAAGTGTTTAAATTTCATTTTTTTTCACCTTTTTTATATTTCTCGTGGTCCCTTCGACAGGAACCAAATATCACGCGTACGTGATTTGACGAGAGAAAATTTACACGCCTGCATTTCGTCTGCATAGGCATTTCATAGTTATTCTACTATTTCCTCTCAACAATGTACATTTGACTCTTCCTTTTTATAAGCATATGTATAATTTTGTAACAAGTTAGTGGTGACGTTTAAGCATATCTAAGTAGGGCACCAATCCCCCCTATTGCTCGAAATTCTTGTCCTTCTTCGGTTTCTATACTTACAAATTCAACTTCAATATTTGTTTCATCTGCTAAGTCTGAGATTTCTTCAATAACTTCTTGAGGTAAATTTTCGCTTAAGATAATTTTTTCAGCAGAACCTATTTTTAATACATTTTTTATGTTAGCTTTGCCATATTCAACAGGTTCACCCTTTGCAATACGTTTGAAAAATTCTTTTAGAATAATTTTTTCATGCATTAATTCAGTTTTTGAAAGTACATCAGCACTTTTTTCTACTAATTCGCGAAGACCATATTCATCACTATATCCTGTGTCTTTGACTGCAATTACTTTTGAAGCTAAGTTTTTATTTAGAATTTTAATAAATTCGTCTTTATTTGGTCCTGGACCACCAACAAGAAAACCTTTTCCCTCACTGAAATATTTTTTTACGGAATCTGCGACTTTATTATAAAAAGCTTTTGCCATTCCTTCTCTAGCTCTTTCAATACGGGCTGCACTCTGGCCTCCCGCCCTAAATTTTCCGAAGATAAAACTTTTTACGGTGTGGACTGTTTCAATTCTTTTTCCCTTAAGAAAACCAAGGGTTGCTCCACCTCTATCAAGAACGAGCAATCCAAAAACTTCTTTTGGTTGAAGCATATCTTTGAAGGGGTCTAAAAAGAAAGTTTGGTCACATCGATATGCACGAGTTGTTAGTGGTTCAGGTGGAATAAGGCTTTCCATTATCCACTCATCACGTTCATTTCCAATATTTCCACAAAATATTGCAACCCCATTTTCTGGTGTTTTTTTGAAAAGTATAAGGCGTTGAAGAATTTTTTCAAGTGCTGTCATAACATTTTGTTTTGTTTTTCTACTTTTGATGTTAGTGGCAGTACCTTTTTCTTGAGACACTTGATTTGTTACTTTATTTATATCAAATCCAGCAGGAACCATCACAGTAACAAGCTCGGTATGCCTGCCCCTGTAAGTTTTGAGTTCTTTAAGCTTTTTTTTGAATTCAATTAAGTGCTTATCCACTAAAAAAGTTTCTGCCCATCTTTTTAAATTACTCTATTTAATTGAGATTATGCCTAATCCAAGACTCAGTGAAAAAAGATGGAAAATTTCAAAAGAAAAGGAAATTGCTGAAAAATGGCAAGCTGAAAATTTATATGCAAAACCAACTATTAAAGGAAAACTTTTTGTTATTGATACTCCTCCTCCCTATGCAAGTGGAAGATGGCACATGGGTGGAGCAATTCATTATTCACAAATTGATATGATTGCACGATATTGGAGAATGGCTCATGGAAATACTTGGTTCCCTCTTGGAATTGACCGAAATGGACTTCCAATTGAGGGTAGGGTTGAAAAAGATTACAAACTTAAGGCCCACGATACACCGAGAGGAAAATTTTTAGAATTATGTAAAACAACTTTAGATAAATATGAAAATAATATTCGAGATGTTATGACTTTAATGGGGTTGAGTGTTGATTGGAGTGAACCATATCGAACTGATTCACCTGATTATCGAACACTTACTCAAAGTACTTTTATTGAACTTTGGAAGAAGGGATTAATTTATGAGGCAACAAAGCCAAATAATTGGTGTCCTGGGTGTCAAACTACTTTAGCTGATGCAGAGGTTGAACACAAAACTGTTCACTCCCATTTAGTTTATCTTAAATTTCAATTAAAAGAAGGCGGGACTATTATGATTGCTACATCGAGACCAGAACTTTTAGCAGCTTGTCAGGCAATAATTGTACATCCAGATGATGAGAAATATAAAGAATATCAAGGAAAAACAGCGATTATTCCAATTTTTAATAGAGAAATTTTAATTACTCCTCGACAAGAAGCAAAAACAGACTTTGGAACTGGTGCTATGATGGTTTGTTCATATGGAGATGTGAATGATGTAAACCTTTTCAGAGATATGAAATTAACTGAAACTATTGTAATTGATAAGGCTGGAAAAATGAATAAACTCGCAGGAAAATATCAAGGACAATTTAATCTCAAAGCAAGAAAAAATATAATTGAAGATTTGAAAAGTGAAGGGTTTGTTGAAAAGATTGAAGAAATTGAACACGATATTCCAATATGTTGGAGAAGTAAAGATGCACTTGAATTAATTTCACTTCCTGAATTTTATTTGAAACAAATGGAATTTACTGAAAAGATTCGTGAACTTTCAGATGAAATAATATTTCATCCCTCTTGGATGAAAAGGCCTTTAATTGATTGGATTGATGCTGTGTCTCAAGATTGGCCAATTAGTAGGCGTCGATTTTATGGAACTCCTGTTCCTATATTTTATTGTCCTGACCATGGAGCTTGGGTTCCTGAAACAGGAAAATATTATGAAAGCTGGGACTTGGTTTTGCCTTGTCCAGAGTGTGGAAAAGACAGTAAGGGAGATAAACGTGTTCTTGACACTTGGATGGATTCTAGTGTTTCTGCTTTGAAAGTTTCTCAATACGATAAAGACAAAGAATT
This sequence comes from Candidatus Altarchaeota archaeon, assembly GCA_030590165.1. Lineage (GTDB taxonomy): Archaea > SpSt-1190 > SpSt-1190 > SpSt-1190 > SpSt-1190 > JAUUZA01. The sequence goes on from JAUUZA010000008.1 coordinate 7,559, forward strand.
TTTTGATAAAGCGTTTCCAGTATTTTTAAGACCTCAAGCAAAAGATATTATTAGAACTTGGTTATTCTATTCACTTTTACGTGTTTATCAAATAACAGGTGAGAAGGCATTTGAACATGTTTGGATTAGTGGACATGTTACTGATACACATGGAAAGAAAATGAGTAAATCAATTGGGAATGTATTATACCCAGAAACTTTTGTTGAAAAATATGGTGCAGATGCTGTTCGTTTCCAAGGGGCTGCAGAAACTAAATTAGGTGCGGATATTAGAGTGAATGAAGAAAGAATAAGGGGTGCAAAGAAATTTGTACAAAAACTTTACAATGTTGCAAGATTTATTAGTATGTTTGAAAAACCACTAACTGAAGATGATTCACTTCTTAAATCAAGTGATAAATGGATTTTGAGTGAATTGAGTAAAGTTATTAAAAAATCAATTGAAGGATATGAAGAAATGGATATGTTTATTCCAGCGACAGAAATTAGAAATTTTGTTTGGGATACTTTTGCTCCACATTATATTGAATTAGTTAAGACACGTGCTTATGATGGAGACCAAGGAGCAATAATTACTCTTAATTTAGTTTTGAAAGCCCTACTAAAACTTTTAGCACCAATTATACCTTTCATGACAGATGCTGTTTATCGTGAGCTTTATGGGGAAAGTGTTCATACTCAAAAAATTCCAATTGTAGAAATTGAAGAAGAACACCCAACTGAAAGACTTAAAGCTTTTAATGAAAAAGTTTGGGGAGCAAAAAAGGAAAAAGGAATAAGTTTAAAGGAAAAGATTGAGTTAGATGTCCCCCTTGAGCTTAAACTATATGAATCTGACCTTATTGCTATGCATCACTTGAAAAAATAGAAAAGCATAATAGTGTAAATCTAAAGTTACAAGTATGGAGAGTGTCGAAAGGGCTTCCGACAAAGGACTTAAGTGGAAGGCTGTCATTGCTGATGCTCATGTTAATATGTTATATGCTGATCCTTGGGGGCGATATCTTCATCCTCTTTTTGGAGATGGGCCTGTTTATTACAAATATGTTCAGAATATATTCAGAAAGTTAATGAAGATGGTTGATGACAAAAAGATTGAGTCAATAAAAATACTCGGTGACTTTTTTGATCCAATGCAAACAGATGGACAGGATATCATTCATACCTTTCTTAAAGATAAACAAAATAAAAAGGAATGGACCCATAAAAAACAAAAAGATATTGAATTTATGAAAACAGTGAATGATTATCAAAATATTGTATTTCCTTTAAAAAGAAAAACAAAGGAAGGGAATAAGTATTTTGATTATATAATTGGAAATCATGAATCAGAAATTAATCTTAAAGAAGCAGGTATAGATTATAAAGAATTTTCTTCAGATGAAACTAATTTACTCACTATGGTTCATGGAGATAAATATGACGTTCCAATGAATTTAATTCGTTACGGCAGGAATCAATTTGGGCATAGTGTTTGTACTAAGAGGATACCACCTGTTGAAAAACACAAATTCTTAAGAAAAATAGCAGTTCCTGCAAAATTAGGGTTTAAACTTTTTGGAGGGCTTTCAGTTTTATTTCATAATTGGACAAAAGATTTGACTTCGCTTATTTCAGAAAAACAAGGTGAATCTTCTCCTTGTTTTGATTTGATGAATAAAAAATTTGGGAAAACTATTGCAAAAAAATATATGACTTTTGGACACGATTATTCATATTGTGATAAGAGTATTAAGAAATACAAGAAGACTTTTGGGAACTTCATAATAGCGGGACACGAACATAAAGCAGGATTATTCTCTGAAGGAGTATTTCTTGGAGATTTATACAATTATGGAGTAAATTTTGTTGCTCCAGATAAGGAGAATGTATATGTTTTATTTGGGATGAAGGGACCAAATAAATCCAGAAATTTCGACTCTACATATAATAAATTATTTGAAAAGGGACACATGTGGCGACATTCACTTTCTAAAAATTCTTGGAAATTTTTAGGTGAAGTTCGTAATGATAATATTGAGAGTGCATTGGCCAACCCAGAAAAACTGATAAAGAAGAAAGAAGAATATCTTGCACCTTTACTTCTTGCGTAGAAGTAAGGCCAAGTGATCTTTTTCATAAGGTTCTAATTTTCGTTCACTAATAATTTCAAATTCAGTTTCAATTTCTCTTTTGAATTGAGAAAAAACTTTGTTTGGATTAAGTGTGACATCAATACTTCGAGATTTGACTGCAACGAATGCAAGCCCACCCTTTTTCAAATAAAGTTTCGCATTTTTTAAGAAAATTTGAGATTGGTTTGGTTGAGCTACATCTTGAATAATAAAATCAACTTCAGGAACAATATGTCGATAACTTTCAGGATAATTTGCATTCCCAAAGATGGGGATTAAATTTTCACGCGTTTCAGATAATATCAAAAATTCTCGCAATACACGTGGTGCAGGGTCTACTCCATAAATCATTCCTCGTTTTATTATATCGCTGATATGGCTGGCAGTTGTTCCACTTGCAACGCCCAAATATAAAGTGAGCCATGTTTCACTGAATGGAATTTTCATTCCTTTTTGTAATGCAGCCCCAACTTTACTTCGTTTAGGATTCCACATTCTATATTCCTTACCTCGTCTTTTGGTAAGTCTTTCTTTGTAAACTCGTTGTCCTTTTACTAAATTTTCAGTTGCTATTTCCCGCCCAATTTTTAAGATAGTCATAATAATCGCCTATTTCAATACCTCTTTCACTCTTTTTTCCCATAATTTAACTAATTCGGGACGCTTCTCACCTGGTGAAAAGAAATCAGCTTTAGCACTAAGTGCAATTTTTGTTGCAAATGTTCTTGCTAATTTTCCTCTCTTTGATACTGGTGCCCTTGTAATTATTTGGTTTTGGAAAATAACACCGTGTTTTGGTGATGGCGTTCCTTTTTGAAGATGTTTGAATAATGCTTTTTCAGCACCTAAGACTTGGATAGTACTTGCCGGTAAAAGTGCGAGAGACCTTAAACTTCCTGCTTTCTCTATTAGGCGAGCCCCAAGATTAGCCCCAGTAAGAGCTTTTACATTTGGTGAAACTTCATCCATGAGTTTGTCTAGATATACTTCAATTTTTGTTTTTGTTTTATACATTTCAAGTATCATTTCTGCCAATCTTGTGATTGCTTGTAAATCTTCTTTTGAAAGATCAATACCCATACTTTCAACCCTATCAACACCCTTGATAATTTTTTTCAAGAATTTTTCGTGGTCTTCAATCTTTAATTCAGGGAAGTGCATACCATACCATTCACGAATTCTGTTTACCACAATATTGATACTTTTATTCAAGTCGTCAAGTCCACCTACGGATTGCAAAACGAGGTAATCTTTTCCAATGAATTTTTTAATCTGAAGTTTTGAAATTTCAATTTCAACTAGCCGTGAAAAAGTTAGAAATTCTTTTCTTGAAATTCCTAATAATAAAGCTGCTTTCAATGGGTCAAAAATAGTGTCTTTGATATCCATTCCTTTTTTCTTTAATCCTTTTCTCCATTCTTCAAAGTCGTTACCAATTAGAATCTTGGCAACTTCCTTAGGGTCATTTGGGAGTTTTTTAATGTCAACAATTTGGTCTTGCATTGCAATTGCGAAGAATCCAAACGGAGTTTTAGCTAGACTTACCACTAAAAAGAATAGGTTATTTGTTTTAAAGTGTTTTGACTCTTGATTTTTTGTTCAGAAAACTCATTTATTTAACAAAACTTAAAAACAATCATCAGTTTTTCTCAAATTCTAAATATTTTCCAGCTTCCTTACAAAATTCTTCAAATATTACTGCAATGGCCATATAATCTCTGTTGGTTGAACCTAATTCAAATACAGCTCTATGATAATTTACTGCAGGATTTTCAGGATTAATGTATTTTGTTTGACCGTCCTCAAAAATCATGTCAGGACCACTAATATTTTTTAAAGAAGGTTCATAACAAGCTGTGATAGGTATTGAACCCCCATCTTGAAAATCATAGTTAATAGTTTCCTCATTACGAACAGCTTTAGAAATCAGTTCAGAGTCTAAAGAATGTCTTAATTTATATATTTTTTTTTGAAACTTTCGTTCTTTTCTTTGAGCTTTTGTTAGTATTTTCATAGTACCAACATGAATTTTACTCTTCATAATCTTTTTGAAATGTAATTACTATTGAGTTTTAACATTAAGGATACGTCCTATTCATGAATCTTGGATATGGTAGGGTGTCCCGAACATGTTCTAAATTAAGAATAGACATCAAAACCCTTTCAATTCCAAGTCCAAAACCACTGTGTGGAACTGAACCATATTTTCTTAGGTCAACATACCAAGCATAATCTTTTGGATTCAATTTATGAATTTTCATATTTTCTAAGAGTAAATCAAGTTTCCATTCTCTTTCACTTGCTCCGACTGTTTCTCCGACGTGAGGCATCATAAGGTCATTGTTTAAAACAACTTTTGGGTTGCTTTCATCAACTTTCATATAAAAAGCTTTCATTTCTCGAGGATAATGTGTCACAAAAACAGGTAATTTAGTAATTTCATCCACTAAATATCGTTCCTCTTTAGTCCCAAGGTCATCTCCCCACTTCAGTTTGGGAAATTTAGGTTTAAGAGTTTCAATGACTTCTTCATATTTCATGCGTGGCCACTTTTCTTTTATCCACATTTCAATTTCACTTCTATCGCCAAATTCACTCATAACATCTTGTCTTTCTTCAAGAATTTTTTTTATCATAAATTTAATTAAATCTTCTTGAAGATTCATATTGTCTTTGTAATCAGCATTTGCAACTTCAGGTTCAAGGTGCCAATATTCAGTCACATGGCGATTTGTCCTTGATTTCTCAGCCCTGAAACTTGGAGTTAATGCCCATACTTTTTCAAGTGAAGGTAAAAATGATTCTAAATAAAGTTGCCCACTTTGACTGAGATATGCTTTATTTCCAAAATAAGGAACTTCAAATAAGGTTGAACCACTTTCGCAAGCAGAACTCACAAAAATTGGTGGACTAACTTCAAAGAAATTTCGTTTATTGAAAAAACTTCTTGCAGACGAGATTAATGTATGTCTTACCTTCAATATGTTTTGCATTTTAATACTTCTAAGCCAAAGATGTCGATAATCCATTTCCATTTCAACACTTTTGTATCTGTGAAAAGGCCAATCTGATTTTGACTCACCAATCACCTCAATTGAACTGGCGTGAATTTCAAATCCCCCTGGTGCGCGTTCATCTGCTTTTACTTTTCCTTCTACTTTAATTGAAGCTTCAACATCTAATTTACCTCTTATATTTTCATTATTGACAATGGTTTGGATGATTCCATTTACATTACGTACAACTAAAAATGATTTTTTACCCATTTCTCTTAGTCTGTGGACCCATCCTTGAATGGAAATTGTTTGTCCTTCCTTTAATTCTTTTATTTTGGCTAAGTGTGCCATATTTTTGTATTATTTCAAAGATAAAAAGAGTTTCCATTATAAATGAAAAATTAGAAGGTTAATGTGGTTATGAAAAAGTATAAAGGGATTAAAACACCTCTTCCCGCTTCGACTGCTGAAATTGAAATTCCTAAACAGATAATAAATCAAGTTATAGGTCAAGAAAAAGCGTCAGAAATAATTAAAAGAGCAGCTCTACAAGGGAGACATGTTCTTTTAATTGGAAAGCCCGGAACTGGAAAAAGTATGCTTGCTCAAGGAATGGCAGAACTTTTACCTCCCGAAAATCTTGAGGACATTATTGCTTTTCCAAACCCTGAAAATGATATTAATCCAATAATTAAATCCATGCCTGCTGGTTTTGGTAAGCGTATAGTGCATCAATTTAGAGAAAAATCCAAAATACTAATTTCTGCTAAAAAAACTTTAATTACTGGTCTCATGATTGCAGTTGCATTAATTACTCTTTATTATACTTTTATTTTGAGAGTGCCTCAAGCCCTTTTTAGTGGAATAATTGCAACGGCATTTCTTATGATGATTGGACAACAAACTAAGGCTTCAAGAATTATTGTAGTTCCAAAATTGATGGTGAGTCATAAACCAAAGGGGAGAGCTCCCTTTATTGATGCAACTGGTGCTCATGAAGGTTCGCTTCTTGGAGATGTTAGGCATGATCCTTTTCAATCAGGAGGACTTGAAACTCCAGCGCATTTGAGAGTTGAACCTGGTGCTATTCATCGTGCAAATAAAGGAGTTCTTTTCATTGATGAAATTGCAACGCTTAGTATGAAGATGCAAATTGAATTACTTACTGCGATGCAAGAAAAAAAATATTCAATTACTGGAAGAAGTGAACGTTCTGCAGGTGCCATGGTTAGAACAAGTCCAGCTCCTTGTGATTTCGTTTTAGTTGCTGCTGGGAATGTTGAAACACTTAGAAATCTTAATCCTGCCCTTAGAAGTAGAATCCAAGGTTATGGTTATGAAATTTTTATGAATGATACTATGCCTGACACGAAAGAAAACGAAAAGAGACTTGTTAGATTTATAGCCCAAGAAGTTGTTAAAGATAAAAAAATTCCTCATTTTTCAACGAAAGGTATTATTGAAATAATTCGTATTTCAAAAAGAATGTCGAATAGAAAAAATCGCTTAACAATTAGACTTAGGGAATTAGGTGGAGTTATTCGAGCTGCTGGTGATTTAGCTAAGGAAGAAAAGGCAAAAATAGTTGATGATAAACACGTTAAACTTGCTTTGATTAAAGCAAAAACACTTGAAGGTCAAATGGCATCAAAATATATTGAACAGAAAAAAGAATATCAATTAATTGAAACTTCAGGTGAACTTGTCGGAAGAGTGAATGGTCTTGCAGTTATTGGTGACGCAGGAATTGTTTTACCTATTGAAGCCGAAGTTGTCCCTGGAAGTGGAATTAAAAGTGAAGTGATTGCGACAGGAAATCTAGGGAAGATTGCAAAAGAAGCAATACTTAATGTTTCGGCAATTATTAGAAAATGGTTTGGTCATGATTTGAAAAAAGATTTTGATATTTATATCCAGTTTCTGCAAACTTATGAAGGAGTTGAAGGGGATTCTGCTAGTATTGCAATTGCAACTGCTATTTTTTCTTCAGTGAATCGTCAACCAGTTAGACAAAATCTTGCAATGACAGGTTCACTTTCAGTTAGGGGTGATGTTTTACCAGTTGGGGGAATTAATTATAAGATTGATGCTGCCGTTGAGGCAGGAATTAAAACAATATTAATTCCAAAAGCAAATTTTCAAGATATAGTTACAGATAAAGTTAACAAAATTAAAATTATTCCAGTTTCAAAAATAGAAGAAGTAGTCAAACTGGCGCTTGTTGACCCTATTAAAGCAAAGGTTTAAGTGTTACTTTATATTACTTAGCTTATGCTTGAAGTTTTGCTTGATAATTCTGAATTCCCAAGGATTTGCCCGATTTGTGGTGAAATTACTCATAAAAAACTTTGCATTAGGGATAAAGTGAAAACATTTAGTGAAAGAACAATTTCAGGGGATTTTGTTAAATCTTTGGATGAAATGAATCTTCTTAAAAATTCTGAGATTTTGTCCACATCTAAACTTGGTTATGATTTAAGAACCGCAATGGATTTAATAAAAAATAAATCTAGGTTTATTCAAGAAACAGATATTTTTTTTAATTCAATAGAGAAAGTAACGAAACCAAAGATTATGATTTTTTCGAGAGATCATAGAAATTATAGTGAGATTTTTCTTGATGCTTTTGAAAAATTTGCATCAGATAGTGGAATTGAATCAATTGTTGTTGATGGTTTTATTCCGACAACTGTTTCACTTTATTTCGGCGGTTTAATTTCTAAAAGTGAAAAATCAAAGGTGACAGTTTTACATTCAACGGCATCACATAATCCTCCAAATTATAATGGAATCAAGATTTCATCTGGAAAATTTAAAGGTGACATTTTTGAGAAAGAGTTAGATTTTATAAAACAAATTAAAAGTGAAGTTGTACTTGAAAATTATTCAAATTGGGTTTGTTTATTGAATAAATTTTCAAATGAAGTTACTTTTGACCTTGTTAATGGTGCTGCAAATTTAATAATGCCACGTTTGGCAAAGAAAATGTATCCAAGAGCAACGTTCATGAATAATCAACTTTTGGCAGATTTTGGAGGGATGAAACCAGAACCAAAAATAAGTGTTGATTGGAATGGTTTTGGATTTGCTTTCGATGGAGATGCAGATAGAAGTGCAATGTATTTTAAATCAAAAATGGTTTTATTTTCTAAATTTCTTGCTGGGATGACAAGAGAGGGCTTATTTAAAGATAAAAAAGTAGTTTCAGATCAAAGAACGCCCCCTCAAATAGTGAATTATCTTGAATCACTTGGGGTCAAAGTGATTGTAGGCAGTATTGGGCGACCAAATCAACAAGTAATAGCACAAAAAGAAAATGCTATGTGGTTTGAAGAAAATTGGCATAGTGGCGGTTATGCAGTGAATGATGAACGATTTCAGTGGAGTGAAGCTCCATTTGCAGTTGCATATTGGTTAGATAAATTAACAATCCCCATTGAAAAAATTTTAAAAGGCGATCCTAAATATGAACAGAAATAAGAAAGGTTTAAAGTTAAACCGGGCTTTAATGAGAAAGTTGTAAATTTTGTTGAAAAAAAAGGTCGCGATTTTACAATTATTCCTCCAGATGGTGGAGTTCGAATTCAAAACGATAAAGGTCATTTTCTTTTGAGGGAAAGTAATACAGAGATTGGAACACTTAAACTCTTTGCAACAGGTGAAACTGTTGAAGAATTAAATCATCAATTAAAGGTAGGACGGGAATTGATCCGTTCCGTAGAAGGGTAAACGTGATATTAAATTTTCCATTTTTTTTGGTTGAAATAATCTAATAGCGTCAATAGCTGAAAAGGCGTCACCTAAACCAACTTGTCTTTCTAAATAAGGAAGAGCTCTTCCGGCTATTGTTCCTTTTGGGGTTCGTTTTAGGGGTAGAGATAAAACTTGTTTATATTGGAGAAAACTACCCATAGCCCAAGCTTGAACAATATCAATAGAACTTCTGAGCATTTTCTTATTTGTTGAAGTTACATAATCCGGAGTATGAATTGTTATTCCACATTCTAATTCCTCTGATTTTGTTTTAAGGTTTTGATAATTCAACTTGAAAATTTTTTGAGCTTCACGTTCATTCATTCCTATATGATTAACAAGATTTTCATTAAGAAGTTTTTTTACTGCAAATTTCATTGAAGAAGAAGGCTCTCCCATCTCAAGATAAACAGTCATATTTTTTGAAGCAAGTTTATCTATTATTTCACTTATTCTTTTTTTAGATTTTATTAAATGAAATCCAGATAGTAAAAAAATACCTTTTGTCATTTTTTCCCAAAAACCTTTATCGAGTTCACCTTTTTGAGTCATTTCATCAAAACTGAGAATGGTTCTTCCCTTATTTGAAAGGGGTTTGAATAATTTTATAACTATGTGTTCAAAACAAGGGTCTTTTTTTCGAATTCCTGCTGTTGCTGTTTTTCGTCTTGCGCCCCAGAAATAAACAGGGAGACCTGCATAAAAATTCATCAATCTCTCTGGGCGAAACGGTGCTGAGAGATTACAATCTAGGCCAAGATTTCCAAGAAAGAAAGCAGCGTTTCCTGCGTTTCCACCAACTTGAGTTTCTGTCGTTGTTAAAATTTTATTTATAGTTTTAAAGGTCGAATCATCAATAAAATACTCTTTTCCGTGCTCTTCAATGCCCATTCCTTTTAATTTTAATAAAAGGTCAAGACTTCCCCTCGCAACTGAATCAAGATGGGTAAAAAGACCTATCCAAATATCATTTTTGTCTGGGATATTCATTACATAGGTGTATCATAATCTTTAATTAGTTTTTAATATCACTTTAGTGTGAATGATGTCCGCAAGCACTATTTTTTAGACAGATGGGTAATAACTTCATCCAATAGAGGAAAGCGTCCTTTTGATTTTGAAATTCGAGAAGTTAATATTCAAAAAAGAAATTGCCCTTTTTGTCCAGGTGGATTAAATCAACCAATATTTTATAAAATTGGAGAGCCTTGGCGTATTGCTGTAATCCCAAATAAATTTCCTTGTGTAAGTAATGAAAATAAGGTTTCTCGACGTAAAGATTTTTTTGAAAGTTTTCCTGCAGTTGGATTTCATGAAGTTGTTATTGAAAATAGTGAACATAAGGTTAAATTTGAAGATTTTTCAGAAAAACACATAAAAGACATTTTAGATGTTTTTTCTCAGAGAACAAAATCACACATGTCTGATAAAAGCGTTCAATATGTTAGTATTTTTAAGAATAAAGGTGCGTTGGCTGGAGCTAGTATTGCTCACTCACATTCACAAATTATTGCACTGCCGGTTGTACCGCGTCTGATTGAAAGTGAACGAAGAAAGATGGAAGAATATTCATCAATGTTTGGTGAATGTATTTTTGAAAAAATTTATAAAGAAGAGAAAAAAGAAGGAAAAAGAATATTAATTGATTCACAGAAATTTTATGCATTAGCTCCATATTCTTCTGTATTTGTGGGAGAAACTTGGATACTTCCAAAAAGGCATGTTAGAACTCTTTTTGAGTTGACATCAACTGAAACACAAGATTTAGCTAAAATATTAAAACAAGTGTTACAGACACTAGATAAAATTTTTCCAGGTTTACCATATAATCTTGCAATACATCAAGCTCCAAAAAATAGAGATTTTCATCTTCATTTTGAAATATATCCTAGAATCTCAAATTTTGCAGGATTTGAATTAAGTAACGATATGTATATTAATTCTTTTCCTCCAGAGGAATTTACAGAAGAATTTAGAAAGGTGAAATTTTGAAAAACAGATATTTATGGGAAGTTAGTTTTGAATGCGGGAACAAAGTTGGAGGAATTTGGACAGTAATTACTTCGAAGAATTCATATATGAGAAAAAAATTTAAAGATAATTATTTTACTATAGGATTTTATGATAAGAATAAATTTGAAATAATAAAAAAACCAGTTCCAGTTTACCTTAAAAAAATATTTAAGAAACTTAACAAAAAAGGAATCAAATTACATTATGGTCTCTGGGCGTATGCTAATAATTCAAAAATAATTTTAATTGATAGTAAGGAATTTATGGAGAAAGAAATTAATAGTATAAAAAAAGAATTTTGGGAAAAATATAAACTTGATTCACTTCACTCAACATATGAGTTTGATGAACCTTTAGCGTGGAGTGTTGCTGTTGGAATGTTTTTAGAAGAAATTAAAAAAACAGTAAAAGGAACTCATCTAATTCAATTACACGAGTGGTTAACTGGTGGAGTTCTTCTTTATCTTAATAAACAACTACCAATAGTGTTTACAACTCACGCAACAGTTGTAGGGAGGGCATCAAGTGGTAATTTTAAAGGAAGAAATCCAGACATATTATCTAAAGAACTAAAAGTTTGGGAGAAACATCAACTTGAGAAGCTTTCAGCTAATTTTGCAACTGTTTTTACGACTGTTAGTGATTCAACTTCAAAAGAGGCACACAAAGTTCTTGGGCGAAAACCAGATTTTGTTACATATAATGCCCTTAATAAAAATTCGTTAAGTAGTCTTAATTTACTTAAAACAGAAAAAATGAAATTTGAAACTAAATTGAAGAATTTTGTTAAAAAATATTTTTCTCCTTATTATAGTCTTAAGGATGAAATGAGAATAATTCACACTTCTGGAAGATATGAATTTGTTAACAAAGGATATGGATTGTTTATTGATGCTTTGGGTGAATTAAATAAACACCTTAAATCTGAAAAAAGTGAAAAAACATTGGTTGTGTTTATTCTTGTTCCGACAGGAACAATTAGTGTTAATGATGATGTTGCTAGAAATTTTTATTCTAATTCAAAAGTTTTAAGTTCAATCCCGCCTTTATCTGCATTTAAATTAGCTTATGATGAGAATCAAGATAAGATTTTATGTCGTCTTAAAGAAAAAGGATTGATGAATAAAGAAGAAGATAGAGTTAAAGTAATTTATTATCCGAAATATATTACTCACGAAGATTCACTTCTTGGTCTTGGTTATGAACAATTTATGATTGCATCAGATATGGGTGTTTTTCTAAGTAAATATGAACCTTGGGGTTATACGCCAATGGAATCTGCGGCATTTTTGAGTGAAGCCATTACTACAACTTCATCTGGTTTTGGTAGTGCAGTTAAAATAAAGAGTAAAAAAGGAATTCACTTAATTGATTTAACAAAAGATCCAATCATTAGATTGACTAATATTTTAGAAAGATTTATAAAACAAAGTGACAGTGAAAAAACAAGTTCTGAAGAATCTTCTTATAAAGTGATTAAGAAACATTTTATTTGGGATAATGTTATTAATAATTATTTTGAAGCTTATGATTTTGCTGAAGATAACTTTTTGTTAACAAGAGAGCGCAGGTCTTGAAGTATATTCATATAATTAGTGAATGCTTCATATGGACTTGCATGTGCTTCTTCTCTGAAATAACTATGAACCTCTTCATCACCAGCAAATTTTGTACTTAAATAATATAAATGGTCACTAGTTGTTAGGCGTCTCCATACTTCCAATAAATTTTTATCTTTAGTTTGTTTTACGGGAAGTTCTAATTCTTTTAAGAATCTGAAAGCTGAATTTTGCATATCATTTCCCAACCAAGCACTCAAGTCTCTGTCCATATCAGCCCATGAAATAAAATTAGGGCAATTTAATTTTACTTTACGTTTCTTTGAAAAAAGTTCTGAAAGATTTGTCCATTTAATTCCTGTATTTGAATTGGCTTTCTCTGGGAGATACTTTAAGAATTCAAAAATACCAGTGTCTTCCCATTGATGTTCCCCAAAAGTTTCAAAATCAATAAAGAGAAGGGTATGTGGGGTTGCTCGTTTTTTTATCCAAGAAGCATATTTTTCTGCTGTTAGTGGAAATTCTTTCCAATCTCTTGATGAAAATCTAAAAGCAATATCATCACTGAGTTTGTAATTTCTCATAAATAATTGAAGGTTGGTGTTTCCTGCTTGATAAGGATAACCTGGGTCTCTCCACCCTAAAAGAGAAGCACTTCCTTCTGTGATAATACCTTTGAATTTGAGTTTTTCAATTGAGTTCGCAACATCATCATTATACATTGATTCGGTGTTTCTGAAAATTTTTGCACTATGATTAAAAACATCTTTCAAAAGTTTGCGATGCATAAGTACCTGGCTTTTAAATTCTTCAGGTGAAATTAAGAAAGCAAGTGAATGATAGAAAGTTTCACCAATCAATTCTAATTTATTTGTTTCATTTAATTTTTTTAATAATTTAATAACCTTTGGTTTGTATGTTTCAGCTTGTTGAAAAAAAGTTCCTGTAATAGAAAGATTTACTTTGAATTCAGTGTCTTCACATAAGTCTTTCATAATTTGAAGGGTTGGGATGTAACTTTTTCTTGAAATTCTTTTGAATAAATGTTCATTGAGTCTATCGTCAAAATATTTTTTATGTTGACCAATCTCAAAAAACGAAAATTTAGATATGCGCCAAGGTTGATGAAGAACGGAACAGAAAGCAGTTTTATGCATGCAGAAGCGCCTCGTATACTTTTACACAAGCTTTTGCAGAATTTTTCCAACTTAGTTTTTGAACTTCTCTTAGTCCATTTTGACTCAAAGCATAATTTAGTGAATCATAATTCAAAGTTTCTAGAATTCGAGACGCCATAATTTCAATATCCCAAAAATCTACTTTGAAACAATGTTTTAAAATTTCACAAACTCCTGAAGTCTTACTTATAATTAATGGTTTTCCTGAAGCTAGAGCTTCTAAAGCTACGATTCCAAATGGTTCGCTTACGGAAGGCATAACAAAAACATCACACATTTTATATGCAGCTAAAAGTTCCTCGTCACTAATTTTTCCAGTGAATATTATACTTTTTTCAATTCCTAATTCAATCGAAGTTTTTATTAGGAAGGGTAAATCAGGGCCCTTTCCAACAAATATAAATTTTGTTTCAGGAGATTTTTCAAGAACTTTTTTTGCAGCTTGTAGTAAGTGCCAAATTCCTTTCTGGATTGTTAGTCTACCAACAAAAAGAACAATTTTTCCCTCTGATTTTTTTATTTTTTTAGGGTTATGTGGAGCAAATTTTTCAAGATTTATACCATTATACACTACTCTTATTTTGTTTTCATTAATTCCATATAATTCAATTAATTCTCTTTTTGTTCTAAAACTATTTGCAATTACTAAATCTGCTTTTTGAGCTCCAAGTTTTTCAATTTCAACGACCCATTGACGTGGTTTTTCATTTGTTCTATCATATTCTGTACTGTGAAGATGAAATATCATTGGCTTCCCTTTTTCTTTTAAAAGTATCCCTGCTGGAACTGTCATCCAATCATTAATATGAATTATATCATATTCTTTTTTCTCACAAGCTCTTGCTAAAGCGTAATTAAATTTATAAAATTGTCCAATTGAACCCCAATCTAAATTAGGTTCACCCCTTTCAAAATAAACTGAATAAATTTCTGTTGGGGTTTCAATTATCTCCGCTTTTAAATCACCTTTCCAATTTAGTCTTGGGATGGCTATTTTGAAGGTTACCTGCGGAAAAAGACTTTCAACATTTTTTACTAATTCATATGCAGCAATCCCTAAACCTCCACTGAAAACAGGCCAGAGTTCACTAACTAACATTAGAATTTTCATTCTCAGATGTTCCTCCTAATAATGATGGAATAAATGCAACAGACCATAATTGATGTGAAGCTCCTCTTGGTTTATTGTTCGTTATTGTTTCTGGAATTCCAAATAAAGTTTGTGCGTCAGTCCATTTTTTGAAATTTTTTAAAATCTTTTGTGAAGTTGCCTTTCCAAAACATTCACTTGCCCAGTAAGTAGAAAGACCCCAGATTCTTTCATGATATTTTTCGGGATTTGCACTTTCATTTTTACTTACTGCTTTTACGCCAAATTCAGTAAGAAGCTCATCTTTTGCTTTCTTTAAAGTTTGTTTCTTTTGATATAAAGATGCTTGTTTGAAAAATATAGGCATTAATGAATTTATAGTAAAGTTATAAGGCCCACCTAAACTGTCTTTAAAGAAGTCATTGAAATATTCACTTTCAATTTTAGACCAAAGCGTTTCAGCAGTATTTGAAAATTTTTGGTTATTTAATAATTCTGAACTTCCTTCAAGAGCTTCTACCCAAAGAGATTGGATTTCAATTGCTTTTGGTCTATGTAGAGTATCCATCCAAGTTAAATTTTCAGGATGTGAAATTAAACCTTTTTTTAATCCAAGTTCAATAGCTTTGTTTAATTTTATTTGTTGAATAAATTTTCCAGTATGTTTAGCATATTCATTTATTGCAATAATCCATAAAGGGGTAGAATCTGCATTTGGTGTTGGCTTTCCAACAATATTTGGGAAGTTTCCGTCTTTCAATTGATGTTTTCCAATTAATTCTAAAGCTCCTTTAACTTCTTCTTCAAAACCCTTTTTTAATAATGGTTTTACCATCCACAAAAAGTCACGCGTCCAAAATTCATTAAAATAAGGAAAGCCTGCAAAGAAAGCCGGTTTTCCTTCAATTCTTGTTACAAAATTTGAACAAGAAACTGCCGTTTTCCAGTCTGATTTTTTTTCGAGATGTCGTATATATGTTCTATTTTCCTTTTTTAATTCTTGAAACGATTTTTGTTTTCTTGTATTAAGAGTAATATTAAATTCAACATTCTTTCCTGTTTTGGAAATTATTCCAGGAACAAACTTTTCTTGTTCTTCTTCTTGCCAATCGTACCCTTTATTATTGGCATATTTACCTGGGAAATGTCTTTCACGTAAATTCATTGGAGTGAATTGTGAAGATTCAGTATCAATTTTCAAAGAACCGAGTGAATTTTTAATTCTTAAACCTTTATTTGTGGTAATAGTGTATTCGCGATTATGAATATTTTCATCTCGTTTTCTAATATTCATCCCCAATTCTAAATCAACTTCAACTTCTTTATTTGATTGAATTTTTATTGATAAATTTCCAGGACCTACAACTATAGACTGTTTTATTTTTTCACCAATATCGTAAGTGATTTCGGCAGTTATCCCATTATATTTAATTGATTTAAAATTTTCAGGACTTAACCATTTTCCATTCACTCTAAAAGCTAAATATTCAATAAATTTTGTGCTATTATGCCAAAGTCCAGCCCATTTACTTCCAAAAGCTCCATTACAAAATAGAAACAAAAAGGTGCCATTTTTAGATAGTAAGAAGCTTTTAGAAGAAGCAGCATCGTCCGTTAAGAAAATGCGACGAGTATCTTCATCCATAATTTAAATTTAGCTTGGAAACCTTTAAATGATTACGGTATTACGAAATGGTATGGTGACTATTAGTGCTATTAAAGCAGATATAGGTGGCTACCCTGGACATCATTCGGTTCATCCAGAGTTAATTAAGACAGCCGAAAAAAAGTTGTTAAAAGCAAAAAAAGATAAGACTTTAATCGATTTTAGAGTTCTTGCTTGTGGTGATGATTTACAACTTATTATGACACATAAAAAAGGTGTTGATAGTAAAAAAATTCATAAACTTGCGTGGGACACTTTTATTGCAGGGACTGCTGTTGCAAAAAAAATGAAACTTTATGGGGCAGGTCAAGATTTATTGGCAGATGCGTTTTCAAGTAATATTAGGGGAATGGGTCCTGGAATTGCTGAAATGGAAATAAAAGAAAGAAAAAGTGAACCTATTGTAATTTTTATGGCAGACAAGACAGAATCAGGAGCTTGGAATTTTCCACTTTACAAAGTTTTTGCAGACCCATTTAATACGGCTGGACTTGTAGTTTCACCAAAGGTTTCAAAGGGTTATAATTTTGAGATTTTTGATTTGCACAAAAAGAAAAAAGTAATAATGGATGCACCTAAAGAAATTTATTCAATTCTTGCATTGATTGGCGCAAGTGAGCGATATGTTGTAAAACGAATTTTTTCGAAAGAGGGTGAAATTGGTGCCGTTACGAGTACTGAAAGTCTTCATGAAATTTCTGGAGGAAAATATATTGGCAAAGATGACCCTGTAATGATTGTTCGAGCCCAAGGTGCATTTCCCGCACTTGGTGAAGTGATTGAACCGTTCGCATTCCCTTTCTTAGTTAAAGGATGGATGCGAGGAAGTCACCATGGACCCTTCATGCCTACAAGTTTTGCACAATCAACACCATCTAGATTTGATGGACCTCCGCGGGTAATTGCTGCTGGATTTCAATTAGCTAATGGGAAGTTAATTGGACCTGTTGATTTATTTGATGACCCTTCATATGATAGGGCTAGACAGAAATCAAATATTGTTGCAGATTATCTTAGAATGCATGGTCCATTTGAGCCTGCGAGACTTGGTTTAGATGAAATGGAATACACTACTTTGCCAGATGTTCTTAATAAATTGAAAAAGAGATTCAAATCCATTTGAACTCTTTTTCCCCAACTTCGGTTGGGGCAACTTTTATTTTTTTCCAGTTAAATTTTTTATTGCGAGGAGTATGTTGTCTTTCTTAACAATTCCACTGGCAACAAGGACGCCGTGTGAACCAAGTTCTTTTGCTTTTGTAACGTCTTCACTTGTTTTAACTCCTGCACCAACAAGAACTGGAACTTGTGAAAGTGAAACACTATCTGAGATTATTTCTGGTTGAGCGTTACTTACACTTATATCCCCACCAATAAGTTCAGGAGGTTCAATTGCAACAAAATTAGGATTAAGTTTTGAAAGCTCACCTACTTCTTTTGCATCTTTTGCACAAACTATGACGACTTTTCCTGCAGCTTTTATTTTTTCAATAATTGTTTTTATGGTTTCAAATGGTACACGATTTTCACTATGATTCACTATTGTTCCTTCAGCTCCCGCCTCAAGAATTGCTTCGATTGAAAGTTGCCCAGTTTTTGCTCCAGGTTCAATAGGGTCAAATCCTTGTGCGAAAACTGGAATGGTTACTTCATTTGAAATCATACGAAGGTCTGTTGCTTGAACACAGATTATAATTTTTTCACCTGTCTCCTTAGCAAAGTTGTCAAGACTTTTTGCGATTTTAAGTCCTTTTTTACCAATGGTGTGTGGGTATGCTTTGAAGTTTATTACATAGAGTTGTTGCATTTTACTATGCGTTATAGAAGTATA
>JAUUZA010000029.1 GCA_030590165.1 Candidatus Altarchaeota archaeon
ATTCCATGAGAATGAAAGAGCTGGTGAAATGATTTTCATTAAAATTGCTGGGCCACTTATTACCGACAAAAATAAACCCTTTTCAGTCAATTGGAAGACGCTTGAAACTGTTGCTCATTCAATTGGTGAAGTAAAAGAAGATATTATAGTGGGCCACGGTGGAGGCAGTTTTGGCCATTTTATAGCCAATGAATACGCCGGTCTTGATTCTGGATACTTTAAAATTAGAGAATCAATGATGAAATTGAATACTATTGTAGTCTCAAGTTTAATTGCAAAGGAAATTCCTGCAGTCGGTTTTTCCCCAAGTAACTTTATGTTAATGAAGGGTGGAAAAATTGAGAAAACTATGTTTGACCAAATTTTAACATCAATAAAAAAATATGTTCCTGTTCTTCACTTTGACCCAATACTTGATAGGGAAACAGGATATGAATTACTTTCTACTGAACAAATTCTTCGTGAACTTGCCAAGGTTATTAAACCAAGAAAATTCTTATTGGCTTCAACTGGGCCACTTACAATTAAGGGTGAAAAGGTTGATGAAATTGCTGACTGGAATTTCCGTGATATAGTGCCAAATCTTGATGATAAAGAGAGATTAGATATTAAGGGCGGCATTAAGGAGAAAGTAATGGAGCTTGCCCATATTTCTGCTGAAAATAATATTGAATGCTATGTTTTTGATGGTTCTAGCCCACACGCAATAAAACGAGCTTGGAAGTTTGGGGAAGGAACAAGAATTAGAGTAAGTAAAGTCCCTTCAATTTAAGTGCTCTCTTGGCTTCATTAGTCCCAAATTTCCCTACATAATCTTTCATTTTTCTAATTATGACTGGACTTATCTTTCTTTTAGATTCAAGATAATTAAAAACTTCAGTAATATTCACAATTGAATAAACAGGTATTTTCTTCATTTCCTCAAATTCACTAATTGCACTCTTTCCGCTTTCTCCAATTTCCTGTCTATCAACACCAATCAAAACACTAGTATAACTTAGCTTTTCTGAAACTTTATCAAATAAATCAATAGCGTCATACTTCGTTTTTCCTGTGGTGAATACATCATCAATTATTACAATTTTCTCATCTTCAATTTTCTTACCAAACAACCAATTTTTTTGAAAATCTTTTTCACTTCCTTCGCCATGGGCTTTAGGAAGCTTACGATTGTAAACTACATCCTTATTAATTTCATATAAAGACGATAAAGCAATGGAAACGGCAACAGAAAGGGGAGTTCCCTTGTCTGCAGGGCCAAAAACAAGGTCAAAATTTTCAAGGCCTATTTCATTTTCTAAGGCTTGTGAATAAAATTCACCTAATTTTTTCAAATTTTGTCCGTTTTCAATCAAACTACTAAAATTAATAAAATATGGTGAGTGTCTTCCACTCTTCAGTTTAAATTCTCCAAACTTTAAAGCCCCAGTTTCCCATAAAAAATCAATAAAATCTTCTTGATACTTTTGCACAAGAATAATTCCCGAACTATTTTAAAATTATTTTTAACTCTAAAAAAGGGATAACTCACTTCAAGATAATTTCAGTACCGAGCGATTGTCCCGGCATTCCCTTCCTAAAACGAGCCCTAACAACACCCTTATTTCCATGAGCCCCACTCACAGTACCTTTAATTTCCTTTCCAGTCTGAGTCGTCCAAATGACTTCTTTTCCTACGAGCTTTTCAGCCTCTTCTTTTGTAGTAACTCCTTCCAATTTGATAATCATTTGAAAAGGATTTTGAGTGTGTCTCCCTGTTCTATAACTAACTATTACACCTTTCATACTTCTTGCTCATACCGTGGTATTAAAAAACTTGACTTCTCAAATCCCCATTTTTACAGCTCAAGAAGTCTTTGTTCAACATTTGAAGCCATACTCTCTTCCAAAAACAAAACTCCTCTCTTGGCTTTTCTGAATTTGTGAGCAATATCTACTATCATAATATCGTATGCCTTACTAACCGCCACCATAACATCTTTCTGGTCTCCAGGAACGAGGTGCACAAAGAAACTTGCTAATTTTAGCCAAATCTGTCTGAAAAATAGGTGGAAAGGTAACCAATAAAAAATATCATCAAACGCAGCATAAAAATGTTTCATATACCCTGAATTCGAGAGGAACCAAAGCCTGGCTTCTTGTATAACTCTAACTTTAGTATCTTTATCCATTTTGAGTTCATTTTCAACTTTAACCATTAATTTATCAAAATCAGGTTCAATTAGTTTTGCACGCAAGCCCAAAGTTTGACATTCCTTAACTAATTTTACCCATAAAAGTGTTTCTTCAGGACGCGAAGTTCCTGTTCTTCGACTAATTTCGAGTAAAAAAATTTCCCAAGGAAGAAGCCCTCGCAAAAATTCATCGACTAAAACTTGATATTTTAGTTGTGCTTGGAGATAAATTGGCCCTTCTTTCATATGTTTCTTCAATTTACTAAAATCAAAATTTGTTCGGTTAAACGGAATAACTTCCACAAAAAACTTTAGCATAAGTAACATTTATGTGTGAGGACTAAAATTTGAAAGTCCTTAAATTTATAAGAATGTAAAATCTAAACTCAAGTGTGGCTTCATAAACATTACCCAAAAAATCTTGATGACCTTGTCGGTCAAGATGAAGCTAAAAAAAGAGTTCTAGCATGGTTAAAATCACCTTCCAAAGGATTATTAGCATATGGACCTCCAGGTATTGGAAAAACTACTCTTGCCTACTTAATTGCAAAAACCTTTGATTTAGAACTCATTGAAATGAATGCAAGTGATTTCAGAAAGAAAAAAGATATTCATGAACGACTAATGGGTGCCGCACTCCAAGCCAGTCTTTTTGGTAAGAAAAAATTAATTGTAATTGATGAAGTTGACGGAATGAGTGGACGAAAAGATTTTGGTGGTATCCAAGCCATAGTTGAATTAATAAAACGAAGTAAATTTCCTGTTTATTTAACTTGTAATGATAATTGGGCAAATCCAATTAGAAGCCTACGAAACCATATAATTGAAGTCGAGTTTAAACGCCCAAAAACAAATGAGATTGTAAAACTTCTTGAAAAAATAGCTGATGAAGAAGGAATTAAGATTAAACGCTCAGTTCTACTACAAATTGCCGGTAGTGGAGATATTAGAAGTGCCATAACTGATTTACAATCATTATCGACTGGGAAGATTGAAGTGAATGATGATGCCCTCCTTTCACTTGGTGAACGTAATAGACAAAACTCAATTTTTGAAGCACTTCGAGATATATTCAAGAGCCAGAGTGTAAAACGCGCAAGAAATGCGACAAATAATTTAAAAAATAATATTGGTGAAGTAATGCTTTGGCTTGATGAAAACATTCACCGTGAATATGAAGGTGACGATATTATGCGTGCCTATGATGTATTAAGTAGGGCAGACGTTTTTTATGGACGGATTTATCGTCGTCAAGATTGGTCTCTCTTAAAACACGTCATAACTCTTTCAACTTCCGGAGTTGCAATGGCAAAAACAAAACCTTCATATAAATTTGTTGCTTATCGTCCTCCTTTGTTTTTGATGATGATGGGGCGTACTCGTGGCACAAGAGCCGCCAGAAAAAGCCTTTTGAGTAAGATAGGACGCCGAACTCATTGTTCAAAAAAGACTGCTCAAAATTATCTTCAAGTAATATTGAAGATGCATAAACACGGAAAACTTCCTTTTGAAATTGATGACAAGGAATTATCTATACTTAAGAAGTGAAAGAACTTTTTGGATTATTTCATCAGTCATTTCATTCACTTCCTTATATTCTAAATACTCAACATTATATTCATTCTTAATCCAATCAGGTAAATCATAAAAACTTGTTGAAACTTTTTTTAAAAAATCATCAGCTTCAAAAATATCTTCACTTCCCAACCTAATTCCTTTTCGTCGCAGTAATTCTTTATATGGAGTTTTTGGAATGATGGTTAAATTTGGTTTCATTCCATTAAATTTATTGAGTTCCTTTAACCAATCCATGTCTACACCAAGAACCATTCCCTCATAAACATAATAACTAAGAGAAGACCTTTCCAAAATCAAAATATCTGTCTTTGGTTTATCTTTTGAAGATAAATAATGATGCAAGTGGTCTGCGGCATATACTAATGAAAATACTTCAGGACTAATTTTGTCCTTTGAGTTTCTTAAAAGGTCGGCAAACATTCCAGTAATCAATCTGGATGGAAGTGCTGTTCTCTCAGCTTTTAGACCTTGTTCTCTTAATTTCATTAAGAGTGCAGTTGCTATAGTACTCTTTCCAGAAAAATCAGGGCCTTCAATTGAAACAATTATCATATCTTCAATTCAAGTGGAAACATAAAAGACTTGCTCTCATTTATCAATAGATGAAAAATAAGTGGTCGGTTTATCTGAACTTGTTTGATTTGTTACATAAACCAAGGCCCAGTGTTTAATTTGTGGTGTATATTTTTGAAAAACGTCCGGTCCTTTATCGAAGGAATATTTTTCAAATTTGTATAAATTTTCTCCGTGAACAAGAAAAATTCCGTGTTTACACCATTTTTCATATACACTTCTTAAAATTTGTTTTTTCTTTACTATAACAAAATTCTCTTGATTTTCCAATCTAAAAAAGGCTGAAGCACCTTCTTCTAAGTCAAGGAAAAAAATTCCTTTGTGCGTAAAACAAAATAAACTATTTCTTGAAGGTGTTTTTGATACTTTTAAAAATTCCATAAAATTTTCATCAGGATGTTCTATAACTTTTCTATAAAACATTTGAGCCTTTGCATAATTATCAACTTCTTTCCTAAAAGAAACTAAATAATGAGCTGAATTTTCCTTAAGTTCAGAAAGCAAAAATTTTTTCAGTTTTTTTCGTTGAATTAGACTTATATTAAATTTAGAATCAATAATAATAAGTTCTTGTTTTTTCTGCATACTCTTTTGTAACTCTAAAATTTAAAAAGAAACCCCAGCAAAGCTGGGCATTAAAATTCAGATCTTTCCATATCGGCCAAAAGAAGTTTCTCCTTAAAGTCCTGTTTTGGATAATCAATAGTTTTGCCTTTAATTCCTGTTTTAGTTTTTTGGATATTCATCTGAATTCCTTTATGTGTTCTAACAGAAACAGTTTCATTTTCTACTTCTCTTTTTCCAACAACAGCAATTAATGCAACTTTGTTAAGTTCTGCATTCCTTATTCTTTTATTCAATGTGCCTTCTGAATCAATAGCAGCTCTAATTCCTGATGCCCTCAAATCATTGACTAAATTTTGTGCATATTCTTTTTGGTCATCATTAATTGGTAAAACTCTTAGTTGTTCTGGAGAAAGCCAAAGTGGTAGACGCCCTTTTGAACTTTCAATTATTACTGACATAAATCTCTCGAGTGAACCAAGTACTGCAAAGTGAACCATTACTGGTCTTTGATGCTTGCCTTCAGTATCAACATAACTCATCTTGAAATTTTCTGGCATGAAAAAGTCAGTTTGAATTGTTGTCAATTGCCACCATCGTGCCATATTATCTTTGACATATACATCAATTTTTGGGCCATAAAATGAACCGTCACCTTCTTCAATTTCATACTCAACTTTAACTTCTTTTAATGCTTCTTTCAACCCTTTTTCTGCCTTGTCCCAAAACTCTTGGGAACCCATTGCATTATCTGGCTTTGTTGCTAATTTAATTTTATACTCAAATCCAAAGAGGGCATAAACTTTCTGAGATGCTTTTATTATTTTTATTACTTCTTCCTGAATTTGTTCAGGAGTTACAATGAAGTGATGGTCGTCCTGTGTAAAGGCCCAAGTTCTTGATATACCATGGAGTTCTCCACTTTGTTCCTTCCTATAATCCATAGCAAATTCTGCATATCTTATTGGAAGGTCTTTGTAACTTCTTGGTTTGAATCTGTAAATTTGTATGTGTAAAGGACAATTCATGGCTTTTATTCCCCATTCCTCACCTTCTTGCTCCCAAATAAACATCTTATCTCTATAATGTTTGTAGTGACCACTCATTTTCCACAATGTTGCTTTTGCAATATGAGGAGTTCCAACTTCCTCACATCCAAGTTTTCCATTCACTTCTCTCATTAATTCAATTAATTTATTTTTTATTATCATTCCTTTCGGATGAAATAAAGGTAAACCTTGCCCGACTATGTCTTCTTGAATATGGAACCAATCACATTGTTCACCAATAAATCTATGGTCTCTTGTCATTCGTTCACTATAGTCAACAGTCCATTTATCTAAGTCTTTTTTATTATCAAATGCAACAAGCCAAATTCGTTGAACTTCTTTTCCACTTTCTTTGTCTAAAGCTGAACCTGCATTAATTACTTTTACAAATTTTTTCTTAGCTTCAAATTTTTTTTCGAGTGAAATATAATTTTCTTTTGTTAAGGGTGTTGTTGTATCCAAATCAAACCATAATTGTTCTTCTCTGTGTCCAGAATTTAGGACTTTTCCGATACTCTCTAATTCATTTTTTATTTCCATACAAAACACCTATTTGGCTGCGGCCATATTCAAAGTCATTTTTCCGACTGTGTTTGGGACCACCCCATAATTAAAGCTAGGGAGAACTCGAATTTAAAGGTTTCCAAGTATATCCACACCTAGCACATTTGTAAGAATTCATGTATCGTTTGAATCTTGAACTATTACACGCCGGACATTTCTTTATCATTTAATCACCTTTTTGGTCGAGCTTTTTAGAAAAAAGCTCGGGGCATTTTTTTATCATACTTTAAACTCCTTATATCTACTTTGAAGCCGTTTCAATATTTTTAATTATACTTTCAAATAATGGCTCAAATTTTTTATTATACACAACTGGAGGCATCAAATTAACAATAGCATTAACAAAATCAATATCATAAGGAATCTTACCTAAAATCGGTATTTTTTCAGTTTCTAACATATCTTCAATTGTTTTAACAAAATCTGGATTTATATCCACTTTATTAATTATAACTCCATATTTTATCCTAAAATGTTTCACAACTTCGAGTGCACGTTTTAAATCTGAAAGCGCTGAAGGAGTTGGTTCAGTCACTGCAACTACAAAATCACTTCCTTTTATTGAAGATATAACTGGACAACCTATACCTGCAGAAGCATCAATAATCATAATTTGATGCTCGGTTTTACTGGCTTTTTCTTTTAGTAAATTAATTATTTCTCCTGACCC
The DNA here is from genome assembly GCA_030590165.1 of Candidatus Altarchaeota archaeon. Classification (GTDB taxonomy): domain Archaea; phylum SpSt-1190; class SpSt-1190; order SpSt-1190; family SpSt-1190; genus JAUUZA01. Next base: position 7,173 of record JAUUZA010000029.1, read on the forward strand.
TGATTGGCCAGTTTTCAATTGACCACTAAAAACAGGAAAATCTTTTTTTGCTGAACCTATCCAACCATTCACAACTTTTTCTGTTTTTATTGCACCCTTTGAACAAAATAATTCACAAGCTCCACAACCTTCACATAAGAAGGGGTTTATGTTAAGCCCTTTTTCATCAATAGTGATTGCAGAAAATTCACACACATCTTTACATTTTTCATATCCCTCAAATTTTGGTTTAATTACTCTTGCAACTTCAGTAGTTGAAATTTCTTCTTTTTCAAAATCTTCTTCTTTTAATCCCAAACATAATCCTAAATTTGGAGCATCAACATCACAATCAACTGCAATAACACTTTTCTCTCTTGAAAATAAAACTGCCAAAGAAGAAGCTATACTACTCTTTCCAACGCCTCCCTTACCCGATAAAACTGTTATTTTCATAGACTCAACCTCTCAAGTTTCTTTGCCATTTCCTCAATATTTTTATGAACTATTGGTTTTCCTCTAGAATAATCTTCAATAATCTTTCTTGAATAAGGAAGTTCTCCAAATATATTCACTTTTTTTTCTTCTAAAATTTTTAAAACTAAATTTTTATCACCTATTGTAGATTTATTGATTACAACTTCATATTTTAATTTTAATTCCTTACACAAATCTAAAATAAGATTTAAATCATGAACCCCCAAAGGCGTTGGTTCAGTAACAGCTAAAACAAAATCAACTCCCTCTAATGCAGCAACAACCGGACAATGTGTTCCTGCAGCAGTATCTATTATTGTAAAATCATATTCTTTTTCTTGTGAAAGCTCTCTTGCTTTTCTTATAACCCTCACACCTTCCATTTGAGTTGGAATTATTTCACCAGAAATTAAATCTAAACCTGATGTTTCATCCTTCCCAATCTTTACATATCCAGTTAATTTTTTTCCCCTACTTATTGCACCAGTCGGACAAATCTTTTCACAAACACCACAACCATTACATTGTTCAATAAAGAAGAGGGGAAATTTGTCTTTTACAAAAACTATTGCATTTGACTTACAGTTCTGGGCACATTTGCCACATTTTGTACATTTAGACTCATCTAAAACAGGAATCATTTGATATACTTTTTCTATTTCTTTTCGCTCAATACCTAGGATAAGGTGGTCATTTGGACAATCAACATCACAATCAACCAACTGAACCTTGTGCCTCTTAGAAAGTTCATTTGCAAGAGCAGTGGCTATTGAGGATTTTCCAGTTCCCCCTTTACCTCCAGTAATAGCAATAATCATTTATGCATCCCTCGTCTCACGGGGGTTCCAAAACTTTCTAATTCGTCCTTTAATAATTTCTCAACATTTTC
>JAUUZA010000015.1 GCA_030590165.1 Candidatus Altarchaeota archaeon
TACCAATTCTTGTTGCAGTAAATGCATCAAAAGGTAAGAGTGAATAATATAAGAGTGGCGCATAACTATACGATGCACGTCCAATTTCTTCCATTGGAATATTTGGAAAAGAGGTTCTAATTTTAGGGATTAATGAAATATACAAACCTTCATCACTCCAAATACTATCTTGAAAAATGAAGGGCAACGTGTTTATTGAAAAAATGAATAACGCCAAAATAAAAATACCGAGTGAAATACTTTTTTTCATTAATATTTTCTGATTTAATCCTTTAAAATAACTCAGATAAATAGAGCGTGATAAGAGTCATACCAATTTTAATTCCATCTATGATTGTCGTCCCTTTCTTTACATCTTTGTAGATTATTGGGATTTCAACTGTTGAGATTATAATTTTATTTTTTAAAATGTTTACAAGCATTTCAATTTCAACTGAGTATCCATCAGTTTTCCACATTATTTTTTCTAAAGATTTACTTCTTATTGCTTTGAAACCACATAACATGTCACCAGGGTCTGCTCCAAATAGAAGTTTGAATAAATTTATTATTCCCCAATTTCCAATTCGTTTAATTAAAGGCATCTTTCCGCCTTTTCTTGAACTTAATACAATATCTACACCTTTTAGTGCTTCAATAAATTTAGGTATGTCTTCAGTCCTGTGTTGTTCATCCGCATCAATAAAAATTAAGGTTTCCGCCCCCCTTTCAATGGCCTTTTTAGCTCCAAATCTTAGTGCATACCCTTTTCCCCTATTTTTTGATAATTTGTAAACTTTAGCACCGTTTTCGTGAGCTACTCCAGAAGTTCCGTCTGTTGAACCATCATCAACTACAATTACATTACCAAATTCCTTAGCCCCACGCACAACATTTCCAACATGTTTTTCCTCATTATGAGCCGGAATGATGATGAATGTCTTATCCACTGAATTACACTAAATGGTTATTTAATTGTTTTACGAAGAATTCTTGTGATACTAACTGTTAATATTGGAAACGATTGGGGAAAAGATACTAATGAAAATTTTGATTTTTTACCGGGGCTTTTCAGTTTTTTAGAGGATACAGAGTCTTCAGCCACACTTTTTATTCAGAGTCAAGTTGCTGAAAAATTAAAGAGTATTGGTGTTCCTCCTGGTGTTGAAATTGCGTCCCTTGGTGTTTCTGGAAAGAGTTTTGGTGTTTTAACTGAGGATGAAATAGCTGAAGAAATAGTTAGTAGTAAAAAAAGCCTTGAAACCTTATTTAAAAGAGAGATTTTGGGATTTAGAACTCCTGATTTTTTTTGTTATGAAAATTTATGGTCACTCCTTAGAAATGCTGGATATGTATATTCTTCTTCCTTGTCTAAGGGAAAGAAGTATAAAAATTTTAAATTTGATTCAAAACCCTTTGAAAAGGATGGAATAACTGAATTTCCTTTCCAAAAAACAAAATTTTTTCCTTTTACATTTAATTTTCAATTTTATCGGAGTTTTTATCCCTTTTCTAAACTTTTTGAGCCAAAAAATTGTACTTTATTTTATTATGATTTGACTGAATTACTCCAGACTTTTCCAGGGTCAGGATTATCTTTGAAAAAAAGATTGTTATTATCTATAAATAGAGGAAGAAAAGCACGCAGAATCTTATACCCTTTCCTTAAGAAACACGCCCCAACTCAATCAATGACAGAAGCACTAAATTTAAAATAAAAACTATTTTTAATATCAAATTCATATTTTTGAATGGATGAATTGATTCAGAGGCGCGTTCAACGACTTAATAAATTAATGGACAAAGGAATAAACCCCTTTAATGAAACTAATTTTGAAAAAACTAAATATTCCTCTGAAATCAAAAAACAATTTTCAAAGCTCACTAATGGTGAGATAACAGACAAATTCGAAAAAGTATCAGGTAGAATAATGTCTATACGTATTCATGGTGGTGTTGCCTTTGTCGATTTACTTGATGCAAAAGGAAAACTTCAACTTTTGTTCAGGAAAGATTCAGAGGGGGAGTCTTTTGAATTCTTACAAGAATATTTAGACGAAGGAGATTTTATTGGAGTTGGTGGTGTTATATTAAAGACAAAAAGAGGGGAGATAAGCCTTAAAGTTTCAGAATTAAAAATTCTTTCAAAATCACTTCGACCACTTCCTTCAGAATGGTATGGTTTAAAAGATGTTGAGAAAAGATATCGTCAAAGATATGTCGACCTCGTTATGAATGAAGAGGTTAGAAATAATTTCAAAAAAATAAGTGCATTTGTGAATGGGATGAGGGAATATATGTTGTCTCAAGGATTTACAGAAGTGAATACACCCATACTTCAACCAATTTATGGGGGGGCATTTGCCAAACCATTTAAGACCCATCACAATTTTTTGAAGCAAGATATGTTTTTACGAATTGCTCCAGAATTATATTTGAAGCGTTTAATAGTTGGAGGAATGGAAAAAGTTTTTGAGTTTGCTACTTGTTTTAGAAATGAATCTGTTGATAGTAGACACAACCCCGAATTTGTTCAAATGGAGTTCTATCAAGCGTTTACAGATTATAAAGGTATGATGAAACTTTCCGAAAAAGTAATTTCATACGCAGTTAAGAAGGCAATGGGAACTACCAAAATAAAATATCAAGAAAAGGAAATAGAATTTGCGCCACCTTGGCGTAGAATTACTATGGGGGATTCACTCAAAGAAAAAGGAATTGATATTGACAATATGACAGACGAACAAATTTTAAGTTTAGCAAAAAAAAGAAGGAATAAAAGTACATCGAGTTGGTGATGCCATTGAAGAATTATTTTCATTGAAGGTAGAAAAAACTTTAAGTCAGCCAACATTTATTACAGATTTTCCTTCTGATATAAGTCCATTAGCAAAGAAAATGAAAGATAATAAAAAACGAGCTCAACGATTTGAATTATATATTGCAGGAAGTGAGTGTGGTAATGCATTTAGTGAATTAAATAATCCTTTAGAACAATACCTTAGATTTAAAGAAGAAGAACAAATTAGAAAAAAAGCTAAAGTGAAAGGTATGGAATATATGCCAATGGATAAAGATTATATTCGTGCTCTTGAATATGGACTACCTCCAACAGGTGGAATGGGAATTGGAATTAGTAGAATAACAACAATACTCCTTAATAAACAGAGTATAAAAGAAGTAATAATTTTTCCCTCAATTTCAAAGACTGAAGATATTAAAGTTGTAGCTGAAATGGATAAAACACTGGCAAAGCGCTTTGATTAGTGATTTAAATCAAGCCCCTCTATTAGATTATGTTCAAAAAGAAAAAGAGAATTAGTGAATTGAAAGAAGGCGAAATCATTGATGATATTTTTGTTGTTAAATTAAAGAGAGATTTTAAACCATATGTTAAAGGGTTTTCTTTTCGCTTGTTTTTGTCTGACGCCAGTGGACAAAGCCTTGAGTATGTTTATTGGGGTGACAGAAATGAAGCCGAAGTTAAAGCACTTTTTGATAAGGTTTCTGAAGATAAGGTTATTCATATAACTGGGTCTGTTGGGCGTTATAGGAGAGCACTCCAAATTTCTGCAAATAATAGAAATCTTTTTGAGGTATTAAAGGAAGATGAGTTTGACCCACAAGATTTTATTCTCCCTCCAAATCGTGACGTAGATATTATGTTTAAAGAACTCCTTAGTGCAGTGAATTCAATTAAAAATAAAGACATAAAAAATTTATTACAAAATATTTTTAATGACCCTGAAATTTCTAAAAGAATGAAAAAACATCCAGGTGGAATAGAAATTCACCATAATAGGTATGGGGGTTTGCTTGAACATACTCTTGAAATTCTTCGTTATTGTTTATTGAGTGAAGAATTTTTCAAACTAAATAAAGATTATTTGATTGCAGGTTCCCTTCTTCATGATATAGGGAAATTGGAAGAACTTAGTATGGGAACGAGGATAAAAGGAACAAGACAGGGTCAACTCTTAGGTCATATAGTTTTAGGTATTAGTTTCCTTTCAAAACGAATGGAAACTCTAAAAACCCCAAAATTAATTCAAGAGAAAATTTTACACATCATAACCAGTCATCATGGATTACTTGAATATGGTTCTCCAAAGGAACCAATGTTCCCCGAGGCACTTGCAGTTCATCTTGCAGATATGATGTCATCAAAATTAAGTGAAATGCAGACCTTCATAGAAAAAGTTAAGGGAAATACTGAAAATGATTTTGCATATTATGTGCGAGGGCGTAAAAATATTTTCTTAGATTAAATATTGATGCTTTGGTTTATTGCGTCATCTACCAAGTCGCCAACATCAATTGTGTGAACACTATTCACTACAAATTCGTTGCTATCTGTAAAATCATTATATTTTATTCTACCGACCAAGAAGAAAGTAGTGAATAATTTTACTGCATCTAGAATTGCTTCTTTTCCTTTTTCAATTGCTGTCTTTTTTGACATTCCTATAATTTTTTCAACTGAATCTCTAAAAAATATGGCACGCATTGAAGCTGAACCATCATCAAGAATTCCACTTATAATTAATTGTGGACCGTCAGAGTTATTAAAAAAAGGCTCACGGTCAAAAACTCTAGTTAAACACGCTTTTAATCTAATATCGTCCCCTGTTTCAGCTGTTTTTAATGTTTTTTCCTCTTTTTTTTCATTAATATTACTTAAGATTTCAGGGGCGTCTTTTGGATTAATATCAATTATTGATTGTCTCCCTGCTCTTATTTCTAATTCCTTACCGTTTTTTCTTACATAGGCACCAATTATTTTTATGGTATTATTAATTTTAATATCTAATTCCGCTTTATCGTCCCATAGACTGAGGTATAATTCACCAGTTTCATCCTTTACAAATAAATTTCTAACTTTTCCAAGTTTTCCTTTTCTCTGAAATTCTCGAAGTTGGGAAACGTCAACAACTTTTACAAATAAATTCACCCCAGAAATTCCATCTTGTAAATCTTTTATTTTGAATTCCGGTTTTGAAACAATTCCCAATTCACTTGCAATAATATGTATTGCTCCCTCCTCACTTATTAAATAATCAAGATTTTTTCTTTTCAATTCAATTAGAACATGGACTTCATTTTTATTCTTTCCTGTTTTTTTCATAATTTTTTGAAGCGTATCCACTAAATTAATATGATGGGTCGCTTATAGATGTATTGTGTTAAGAAGATGAAGTTTCAATTTCAATCCCCCACTTTTCTGCATACTTTTTTGCAGATTCACTTATATCATTACAAAATACTTTTAGTTTTGTAGGCAAACCAAGAATTATTTGTTTTTCACGTAAAGTTTTAAGATGACTTAAACTGATGTATTTTTTATTTAAGGCAAGATAAAATAATTTATTTACAGGATCCCAAGCTGCTAATTCAAATTTAAGTTTAATTTTTTCTGGACCGTCGCGCAGGACCCAAGTTTCAATAGCAAAAGGTTTCCAAATTTTAAAGTGTGTTGGGAAGGCTTCATGAGATTCTGACTTTTTTGAGTTAACAATTTTGAAACCGGGGCTTACTGCACAGGGAGCCCCTATTTTTTGAACTTCAATTAGTCCATAATATTCTAAGAGATGGACTGCTCGTTTATTTGAGGGATTTATTCTAACGGGGCCTTTTTTGACATTTTTTAGGGTTTCCCATTGGTGACCTCCTCCCTTCTTTACAAGTTCTCTTACCTTAGTTTGGATTTGACCCTCGTGTCCCTTTGAATAAAAAATTCTGCCAAATCGCTTCCCCCCTGCAATTACAGGTTTGTGTGTGTGTAATAAACTTTTTTTTATTTTGGAAACAATTAATCTAAGATTGTTTAAAATATTTGTTTTAGCTGTTTTCTCCCCAATTTTTCGACCAAAACTTAATTTATAACTTTTTATGAGACTGCCTGTCATTTTTTCTAAATTTGGTGAAAAGAAAGCTAAAGATTCTTCCCAAAGTTCTGTTTCAGACAGAAGCCCCTTATCTTCAAGAATAAACTTAAGATGCGTAAAAAGACTTTTTTCAAGTCCTTCCGTTGCTATATGAATTTTAGGTCGCACAACATTAGTAATACTTGTATATAATTAAGCTTGCTAATATTTTTTGTGATGATGACGCTCTACTGATTCCCAATCCTAGATTGGGGGTATGATGATGATTATGAGTTCTGATTATTTTTCGTCTTCTCTATCTTCGTCCAGTTTATTTGTTACGTCCAGAAGCATAAGCTTAATTTCCTCAAATTCTTTTTTCAGTTTTTGAATTTCTTCTGAAATATTTTCAATAGCATCAACCATATCTTTTTCTATCATACTAAAATATGGAAGGGGAAGTATAAAGGTTTTAAACCTACCTCAACATTCACTAAAGTGTTATACAAAGAAATTGGGGCCTTGATTTTAGCCTCACTTATAGTTGTTGTTTTTGGGAGTTTCATAAGTTATCCGCCTTATGCAAAACTTGCTGGGCTTACAGTTTTTATTGCAGGTGCGTCATTACTTGTTTTACGCAGCCAAGATGTAAAAAGCATAGGCAAAAAGGGCTTGAAAGGGAATTCCAGGAAAGGCTCCGAAGATTCTGGCGAGCTTTTGATTAAAACTAAATCCAAGAGCAAGAAGAGGAATAGAAAGAAGCCCCTTAAATCCAAAACTAAGTGAGAACATTAATGGAAGTGCGTAATCACCAGCTCCGACCATTCCATTTTTGAAAAGAATTGCCATACTTTCAAAATTATATTTTCTTAATTTTTGCTTTTCCACTTTAGGTTTCTTTGTAGTTTCTAACCATAAAAATTTAATGTAAGGAAAATAAAGTACACCAATAACATCATAAAAACTCAATAAAGCAAGGAGTAACATTCCTACCTCTGGTGTTATGAAGGGGGCAAAAAGAAGTGAAAAACAAATAATGGTTGCTGCAGATGAAAGATTGAAGAGAGTAAAATTTTTTGATTTTCTTAAAGAAAGAATAAGCAAACCCAATGGAAGACCAATTCCAAACATACTACCTAAGAGATATCCTGAAAAAAATGAAGACGCATCAATGAACCAAGAAAGTTTGATTTTTAGTTTTTTAAGAATTACGAGACTGATAGTAAGTAGAACTACAGATTTGAAAATATTTAAACCACCTTCAAATTCTTTACCTTCTACTAATTCTTGTGGTCTGTATTCTTCAAGATTTGGAACGGCGTTTATGAATGGTAAAAGAATGAAGGCAATTAAACTTATTAATAAAAAAGTTTCAGTTGGCTTCATAAATAGAGTATGAAAATCCACTTAAATACACAGAGTATTTTTCAATATGCTTAGTATTTTACTCAAGAAAGCGGGAGAAACTGAACTTTCAAGGCTTGAAAAGCCAGTTACCGGTTCTTGGATAAATGTCGTAAATCCAACAAATAAAGAAATTGAAACCCTTCTTAAAATTGGAATCCCAAAGGAATTTATTAGTAGTAGTTTAGACCCAGATGAAAGGCCTCGTATAGATGAAGAAGAGGATGTAAAATTAACTATTATGCAAATTCCTAATATTGTTGAAGGTGACCTTGAAACTATTCCTCTTGGAGTAATATCGACAGAAAAATATGTAGTAACTATTTCAAAAAACGAGACAAAAATAATTGAAGCCTTAGTGAATAATCCTAAGGGTTTTTTTACTACTAAGAGAACTCGTTTCCTTTTTCAAGTTTTTTGGATGACAGTGCGAAGTTTTTTAGGATATCTTTCACACATAGAAAAAAAAATTGATGAAATGGAAGACGAGGTTCATAAATATTTAGGAAACAAAAAAATTCTTAATCTTCTTAATATACAAAAAACTTTAACATATTTTAAGAGTGCCGCATATGGAAATCAAACAGTTCTTGACAAAATTATGACAGGAAAATTTTTACGACTTTATTCACAAGATGCAGATATACTTGATGATATTGGAATTGATAACAATCAGGCAATTGAAATGATTAATATGTATCTTGCAATAACTGCAAATACTATGAGTGCTTATTCAAGTATTGCCGGAAATAATCTTAATGAAATTATGAAAGTTTTAACTGTTCTAAGTTTAACGCTCGCCATTCCAACAATAATGACAGGTTTGTATGGTATGAATGTTATTTTGCCATTTCAAACAGAAGTGAATGCTTTTTGGATAGTTATTGCAATAAGTACTTTGCTTGGGACTTTAGGTTTTTTTACTTTTTCAAAACTAAGAAAGTTGTAGAAATAAGTTAGAAAAAAGAAGTCAAACCTTTTTGGGTTTCCTCTAACTCTGCCTTTGTTCCGCCTAAAGCCTCAAATATTCGCATTACTGAGGGTAAAACCTGATTTTGAATATAATAAGAAGAATCATAATCTTTTGCAAGATTTACGGCAATTGAACGCTCCGAAATACTTCTACCTCCAGGTGTTACAATATATTCAATAAGCATTCCTGGAAAAATATCCTCTCCTCGGTTCTTCATATCTTTTGCAACTTTTACGTGAGGGGCCATCTGTTTATATTCATTAAGTGGTTTTGTCAATTGAGTTTTCATAATTAGTTCACTGATTGGAATTTCCTTTGATTTTAATTTTTTTATAACTTCGCGTATATATTCTTTAGCGTCTTCAACTTTATTATTTAAAATTAATCTCAATACCTTCCCTTGTGTATTTCTTGCCAATTTACTCCAATCTCGTCTAACTTTTTCTAATCCCTTTACAACGAGCTGGTTATCTTCACTAAGTAAGGCATATCTTTTTTTTGTTACGAAGACGCCCCTAATAAAAAAACCTTCCACTTCAAGTTCAATTGGGGAAGGTAATGATTTATTTATTTCTTTTGTAAAATTTATTACATCGTCTTTAAATGATTCACTTTGTGAAGTGAGCATTACTGAATCGGTATCGCCATAAACAACAGTGAAGTTTTTCATTGATGCTTCTTTCATAATTTGAGTGATATATTCTCGTCCCCAAGCTGTTACTGCTCTTGCAGAATCGAGGGTATACCATCTTGCATTTGCATAACCTAAGTAACCGTAAAAGCTGTTAAGAATAAGCTTCAGGCCCTTTTGTTCCGTATCAACAATTTTTTGTTCTAAGGTTCCCTTTTTCAATTCTCTTGCTTTTTTCTTTAATTTCATTCGCCTATCAAATAATTTTTTTAAGGTTTCAGGGATGAATCCTGTTTGTCTCGTACAAAAGTGAGTTCCTGTCGAGGAAATATTTTTTTTACATTCTGGATGATTGCAATTAATTGTATCTGCTGAAATATTATGAGCCATAATAATAGTTGGATAAAGACTTCTGAAATCACAAACTGCAATTGGTGAATGTAATCCTTTTATTGGGTCTTTAACAAATGCACCCTCAAATCGAACAGAACGCCTGCCAAAAGAGTCTTCATATTTTGGTCTATTTGGAACAAGCATTTTTTGTTTGTGAGCTTCTTTTATTAAAGTCCATTCAACCATTTGCCCAGATGTCATTCTTGAAACATCAAAGAGAGTTTGTCCAACTGTTGAAGCAAGAGTATAAATCATAGGTAGTACTTCCATTGCAAGTAGATATGTTACTTTTGCGTCTTGAAGTGAATATTCATATAAAAGTTTAGGATTATTTTCCCAAGCATCATTAATTCCTTCAGCTCCACCAATTGAAACTTTTCCTTGTCCAACAAGTTCTTTTGAAACATCATCCAGTTTAAGAGTTTCACTCTTCATATAAGGTGCAAGTATATTCTTAATAAAGAGGTACAAATCTATGTTAATGAGACCTTTAAGCTTAATTACATTTTCTCGTCCACGACGCAAGGCTGAAACTTTATGAGAATTTATTCTAAATTTCACCTTGTGTAATTTTGCTCTTTCCTTAAAATAAGGCCAATCAAAGGAATCACTATTATACCCAACAATTATGTCTGGTTTAAATTTATCAACAACTTCCACAAATTTTTCAATTAATTCTTTTTCGTCTTTAACTCTAATGAAATGTTTTCCCTCACCTTTTCCCCACCCAATTACCATTTTTAAGTTTTCACTCCATAGGCTTGCCATAATGATGGGGTCTTTTCCTATTGCAATTCCCTTACTTGCTATGGTTTCTATATCAAATGCAAGAACTCGTGGGGGGTATTCTTTTTTTCCTGCTTTAATTTCGGGTAAGATTACATCTCCTAATGGAATTAATTTTTTGTCTATCATATAACGGCGAGCGAATGGTAAATCCATCTCGCGGCGTTCACCAAATTCTTTTAGTTCGTGACGAAATAAATTTAAATCACTTGGATTTTTGAAATAAATTTTCCAAACATTCACTTCCTTATTCAAGTCTTTCATCACGAGTTCTTCAATTTTTACTATTTTTCTGCCATTGATTATCATATTTGGTTTTTCTGTTTTTTCAGGTATGACATACATATACGGTAAAAATTTTGTGTCTTCAAAGGTTTCCCCTCGTCCCCAAAGGGTTGTTGTTACCTCATCTTTACCCTCGTATGTTATGTCCAGTAATATCACAAGAAGATAAGAAAAAGGAATTTAAAAGAAGTCAGGATCCGATTGAGATTTCAATAGCTTTTAATTGTTTTTCCATCTGAGTTACGAGATGTGAATTGTCTCTAAAATCTAATCTAGAACCGCAATGAGTACATTTAAAACTTGCTTCCATAGCATCACTGAAAGGCATTCTTGAGCACCCATTTTCACACATAAAGAATTGATGTTTTTTCTCATAATCTAAACGTTCTCGAATTGTTGTAATTTTTGTTTTTCTCATGCGATGAATTAGAATGTTAAGTTTAGGTTCATCAAATTTCCAGAGATAAATATACCACCCGGTTTCATCATCTTTAATTCTGCGGAAATTAACTAATCGGCTATCATATAAACGATATAAAATTTTCCTTACTGTTTTTACATCCATTCCAAGTCTTTCTGCCAAACTAAATTCATCCATTTCGTTTTCTTCAGAAAGCTCTTCAACAATGTCCAAAGAATTAGCTCCAGCGACCTCAGCTAACACATTTACAATTTCAGGATTATTTATATCTTCCATGACCCCACCTACAAGAAAGATTCTGACTTTTTTAATTTATATAAGACCTGTACTACTTTTGAGTTAAAACACAATAGGCCCCAGAATGTTGAAAATTAGGAGAATTCCTGACACAATTCCAATTAATTTATACCATTTTTTACTAATTTCAGCCATCATTCTTCCACCGTCAAGAATACCGAGAGGTAAGAGATTGATTATTCCGACTCCAATATTAATTTTAAAACAAATATCAAGAACTCTGAATATAAATCCAAGAAGTTTTCCTAATGGGTTTGTGAAATGGAATTGTTGTTCTAAATAAACTCCAAGTTTACCCTCTTCATTGAGCTTTGCCACTCTGTCTTCTTCATTTACTTTTATTATAATTTCTGAATTAGGGACGAGTTCATCAAAAGCAGTAATTAAATTATTGAAAGAACTTATATCAATTCCATTAATCTCAGTGAGAAGGTCTCCACTTTCAAGAGCTGGATTTGTTGAATTAGTTATTAAGAGGCCGTCATAAACAATTAAACCACTAATCAATTTACCTGTTGGAAATATTAAGGCGAGACAAATAAGGGCTAAGATAAAATTACCGAGTGAACCTGCTGAAAATATTCGAAGTTTTGCCATTTTTGATTTCTTTTTTAGTTTTTGTTCATCAAGTTCAACTCCTGCTGCTGGGATTACAAGCATTAAGAGAAGAGCAGTATACCTTGATTTTATTCCCTCGGCTGCGGCCATAATTCCGTGCATACCCTCATGAAATATTGCTAAGAAGAAGATTGAAATGATGCCTTCCCAAAATGGAATAAAAAGTTGTGAACCGGGGAGTCTTACTCCGGGAATTACTAGACCAACTTGTGATGGACCGCCGTTGATTACAGTGAATGCACCCTTAATCATGAGCCACATTGCAAGAATCATTCCAAGTATTCCAAGAACAACCGCAACATTCCCAATGCGTTTAACTGCTTTTTTATGCTTAGTCCCAAAGGAATACATCCATTCCACTGGCTTTTGGAACTTAAGCATAATAAGCGGAAAATTGAATTCGAATTCCATCAGAAAGGAATTGGTTTATTGAGTATAAATAATTAAAGTTTTGTAATTCATTATAAATCACATAGGGACTTACCAAAAACACTTTCTATGGTTAAACCGTCAATAAATTTATCTATTTCAATGTCAGAAACATAAGCCTTTTCACTATTTGGGGTTTTATTTTTTTTAGTAGGTATAAGAGTAGTGGTAATTTCTAGTTGATTTTGACAAGGAGAAGCGTTTTTTTGTTCTTGATAAGATATTTGGTCTCTTTGTTTTGAAGTTTCTTTGTAGGGTGGAGTGTCTTTTAGTTTTTTTGATTCAAGATAAGGTAGAGAAATATTTTTAAGAAAAGAATTGAAGACTTTACACCTTTCTTTTATTTCTTTTTTATATTCTTCTGGAATTGTTTGGTTTTCCCATAAAGATTCAGTAATTTTTGACTCAGAGCTTACTGGCTTTTCTTTAGGTGTAGAAACAAGAATTTGTAATTGTTGTGCGCTCTCTACAACATTCCTCTTAACACTTGAGTTATCAATTAACACAATCCCTTCTTGGACAATCTTCTATATATAGTTTATTACCATTAAATAATAGTTAATATTTTCTAATTTCATTGATTTCTTAATTTTTTCAGAACACATTTAAAATTCCCCTTTAATTTATTAAATGTCTTTAATGGGTGCATTAATAGAAACATTATTTTTAGGAGTGGCTAATGTTTTAGTTAAAATTATTCTTGTTGTGGCTTTTGTAATTTTATTCCTTCTGATTTTTGGTGCTGGATACACAATTTTTGAAATAATTAAAGGAAATAAAAAAATTGGCCTACTTTTAATTTCAGCCCTAGTGTTTTGTTTAAGTTTATCAAAGATTACTGAAAATATAGGGGGAATTATACTTTTCATTCTAATTATATTTGGGGTTCTCTTTTTTAGGCTTGGAAGTTTCATTTTTAAGAAGTTTAAGAAATAAGTTCAAGGAGTTTTTTTGAGCGTATCCAATATAAGTGAAGTTTTTTGTCGAGGCTTCTAAAGAGAGGAAATTCTTTTTCAATGAAGCGTTTAAAATTTGGCCCGTGGTTTTTGTGAATAGTGTGAATTAATTCATGAAAAACTACATAATCAATTAAATTAAGGGGTAGGACACACATTCGTAGATTAAAACGTAAAGTATTGTCGCCAGAACAACTTCCCCATTGGGTTTCTGTCTTATTAATTCTTACACTCTTGATTTCAAAATCATATTTTTCTTTATATTTTATAGTGAATTCTTCAAGTTTTTTACTGAGTCGTCGTTTAAATGTTTGGCTCAGGTGTTTTTTATGGAGTGGGTTGTCCTTATTGAAGTGAATAATTTTTTGTCCAGAGTCTAATGTGAAGTTTGAGGATTCTTGAATAGCCCAAGGTTCTCCAAAAATGAAAGTAGCTTTTTCATTAATATCAAAAGAGTGAATCATTTTGAATTTATTATAAACCCATTTTGCGTTTTCTTTTAAGATTTGATTCTCATTTTTCATCCAAGGAGGTAAGACTATCACTACTTGATTATTTTTAATTTCAATTCGTGCATTTTTCACTTTTCGTTTTGAAACTAAGTAAGGAATATCAAGTCCATAAATTTTAACTTGTTTTACTGTTTCATTTATTAAATTTTTCATAACCTTTCACAATAATATGATTTCTTTTAATATCCTTCTTGGCATAATTATTTTTGTCCGTATCTAAAATAATGTTTTCATGAATTTCTGAAATTTTTCTAAATACTGTTTCGTCTTTAGTATCAATAAATAAATTTAAGTAGTCATAATTTCTTGCAGTGAGACTTGCGTGTTTTCCTGAAATTATAATTAAAGGATATTCGAGATTTTGTAATTTAATTATTTCTTTTTTGAATTCAGGATAAGTTTCAATGAATAAAAGAAGTTTGTATTGTTCAGCCATCAATTGCCACTGACTTGATTCAAAAGTATCTTTTAATTGAAACCTCAAAATATTTCCTTCTTTTTTTGATTCAATAATTTCTTGTTTAATTAATTTTTCAAGAAGACGGCCCAAGGTAGAATGTGGAATGAATGTTTTTCTTGATAGATTTCTTAAATAAGTGCTATTCTTTTGAAGCTCCAAAATAATTTCAAATACATTGTTTCGTTCTTGAACCATATGTATCATTAATGGTACAATCCTTTTTATGTCTTATGAAAAAATATTTTCAAATTAATTTTTGAATTTATGAATTATCGAAATTATGCACTAAACTGACTTTAATTGGTTTTTTGCGGTTTAAATTAATAAGTGTTTAATGACGATTTAAAGAAATAATTATTATGTAATCTTCAAGTATTTGAATAATTTGAGTTTAGGTGTCTTTATAAAATGAGGAAAAGTTACTGAATATGGGAAACAAACTGATGTTTATTTTGTTTTTTTCTGCTATGTTGCTTGCAACAGGTTTTAGTCAGAACAATGAAACGGCCCTTGATTTGAATAATGAAACAGATTTAGGATTGAACAACGAAACTGATGTTGACTTAAACGAA
>JAUUZA010000014.1 GCA_030590165.1 Candidatus Altarchaeota archaeon
AAGTATCATACAAATAATATAATAAAGAATATAGCAGTTCCTGGAATTACTGCAATGGTGTATGGAGCTATTAGTGCAAAGGAGGGAGACGTATTAGAAAAGAACATGGGGATTGGGACTCTTGCATTTGGTGGCCTTATAGTATTTGGCGTCTGCAAAGCTGCCTTTTCTAATTACCGATTGAAACGAAAATTTTCGAAAATTACTAAAGCATCAAAAGAAGTTCGTAACGAAATTGAACGCATTGTTAATGAAAGTTCATTTAGTTATCAAGGAATTTAATAATTAATTTTCAAAATACATTTGAAGTGTCATAGAAGTTAGGTATTATACTTTAACAAAAAAGTTGAAATTATTTCTTTTTTGATACTTTTTTTAGTGTTTAACTAAAATAGCAGTTATAAATTTACATCATTATGAAAAGCATGAGAAGTATAGTGGCGAAAGATGACATAAAAATTATGAAAGAAAAAATGAATGAACTTAAAACAGCAACACAAAATTATATTCATTCTTCTTGTTTGTTTTCACCTTGGATGAAGGTAGGAAGATGTGATGAACTCAGTTTGGAATTAGAACAAAGAGTTCGAGAACTCAAAGAAAAAATGAAAGAACCTTATCAGAAAATTGTAAAAATTAAAAGAAAAAAAGGAAAATATTTTGAAACATTAACAGAAGCCAATTTTGAAAATATTCCTTTTGAAGAGATTTGTGAAATGAATTCAAATTATCAAGAAGCAAGGAAAGACGCTTTTTTTACGTGTCTCCTTTCAACTTCGCCTGCAGGGGTACTTGAAGATACATACTTAGATTTTTGTAACTCGCGTCAAAAACTTAAAGAAATTAAACAAAAACATGATTCTTACTTCAAAGACATGGGTCTTAACAAAAAAGAAACAAAAATACTCAAAAATTATGCAAGAATTGTGTGTGAAAATTAGTTTTTTCCTTTTGTTTCTTATTACTTTTTTTATTGATTTTTTTCTTTTTTTGTTTCATCTTTCAAGTAAATGATATAAATCACAAAGACGAGCAATAAAATGAAGCTCGGGAAGTTTGTAAGAATTGAATATACTGGGACTCTTGATAATGGTGAAATTTTTGATTCAACAGACCCCAAGGTTCTCGAGAGTGCTACCGGACCTGTAACTATTATTCTTGGGGCAGGTCATGTGATTAAGGGCATGGAAAAGGCCTTGCTTGAAATGAAAATGGGGGAATCCCGCGAATTAGACATAAGTGTAGATGATGGTTTTGGAAAGCGTGACTCTAAAAAAATCAAATTGTATAAACTTCGAGATTTTCTTAAAGAAAAAATAAGGCCATATCCAGGAATGAGAGTGACTTTAGACGGTAAAATGGCCACAGTTAAGAGTGTTTCTTCAGGAAGAATTGTTGTTGATTTTAACCATTTACTTGCTGGTCGTTCTCTCAAATATAAGATTAAGTTAATTGAAGAAGTGATAGACGAGATGGCTCAACTTAAAGAACTTTTAAGTTTCCATTTTGGTGAAGAAGTTCAATTTAAGGTTGAGGCGGATGTATTGGAACTTACTGATGTTCCTGATTATTTTCAGGAAAGGCTCAAAGATGAGCTCGCGACATACACTAATTTTAAAAACATCCGTTTCTTAGTTTCGAAAGGTGAAGATGATGAAAAGCATGATTAAAGCAGCTGAAAAAAAGACAAAAGTCAAAGTGGACAAAGAATTTGAAGAATTCTTACAAAGTCATAAGCCTAAAATCAAAGTCGTTGGTATAGGTGGAGCAGGTGGAAATACTGTTGCTAGACTCCTGGAAATGGGGGTAAAGAGTGCGGAGCTCGTTGCAGTTAATACAGATGCACAAGATCTTTCAAAAGTTAAAGCTCACACAAAAATTTTAATAGGAAGAGAAGTTACCCGCGGTTTGGGGGCAGGTTCAGACCCAAGTGTTGGTGAAGAAGCTGCAAAAGAAGATGAAACTCATTTGAGGAAAATGGTTGGAGATGCAGACCTTGTTTTTGTTACCTGTGGTTTAGGTGGTGGTACCGGAAGTGGTGCCGCACCAGTAGTTGCAGAATTATCAAAAAAAGCAGGATGCTTAACAATTGGTGTAGTAACAGTTCCTTTCAATAATGAAGGTCTTTTGCGTTGGGAGAATGCAAGATATGGGCTTGAAAGATTGAAGAATAATGTTGATGCAGTGATAGTCATTCCAAATCAGAAACTTTTAGATATTGTTCCAGACCTACCAATTACAACAGCCTTTAGAGTTGCTGATGAAGTCTTGGCAAATGCAGTAAAGGGTATAACACGAATGGTAACTAGTCAAGGACTCATTAATGTAGATTTTGCTGATTTGAAAGCAGTAGTACGCAATGCTGGAGCTGCTTTGATTGGTGTTGGTGAGAGTGATAGTGATAAAAGAGCTGAAGAAGCCGTTTATAAAGCAGTGAATAATCCCTTACTCGATCTTGATATAACTGGGGCTAAAGGGGCTTTAATTTATATTGAAGGTGGAAAGGGTTTGAAATTAGAAGAGTCATACAAAATTATAGACTTAATTTCTCAAAATTTGGCAAAAGATGCCAAAATGATTTGGGGTGTTGGTTTACCTGATGATACTCTTGGAAACACCGTTAGAGTAATTGTAATTGTTACTGGGGCAAACCTCAACGACTTTTATTATCCTCAAAGTGATGACCTCGAAAAACTCGAGAAAGAGAAGATGAGTAAGGAACTCGGAATTGAGTTTATTGAGGTAGACGAATAATGTTTGAGAATTACAGGCGGGTTCTCCGCACGGCTAAAAGACCGACTAAGGAAGAGTTTAAACGCTCAACCCTTCTGGTTGGTCTTGGAATGTTGGCTGTTGGGGCAATGGGGCTTGTAATTAATTTATTATTTCAATTGGTGGGATTATGATATTCGCAGTGAGAGTAACGCTTGGTAGGGAAGAGACTGTAATAGACGCAGTTGCAGAGTCAGTAAAAAAATTTGATTACAAAGTTTTTTCACTTTTTGTTCCTAAAGATGTAAGAGGATATATTTTCATTGAGGCTGAAAGTGTTGATGATGTTCGTTCATCAGTTCGTGGTATACACAATGCTAAGGGTGTTGTTGGACGTGCAGTTGAAATGAGTGAAGTTGAGAAATTTTTGGAAGCTAAACCCATTGAAATAAATCTCAAAAAAGGAGATTTAGTTGAAATTGTTGATGATTCTTTCAGAGGCGAAAAGGCGAAAGTTATAAGAATAGACTCAGTGAAAAGAGAAGTAACGGTCGAAATGGTTGAAGCAGCAGTGCCCATACCTATGACGCTTCCTATAGAAGCAGTTCGATTGATTAAAAGTGGTGCATAAAAATGGTTGGTCAAATAGTAAATATAATGGTAGATGGTGGGAAAGCCACCGCGGGACCTCCTTTAGGCCCAGCATTGGGACCTTTGGGTGTTCCTGTTGGAAAAGTTATAGCTAAAATTAATGAGGAAACTAAAAAATTTGATGGAATGAAAGTTCCTGTAAAAGTTATTGTAGAACCTGCAACAAGGACATTTGAAATTGAAGTAGGTACTCCTCCTTCATCAGCTCTTATTAAGAAAGAAATAGGAATTGAAAAGGGAACTGGAGATGGTTCAACAGTTGGGAATATTACTTGGGACCAATTGAAAAAAATTGCAAAGAAGAAAGAAGCTCAATGTCTTGGCTCTGATACAAAACACGTAGTTAAAGAATTAATAGGAACTTGTGTGAGTATGGGCGTAACAGTAGAAGGGAAAAATGCATTAGACTTCTTTGGAGATATTCACAAATTTGATGCTTGATTCACTCCATTATTAAACCGGTGCATCTCCAATTTATTGATGCCATTCTAGTATTTACATCAACTACACATGCAGGATTGCAACCTTCACTTTCAATGGACAAATCGAACCAATAAGTTCCAGTTATTGAATTGTAAGTGTGGGTGCCTTCTAGGTCTCCACCATCAACACAATGACTGTTTTCAGCAATCTCACGCGCTTCTTCAAGTGTCATAAGAGACGAAGTTTCGTCATCAATAAGTTCATCGTCAATAATTTCATCATCTGTGGTGGAAGTTTCATTATTAATTTTTTCATCTGATTGCAAATCTATTCTATTTATGTTTGGATTCATTAATATAAAAATTCCTGCAAGAAGAATTAAGGTTACACTTAAAATTGGGATGATTTTGTTCATACAAATTCTCAACTCGTTTTCTATAAAACCGTTATCCTCATAAATTACTTAGAGTAGTAATGGTATGTTCATTTTGGTTGATTTAGATGAGTTAAAAAAAATTGAAGCAAAATATGGTGTCCTAAAAAAAGTGAAGACTCCAGCAAAGCTGGAAAAGGAAAAAGTGAAATGGCTTTTACCTCCAAAGTGGAATGAGAAAACTTATGAAGCCGCTTTGGTTGAAGTTCCAGATAATAAAGCTCAGGAAATTTTTGAAAAATTTAAAGTTAAAGCAATCAGAAAGGAATAAAAGCAACTGAAAGCTACTTTATTGATGGAAATTTTATCTCATTTTGTTAAGGGATTAGAACTTTACAAAAAAAATTTTATTAATTTTCTTACTATTAGTTTATCTCGTTTAGGGATTGGATTTGGATTAATAATTTTGGCACTTATTTTAGCCTTACCAACAGTTTTAATTTCTGAGGTAATTCAGTTGAGTGCTTATAATTTAGCATATGTTGTATTTTTAATTACAATTTTTTTATTGATTTCACCTTTTTTAATTTATCCAGTAATGGCTGGAATTGTTTTAACTCTTAAAAAGAAGAAAGTGAATTTGAAGGAAGTTTTTCTTATTATTAAAAATAATTATTGCAAATTACTTATTAATTTTGTAATTTATTTATTTGTGTTGTGGTTTCTCTTATTTGAGGGAGCAATTTTAATGTTGGTTTCCCCATTTGTAAGTTTATTCTTTTTAGTGTCGTTTATTTATTTTTGTATTAGATTCTTTTTCTGGGATGTACTCTTATTTCTTGGTGAAAAAAAATCTCTTCAAACTTCATGGAAAATAACTGAGGGGAAATTCACTTCAAGTTTTATTGTTATTTTATTAATGGGTTTTTGTTTACTTTTAATTTCATCTTTAAGTTTCCAAATTGGTTCATTTTCAGATTCATTAGTTTGGCAATTTGTGTGGGGTTCTTTTGATACTTTAATTTGGATTATTATTCCTCCTTTTATTGTAGCTACAAAAATTATTTTTACAAGGCACTTGATGAAAGAGTTTAATAAGGCTTAGGTATAATGAGAGTGTGGGTTTGCTCTTGGCCTTAGGATATATGATTTCATATCTTTTTGGTGTTGGCCTTCTCCTTTTACCGGAATTAGTTCAGCAAATAGGTATTGGTTATTTTTTAATTGGTATGACTGGTGTTGCTATAACACTTAATCTTGCAGCTTATGTTATTCTTGAATTAATTGAAATAACTGGTGAAGATGTTGAAAATAGTGTTAAAGCATTTTTAGGTAAGGCAGGGAATTTAATACCGGCCTTGCTTGGTGTCTTTACATACAGTGCATTGACGGCTTATGTTGTTGCAGCTGGAGACCAACTTTCTGCTTGGTTGGGTGGTGACCCTCGTTATTGGAGTGCCTTGTTTTTTATTTTAGCTGCAATTCCAGTTGTAAAAGGTTTGACTGCTGCGGCTAACCTTTCAATGTATCTTTCATTTTTTTTAATATCAGTACTCTTATTCATTATACCAATAAATCTTAAGTATGATTATATTGTTCCTCCAATTTATGGGAACGTAAGTGCCATACCTCTCTTCTTAACTTTGGCAGTTTTTGCGTTGGCTGGGCACTTGGCAGTAAGAGAAGTTTATAATTTTGTTCGTGATGAAAAAAAGAGTCTTCAAATTTTTTTCTGGTCTTTTGCCTTTGCATTTTTAACTTATTTAGCATTTGGGATAACAACATCAGCAGTGGCACCAAATATTTCAGGACTTAGTACTGCAACTCTTGTAAAAATTTATCCTCCGTTTTATTCACTTTTAATTTCAGTTGTAGCGGTCTTAGCATTTTATACTTCTTTTGTTGCGATATCTCATTCATTTATTAAAAGTTTTGAAAAGTATACTTCAAAAAAATCAATTTATTCACTTTTGCTCTTTCCAATTGCAATTTTATACATGATGATTAGGGACTTTAATCTCTTTTCACTAACAACTTTAGTTGGCAGAGTTGGTGGAGTAAGTTTTCTTATCTTTTTATCTCTTGCTTGTTTTGCTCACTTTAAGGCTTCAAAGAAATGGAAGGTTAAGTTATCTCCTTATTTGACACTTCCTTTATCGGTTATTTTTGGTTTAACTGCACTTATCGGACTTTTTGTGTAAGAATTCCTGTTTCTTCAGACCACTTTAACACTTGTTGTTTTATTCCCCCTGGCATCCCTTTCCAATCCAATAAAATTTTTGAAGGTTTTGGTGTTGTTTTTTGTATCATTTGTTTAAGCATTTCTTCACTAAAATATTCAAGTGAATATTTAGAACAAATATGACCAAAATTTTCACCCTCCAATGATTTTTTTGTAAAATAAGGGGCATAGTGTGGTCCACCAATTCCGAGTGAAGAATTACCTTGAGGGGTTTCATCAAGTAAATGATTAATTACCTCAACAGCGGCGTTGATACCTTTCGGATTATTCCAACCGCTTTCATCAGAACCAATTTCAACAAAAATAATTGGTAAATCAAAGCTTGGTCCATGATGAGTTACTTCAAGAGTTATTCGGTGTAATAAGTTTTCTCGTTTTGAAATTTCATTAAATTTTCTTATTGCACTTCCGAGATATAATGCAGGTGCGATACTGAGTGTTTTTGGTTCGCCACCTAAATCAGCTGGTCCGAAGTTTCCAGGGGAGTGAGTACTAAGTGAAAGAATTTTTGATTTGCTTGCGTGTGAACTTGCGACTATTATTAATTTATTTTTTATGGATGAGATTTCATTAAGTTCAACAATCTTAGAATCACACATAAAGACTTCGTTTATGTCTCCAAGTTCTTTTATTATATTAAGACTTGCAATATTATTAGAGGAACCAACTACAAGTTTCTTCATATTTACTTAAAAAGTAGGTCTAAATATTGTTTTTGGTAGTAAATGATTTAATTTTCTAATTTTATTTTGTTTATGAAACAAATTTCTGAAGTTGTGTGGGAGCTTCCACCTGAGAATGGGGGAGTTCCTGTGAAAGTTTATGCTTCAGAAATACTATTAAAAAATATGCAAAGAGATAGGACTCTTTTACAAGCAAGAAATGTTGCAAAACTTCCAAATGTTCTTCCCTGTGTTTCAGTTATGCCAGATGGCCATGAAGGTTATGGTTTTCCCATTGGTGGCGTTGCTGCCTTTCCAGCTGAAAGTGGTATTGTGAGTCCTGGGGGAATAGGTTATGATATTAATTGTGGAGTTCGTTTATTGAAGACAAACTTAGTTTTTGAAGATATTAAAAGTGAGTTACCAAGTTTGGTTAATGAAATTTTTAAAGAAGTTCCGTGTGGTTTGGGTTCAGAAGGAAGACTTAATTTAACAAAAAAAGACTTTATTGAAATAAGTACTTCAGGTTTAAAATGGTCAGTAGATAATGGATATGCCAAAAAAAGTGAAACTAAGTTTGTTGAAGAAAAGGGAAGTATGGAAACCACACATTCAAATCTTAGTCAGAAATCAATTTCTCGAGGAATAAAACAAATTGGAACTCTTGGTGCTGGAAATCATTTTGTTGAAATACAAAGAGTCGAAAGTACATTTAGTCCAATTGCAGAAAAATTCGGATTGAGTGAAAATCAAATAGTTATTATGGTTCATACAGGTTCACGCGGGTTTGGTCATCAAATTGCAAGTGAACATATTACGTCTCTTTTTCCAAAACAAAAAAAGTTTGGGTTTAATATTAATGAAAAAGAGTTAGTTGCTGCACCTCTTAATAGTAAAGAAGGTCAAGAATATCTTAGTTCAATGAAATGTGCAGTGAATTTTGCGTTCACTAATAGGCAAGTTATTTCTCATTTTGTTGAACGAATTTTTGAAAAAAAGTTTGGTGAAACCTTTTCACTTTTATATGATGTAACGCATAATATTGGGAAATTTGAAAAACATGGAGAAAACGTTTTTGTTCATAGAAAAGGGGCGACTCGCGCATTTGGTCCAGGAAGAAAAGAAATCCCACTTAAATATCAAAAAACAGGTCAACCAGTTTTAATTCCAGGTTCAATGGGGACATCAAGTTATGTTCTTTTTGGCAAGGGAAATAAGGATACTTTTGAGAGTTCATGTCATGGCGCTGGTAGAATTTTAAGTAGGTCAAAAGCAAAGAAAAGTTTTGATAGACAAGAAATTAAGACAAAATTAAAAAAACAAGGAATTTTTGTTAAATCAAAATCAAGTTCAACTTTATCTGAAGAAGCTCCAAGGGCGTATAAAGATGTAGATGAAGTTGTTAAAGTAATTGAAAAGGCAAATATTTGTGGTTTAGTGGCAAGACTAAAACCGCTTGGTGTCGTCAAGGGATAAATTTATAAAATTCAAATACGGAATCAATAATGTGGAGCATACTCTTGATATTGGTTTTTCGGAAAGACCGAGGAGAATTACTCGAACCTTGCTTTTTTTGAGTATTCCATTTATGCTTACTTTACTTTTTTTATTTGTAACTGACTTCATTTTTAGATGATTTCAAAAATCTTTTAATTCCTTCACTTGTTCTCTATTGTGATTGTTGAAGAACTTGTTAAGGTTAGTAAAGTTTATCCAATGATTACGGCTCTATCGAAGGTTTCATTAAAAATTAAAGATAAAGAATTACTTCTAATTAGGGGTCCGAGTGGTTCTGGGAAGAGTACTCTTCTTAATATGGCTGGTCTTCTTGATTTACCTTCTTCAGGAAAAGTATTGATACGTGGAAAACCAGTTTCTAAGGATGAATCTGAGAGGGCAAAACTTCGTTCCGAAGTTATGGGATTTATTTTCCAAGATTTTGGCTTGATTTCAAGTTTGAATACTATTGATAATATTTTATTACCTACAATTTTTAGTGGAAAAAATTATGAAGAACGCGCACATAAGTTAGTGAGATTACTTAGTATTGAAAAGAGAATTAAGCATTATCCAAATCAACTTTCAGGTGGTGAAAAACAAAGAGTAGCAATTGCGCGTTCACTGGTGAATAATCCTCAGATTTTATTTGCAGATGAACCTACTGGAAATCTTGATTCAAAGACTGGAGCTCAAGTTATGGATATGCTTAGAGGGGTGGCTGATGAGGGAAAAGCAGTTGTTGTAGTTAGTCATAATCCTGAACATGAAAAGTATTCTGATAGAGTTGTAAAAGTTAAAGACGGGGAAATAATTTAAACAGAGAAGAGAAAGATGAATATGAAAACTTTGTGGGTTTTATTTTTATTATTAGCTGCTCAAGCTATTGAATTAGATTATGATAGTTATTATACTGCACCAGCAAGCCTTCAAGAGAAAGGTTATTTGTATATTACTTTTTGTTCAACTAAAGATACAACAAGGGAGTTTGAATTTTATCCACAAGATTTTTCAGTGAGTCCCTTAGTTCTTGATATTAATTTTGATGGAACTACTGCAGTTCCTGATTGTCGTCAAGTAGTTGTTCAGGCAACTTCAGATTCACCAGGATTGTTTGATTTGGTTATTGATGCCGGTGGTGATGATTGGGTACTTCCTGTTGAATTTTCTAAAATAGAACCAATTTTGATTTCTATTTCTGATTCAGTTTTGTATACAGGATACGACCAAGTTAATTTAGTTGTGAGTGGTATTGGGGATAATGTTTGGTTGACTATTGATTCTTCAATAGTTGGGGTGAATACTTTTCATAAGTCAAGTTTACCTGCAACATTTTCTGTAAATTTTTATTTTTCGAAAGAGGGATTTTATTCTGTCCCAGTTACCTTGTCGTATGACAAGAATGATTACACTTTAACTCAAACTTATGATTTAGGAATTAGAGTTGAAAAAGCACCAGTTCGAGTTAATAATAATTTAAGGGTTCCTTCAGATGGATATTCAAATATGACTATAGATTTAGAACTTCCTGAAAAAATATATAGTGGAACTTTAACATTAATTTCCGATTGTCTTTCTGGTGAAACATCAAAAAGAGTTGAAAATTTTCAATCAGGTGAACTTTCACTTTTAGTTAAAGGTGAATGTGACCCAGGGATTTATGAAGTTGATTTAACTATTGGAGATTTTGAGACCTCAGTTCCTCTTGATGTTTATGGACCTGAAGGTTATGAATTTTTCTTTAATACTTTTGAAAAAAGTGGCGTTCACAGTTTAGAAGTTGTTCTTGCTAATGAAGGAAGTCAAACAATGAAAGCCGTTTCAATGAGACTTCTTGATGGAGATTATCAAAAAGTTAGAGAGGGAAGTTTTATAGGGGATTTGGATTTTGGTGATTTTGATTCTTCTGAGCTTAAATTTATTCCACTTTCTAAATCTGTTGATTTGAATGTAAAAATTTCATATACTCAAAGTGGTGAAAGAAAAGAAATTCTTAAGACATATCCTTACACCTATGTAAAATCGTCAAATAGCACTTGGATAATTATTGTTATTGTGTTGATTGGTGGAGGTTTTTGGTATGCGAAACGTCGTAAATCTCGTCGTTAAGTTCTTGACTCATAGAAAGCTTAGAAGTGTTTTGACTACGCTTGGAATTGCAATAGGAGTTACTCTTGTTTTTAGTATTACTAGTTTGAAGGAAGGAACGATGGCAGCACTTACTGAAAATGTGAATGATTTAGGGGGGGATTTGATTACAATTATGCCTAAGTCAACAGGAATTTCTGGGACATCTCAATTATTTTCACAAAAGGAATTAAATGCACTTGAATCACTTTATTTTGTTGAAGTTGCAGCTTCATTTTATTCTGGAATTCTTCCTGTAATAATTCGAGGAGAAGAAGAATATTTAACAGTGAGTGGAGTAAATCCAGAATCTGGAGAAAAACTTTTTAGAGAAATTTCAAGTTTTGAAGTTGAGTCTGGTAGAATGCTTGAAAAAAATGAACGGGGTAAAATTCTTATTGGTAGTAAATTGGCAACTGATAATAATCTTCAAATAGGGAGTCAAATTGAAATAAAAGATGAAAAATATCGTGTTGTTGGGATACTTGGTGAAGTAGGAAATCCACATAGAGATTCTTCAATTAATATGAATGTTGAGGAACTTTGGGAACTTCTTGATGTTGAACCAGGAACGTATCAATATATGATGTTGAAAGTGAATGAAATAAAAATTGATGTGGTTGAAAGAACACTTGAACGCATAAGAGGAAAAGATAATTTTGAAGTTTCTACACCTCAAGATTTGATTAAGCAAGCCGGACAAATTCTTGATGTACTTAGTATTGTTTTTTCAACAATAGCAGGAATTAGTATAATTATTGGGGCAATTAATGTTGCTAATACAATGTATATGGCAGTAACTGAACGAACTAGAGATATTGGCATAATGAAGGCAATTGGAGCTAAAGAAAAAGACATATTAATAATTTTTTTACTTGAATCTGGATTTTTAAGTCTCATTGGGGGAGTTATTGGAGCTTTGTTTGGATATGGTCTTGCAACAATTTTTGCAATGGTGGCAAGAGAACTCACAGGAATTTCAAGTCTTTCACCAATATTTTCACCAGAACTTGTAGGTGGTACTATACTACTTTCATTTATTATTGGAGTTGTTTCAGGAATTTTTCCGGCAAGATATGCATCAAAATTAGAGCCATTGGAGGCGTTGAGGTATGAGTGAATTCAGAAGACTTTTTGACTTAGTTTTCAAATTTGTGAAGCATCGTAAACTTAGAAGTATCTTAACAACTCTTGGAATTGCAGTTGGTGTCGCTCTTGTTTTTAGTTTAATGAGTATAAATGGAGGTCTCCAAAAATATATTTCAGATTCAATGGAAGGAATGGGAACTAATTTAGTTACAGTTATGCCAAAAGCAATGCTCAATCCAATGAGTGGAATTATTCCACCTTTTGATAAAGATGATATTGATGCACTCGATAATCTTTATTTTGTGAAAAACGCTTATGGTTTAAGTGTATCGATGCTTCCAATTGAAATAAAGGGTGAAGAATTTTATCAGATGGTTTTTGGAACAAAGTCAGGAATGACAAAATTATTTAGTGAAATGGAATCGTTTAAAATAGAAAAAGGGCGCGATTTTACTTTATCAGATAGAGGAAAAGTGGTGATGGGTTATGCCCTGGCTAAAACATATAATCTCGCACCAGGAAGTCAAATTAAAATTGATGATTTAGATTTTAGGGTGATTGGAGTTATTGGAGAAATTGGGAATAGTGAAGATGATAATAGTATTTTAATTCATATTGAAGATTTATGGGAGATTATTGGGGTTGATGAAGAATATAATATGATTTATTTAGACGTCCTTGAATTAAAAACTGAAGAAATAGAAAAAGCACTTGAAAAGTCAAGGGATGCTGAAGATTTTGATGTTATGACTATTGAAGGTATGATGGAACAAGTTGATCAAATTCTTTTAATTGTTAATGCAGTCTTTCTCGCACTTGCAAGTATTAGTTTAATTGTCGGAAGTTTTGGTGTGGCTAATACAATGTATATGGCTGTACTTGAGCGCCATAAGGATATTGGAATTATGAAAGCAATAGGGGCAAGTTCTAAGGTTATTCTTTTAATTTTTGTTATTGAAGCTGGGTTTCTAAGTCTTTTAGGTGGAATTATGGGGATTGTGTTGGGGATGGGTCTTGCAAAATTATTTGTTCTTGCTGCTGTGCTTGGAGCTGGTCTTACGACCTTAGAAGCAGTGTTTTCATTTGAGATGTTTATTATTACTGCAGTTCTTTCATTTATAATTGGGGTTGTTTCTGGTTATTTACCTGCAAAGAACGCATCTAGATTGGAACCTGTTGAAGCCTTTCGTCATAGCTAAATGATTATAAACGAAAAATAGACATATTTTTGTGAGATATTCCCGTCAAGAAAAGTTAGTAAATCAAGAAGTTTTGAAAAAGACTAAAGTTGCAGTTGTTGGAGTGGGTGGATTAGGTTGTCCCGTCTCAACTTATCTTGCCTTAGCTGGGGTTGGAACTATTTTTTTAATTGATAATGATAAAATTGAATTATCCAATCTTAATCGTCAATTTTTATTTACTGAAAAAGATATAGGAAAAAAGAAAATAGATGTTGCAAAAAAGAAACTTGAAGAAATTAATCCAGAAATAAATATCAAAATATTTGATGAAATTAATGCGAAGTCACTTAAGGTTGATTTAATTCTGGATTGTCTTGATAATTGGAAATCACGTCAATTACTTTGGGACAAAGCATTCACTTTATCAAAACCCGTAGTTCACGGTGCTGTTGAAGGATGGAAAGGGCAAGTTGCAGTTTTATTAAAAAAAGAAGACGCAGTTTTTTTTCAGAATAAGAAATTTAGCAAAGCTGAAAAAAAGGAGAATAATGAGGTAGTTGGGGCAATTGCAGGACTAACAGGTTCAAGAATGGCTTTAGAAGTCTTGGATTTTTTACAAGGAGTAAGGGCTTCAAAATTACTTCGTATAACTGAAAAAGGAACAGAAATCTTTCCTATTGGAGTTAAATCAAAATTAAAGTATACGCATGCGATGATTCGTTTCTCAGAGATTTGGCTTAAGACAACACCAACTAGAAAAAAAATGTTAAAATTAATGAGAAATAATATTCAAGAAAAAATAAGATTAAAAGCTAAGCAAGAAGCTGCCCGTATTGTCGTACCGTATAATGATTCATTTGAAAAGCTTTCAAATGTTTTTGGAGTAAAATCTTTTAGTCCTTGTGTTAAAGTGAATCTAACAACTTTGGAAGAAGGATTCCGAAAATATTCTGAATCTGTTCTTTATCCAGGGCTTAAGTTTAGAGTTACAGTGAAAAGGATGATTAAATCTGGGAATAAAACATCTCAACAATTACAGGTTGATTTGGGTGCAATTGCATATGAAACTGGGGCTAAAGTTAATTTGACTAAGTTTGACGTGAATATTGAAGTAGAAATTCATAAAGATTTTGCATTCATTTTTCATGAACGAATGAATGGTCCTGGTGGTTTCCCATATGGTTCACAAGGTAGGGCACTTTGTCTTTTTTCAGGTGGGATTGATTCACCCGTTGCAGCTTGGATGGTTGCGCGTAGAGGGGCCAGTCTTGATTTTATCTTTATTAATCCATTAGGCCCTGCATTAGAAGCAAAAGTTTTAGGTGTTTTTTCGAGCCTTAAGAAATGGATTCCAGACTCAAAATTAAGGGTTGTTGATGTTTCAAAAGAAATTGAAGAAATAAGAAATCAAGTGAATGAAGGAAATAGACAAACAATTCTTAAGCGGTTTATGTATAAAGTTTCTGAAAAAGTTTCAAGAGGTAAACCTCTGGTTACTGGTGAATCCTTAGGTCAAGTTTCTTCACAAACATTGAAAAGTTTGACAGTTATTCAACAGTCTATTAAAAGTTTAATATTGAGACCTTTGATTGGGATGGATAAAGATGAAATAGTGAAATTAGCTAGAATGATAGGTAGTTTTGAAAAGAGTTCACAACTTTCTGAATATTGTTCACTTGAAAGCCATAGTAATGCAAATCCTGAATTATTAGAAATTATTCAAGAGGAAAAAAAGTTAGATTTTGATTATGTCGAAATTATTTCAAGAATTCGTGAAGCAAAGGCGGGAGAAGTTGATATCAGTCCACCTGATGGAAAATTTGAAATCGTTAAAATTTGGGAAGGAATTCCTGAATTAGAAAAAGAAAAGAAATATCTTTTTATTTGTAAAAGTGGAAACATGTCTGATGAAATGGCGCTGAAGGCAAGAAAACAAGGATTTGAAGTTTATTCCTTGGATTTGAAACAAGCTAAGAAAAAAAAATTTATTTGATTGTGTGAAAGGTAATTTTTGTTTGTTCCTTTTTAGAAAATTTTTTTAATTCATTTAATAATTCAGGAACAAATTTGAATAAGTGACCGGAATCCCGACAGTCACTACTTCCAAAATTTTTTATAACTTCAAATTTTTTTACAAGAAGTTTAGCTAATTTTTCTTCAAAGTCTTTTGTTAAAGGCATTGTTGCTATGTGTTTGATTCTAGATTTATTAGTTAAATAATCAATATGCCATTTTTGAATTTTGCCTTTTTTTAAGTGGCGTTTAATACGTCCACCTCCTTGATTTGAGCCAATATATGCATATTTACCTTCAAATTTTAGTTTTCCAAGTTTTCCTACTTCAATTTCACAAGAAGGAATTTCGAAGATTAAGACATAAATTCCTTTTTCAAACATATATTTTTAAGATTCAAAACTTTATTAAGACAGGTGGATTTTTTTTATATGGTTGAAGTCGAGTTTGAAGGTAAGATTAAAAACTTAAAATTAAATGAGCCTCAGCTTATTATAGATTTAATGACTATATTAAAAATAAACACGGAAGCATATGTTTGCATTCTTAATGGTTGTGTAGTTACTGAGAACGAAAAAGTGACTGAAACAGACAAAATTAAATTGGTGAAGGTGTGGAGTGGTGGTTAATTGTTTTTGTGGAAAAAAAGCAGTTTATTTAGAAAATAAAGCTTTATGTAAATTTCATTTTAATGAATGGA
>JAUUZA010000006.1 GCA_030590165.1 Candidatus Altarchaeota archaeon
ATAACTCCAGTTGAAGGCGCTTCAAAGGGATTAAAAGAACTTTCAGAAGTTGATAGTTTAGTTCTCCTAACAAATAGTGCATGTCGAAGAGTAATTCCAATTATTGAAAAATTCAAACTTAATGATATTTTTTCCCAAATTATCTGTCTTGGAGGAACGGGTCAACACAAGAATCAAGGAGATTTATTCAAAAAAATGAAAAACCTTGGAGCGTGGGTTATAATTGGTGACAACCCAAGAAAAGACGGTAAAGCTGAAGAATTTGACATCACTTTTATTGATGTTCGTGTTGGTTGGGGAACAACTGTAAACCTTGTAAAAGGACTAACGGAAGAAAAATTCCGACTGAAGGCATGAAGGAATAATATTTAAATTCCCTTCTTTTTTTTATCAGTGGAAGCAACCATAAAAATTGGCAAGTCCGGTGTCGACAAAATTGTTGAAGAAACAAAACTTCAATTAAAAGTTCGAAAAGAAATTAAGATTAAAGTAAATCGACCAATGGTTGAAGGTCGGATGAGTGTTTTCACAAAAGAAATCGCCGAAGATTTAGCAAAGAAAACAGATTCAAAAATTCTTTGGATAAAAGGGCGAACTTTCATATTAAGAAGAGATTAAAATGGAATGGACAAATTTTCCAAAATTAGAATTAGGTAAAGGGACAGAGGGTAGAATTTTAGCTCTACCTCTAGCAAAAGACAAGGGAATTGCAAAAACAATGATTGGAACTACTCCCATAGATAATGATTTCTATAAAGGTGGTTCAAGACTCCTTGAATATAAAAATAAAATTATAATCGCAATTGGAGTTGAAAGTGATAAAGATTCAAGAAAATTTGGTAATGCAGCTTGGAAGGCCGCAGAAGCATTTTTAGGACCTGTAAAATTTCACCTCGTTCCTGACTTTTTAGATGAAGAGAAAACTCTTGAAGGTGCACTTCTTGGGAGTTATAAATTTTCAAAATATCTTACTGAAAAAAAAGAACGCCCTTGGATAGTTTTTCACGGGAGTGAACAAAATATGAATAATGCCCTTCTCAAAGCGAGAGCTACTTTTATTACTCGAGATTTAGTAAATGAACCTACAAATAAATTATATCCAGAAAGTTTTGCTGAAATGGTACGTGAACTTTTTAGTGGAAGTAAAGTAGAAGTAAAAGTTTATCCATATAGTTGGCTTAAGGAAAATGGATTTGGTGGAATTGTTTCAGTTGGTAAAGGTTCAGAAAATAAACCTCGATTAATTGTAATGAAATATTGTCCAACAAAAACAAAACCAATTTTAATAATTGGTAAAGGAATTTCATTCGACTCAGGGGGAATTCATCTGAAGCCAACAGGGTATATTGAAGACATGAAAATGGATATGGCTGGTGCCGCAACTGCAACAGGTATAATCTATGGAATTAGTAAACTTGGACTTCAGAAAGATGTAATTGTAATTACCCCAATGGCTGAAAATATGCCAAGTGGAAACGCAGCCAAACCAGGTGATGTCATTACTATGTATAATAAAAAAAATGTCGAAATTTGGAATACTGACGCTGAAGGCAGAGTAGTTATGGCTGATGCACTCGCATATGGGATTGAGAAATTTAAACCAGAAATCTCAATTGATTTAGCAACCCTAACGGGGGCTTGTGTAATAGCAT
Source organism: Candidatus Altarchaeota archaeon (assembly GCA_030590165.1). Lineage (GTDB taxonomy): Archaea > SpSt-1190 > SpSt-1190 > SpSt-1190 > SpSt-1190 > JAUUZA01. Next base: position 1,653 of record JAUUZA010000006.1, read on the forward strand.
TAGGTGAAAGAATTGCGGGACTAATGGGGACTGACCAAAAAACAATGAATGAAATTAAAAAAGCAGGAGAGGAAACTGAAGAAGACTTCTGGCAATTACCAATGGCAAAACATTTTGCAAAAAAATTAGATAGTGATGTTGCTGATTTTCGTAATTCTGCAAGTAAAGGATATGGTGGGGCTTCAATTGCTGCAGCATTTCTTAAAAATTTTATTAAAGGAAACTGGGTCCATATAGATATAGCTGGACCTGCTACTTCAAAAACAGGGTGGCTTTGGAATCCAAAAGAAGGAACAGGATTTGGAACAAGAACAATAATTGAATGGTTAATGAATAGGAAGTGAATGAATGTCTAAAATAGCTTTTTCAATAGGAACGCGCGCTGAATTAATTAAAGTTTTTCCAGTTTTAAAACGATTGAAAGATTATACTTTAATTCACACCGGACAACACAATATAAGTGAATTACTACAACGATTTAAATTACGTGAACCAGATGTTGTATTAAGTGAACCTCCAAAAGATTCAACAAAATTTTATTTCAATACAACTCAAGCAATAAAGTGGTCACTGCAAATGACAAAGAAAATTGGAAACGCCGCAAAAGAACAGGGGGCAAAAGTCTTAGTTTATCACGGTGACACCATGACAACTGCAGCATCAGCAATTGCAGCTAAACGTTCAAAATTAATAGGGGTTCACCTTGAAGCAGGTCTTAGGTCAGGTTCAATTCTTGAACCTTTTCCAGAAGAAATCTCAAGAATAATTTCTGATAATTTTTCTAAAATTAGTTTTGCAGTATCTAATCAAACAAAAAAGAATTTAAAAAATTCCTTCTTTTTTACAGGAAAAGCAATCAAAACAGGAAACACTATAGTAGATTCTGCCCTCGAGGCCTATAAACTGGCAAGGAAAGACATTAAACCACCGAAAGGAGACTATGCAATTGTAACTGCACACCGTCAAGAAAATCTTAGAAGTTATGACAGAATGCTTAGGTTAGTTCGTATAGTAAAAAGTGTCCCAATTGACACTTATTTCTTTGCTCACGATAACACAATAAAAGCTTTGAAAAAATTCAGGTTGTTTAAACCTCTAGCAAAACATGCAAAAATTGCAAAAATAAGTAATTATCTTGCATTCATTCCTTGGCTTGCGAAAAGTAAACTTGTTCTGACTGATGGAGGAAGTATCCAAGAAGAAAGTTTAGTATTCAAAAAACCTTGTCTAATTTTAAGAAATAGAACTGAACGCCAAGAAGGACTGGAAACTGGAATTAATTTTTTAACAAAACTTAATATTGAAGAATCAAAGAAAAAAATAAATGAATATCTTTCCAGTGAATTCAAAATTCCAATATTTGTAAATCCTTATGGAAGACCTGGCGTCAGCACAAAAGTAGTGAATGAATTAAAAAGATTGATTTGAAAATTGTTGAAATAAAAGAGCGGCATTTGAATAATGCACTCTTTTAAGATTTCTTTCAACATAATCAGGAAGAAGCTCAGTATATTGATTAAATCTTTCATCGGCTAAAATAAAAAGCCCAAAGTCTTGTGGGCTTCTAATTGCTCTACCCAAAGCTTGTGATGCCCTTCTTATTGCTGGAACTACATATGAATGATGTCTTCCTTTTTTTCCAAATTTTTCAGTATAATAATCTATCATAAGTCTTGCTTTGAGGGAATATCTTTCAAAAGGTATTCCAAGTAGCATAATAGCCTCAAGTGCACTCCCAGGAAAATCTGTTCCTTCAGCAAATCTACCACCCATAGGCGCAATTAAAACAGCAGAACGATTAGCCTTAAAATTTTCCAAAATTTCATGAGCTTCATCCCCAGAAATTCCCTTCCTTTCAACAAAAAGCGTTTTATCATTAAACTCTGCAATCTCTCTTATTTTTTCAATAAATTCTTTTTGAATTCTGTACGACGCAGAAAAAATTGCAGAATTTCCTTCATATCTAAGAAAATGACCAAGTAAAAAGTTATACCTTTTCTTTTGTAATTCACTTAAGACTACGCCACGAGTAGTCACACCATTAATTATGAATGGATGAACACTCGATGCAAAACTTGGAACTTCCATAACGCCATATTCACGCAATCCCATAATTTCTGAAAACGAACTGATGGGTTTGAGCGTTCCTGAAATAAAAATAGTTGAACTAAATCTTTCCCATAAGGGTATAAGAATTTCTTCAACACGCATATCCAAAAGTTCAAATCTATCACGACTCACAAGAAATATTACCCCTTTCTTTCCCTTTGATTGAGTTGCTGTAATCCAAAATCTCGCAAAACTCCGAATAAAGCTCCTTAGAGGCTTACCTGCCTCTTTTTGTTTATGATAAACTTTCAGTGAATACTTTAGTAAATATTCCATATCATCAATACTCAAACCAACTTTTTCCAAAATCTCATCTGGATTAATACATTCTTCTTCTTTAGTTTGGAGAAGTAAATGTTCAAGCCGTCTCATGCTAGCTGTTAATGTAAAAAGTCGCCTGTCATTGAAACGTCTTGCCTCAAATATTGCACGTTCTATAACAAATTTAGTAAGTTTAGAAGAATTCAAATCACCAGCAGCTTTTTGCATATTATGTGCTTCATCAACTACAAGAATGGTGTCTTCAGTTTTTATCATAGTATTAAGAAAATTAATCAAGTCAGTTAGAACATAATTATAACTCATTGAAATTAATTTAGCAGATTTTGCTAAGTTGTATTGAAGTTTATATGGGCACATATTTTTTTCTTGACCAATTTTTATAATCTCAGAAAAAGTCAATGCTCGATTAATAGTAAGTCCTCCTTTTTCCATTGGACAAGCTTCACAAAAATCTATCATGGCGTCGTAGTCCTTAATTTTTCCGCCCCAAGCAAAAGGACACATATCCATTTTTCCCCTAAAACTCAAACCCAAAAAATCCTTATTAAATTTCTTATTTATTTTATCAAGTTCCTCAATAGGGCGATTTGATTCATTTCCTGTCCGTGTAATCCATAAAATTCGTTTATCCAAGGGTAAAAGTGCTGCAAGAATAACAGGCGTCTTTCCAAACCCTGTAGGTGCTTGAAAAAGAAAATTTCTTCCCTTTTCTGCTGCTGTAGCTATTTTTTCAATGGATTCTCGTTGGAAGGGTCGTGAGGAGTAAGGAAATAACACTTCTAACTGACAAGTATGGGTTTATATTGATGAAAAGATTTATAATTCGAAACTATGAAGTAATAACATGAACTTTGATGATGTTTTGTATAATGTTTTTGATGGAATTGATAAAAGTTTAGAAAACATGTTTGGGATAATTTCAAAAGAGACTCATGAAAAAGTAATAAAAAATATGTTAGAAGCTTATCAAGACGAAATTTCAACAATCAATAAATATTTATCTCAATTAGATGTAGGAGTAATTGAAAATAAAAATGATTTAAACAAAATATTTAGGGAAATAATCTATGAAAAATTTCCAGAAACAGACCTTGATTATATCCAACACGAAATAGTAAATAATTTTTATAAGAAAATTACATCTTCAGATGAAAAGCCAAAAGTTAAACAAGAAACAGAACAACCAGAAACTCAAAACCAAGAACCAACTTCACCTGAAAGTTTTTATGATTCACAATTTAAACAAGCCTCTGAAAAAGAACAATATAACTTTGTTGAAAACTATGTGAATGCAATATCTAAACAAGCCGAAGGCACTGACATAGCTAAACAAATAGGATCGCCAGAACAATTTTATAACTCAATAAAACAATCTCCAGAAGCTGAACAACGTAAATTTATCAATGAAATATATATGCAAATTGTTAACGCACAAAATGCCAATAAACAATATTCACAAGCAGCAGCCAAACAAAAAGCAGCAGCAAAAGCATAATAAGATTATTAAACTAAAAATTTCTCGCTGAGGGAACTAAAAAATTATTTCAGGAGCTTTGCTTTCAATGACCTTAATGTCAAGAAATCTGGTTCAGATGCATCATATTCATTCTGAACTTTTTTCAATTTCTCCATGAGTTTTGCTTCATCAAGTTTCTTCACATCTAAAACTTCTTTCAAAGGTTCAAGATGTCTTGTGCTCACAAATCGCTTCCTAACATTTGGGCCAAAAATCTGAACCCTTCCTTTTTTCTCATTGAGAACAACACAAACTCCGTGGTCACGACCAGCAATTTTCACAGCCATTCTTCCTTTATTGAACATATGATTTCACCTTTAGTTTTAATATTTCTCTAGAGCAAACTGAACATAAATTTCCATGCGCTCTATCTCTCCTCTTTCCAAGAAGGTCGGTTCCACAAACCCCACAAGTATCCTTACTTGTCTTAGCAACCCTATGCCAATTAACCCTTCCTCCAGGTGTATTAACCCTTTTTATTTTAGCAAATCTAAGAGACGGACGCATACCTTAACCTCAATTCATGTGTTTTAAAGTCTAACTATATTTCAAGATTTTCTTTACTACTCTATCAGCAATCATGCTCGCTGGTATCCCTAAAAGGAAGAAAGTCCATAACCAGCCAAATGTTTTTCCAAACATAGTCCATTCAATTACTCCAAAATATCTCTTTTTTATGAAATAAAGTGCAGGAAGAACTATCGGCATCAAGAATAACTGAGCCTTCATGGCCAATTTCATTCTCTTTGAATTAAGACCTTTCATCTTACCCATGGCACCCTCATCGCCCTTCCTCGCCTTTGCCATAAGCTTCTTTATATCGGCTTCAAGAACCTTAAGTTCAGCTCCACCTACTTTTTTCATCACAAAATTTATGATGAACATATATCCAATTGTAACCAACGCAAATTCAATAAACATATTCATTAGTTTCCACCCTTCAAGAACTTTCGAATAGCAGGATTCATATCCATTGCATACTGCTGAACGACAGTCTCATATAATTTATAGATTATCATTACTGAAAGTAAGATTCCAGTACCACGCGACAAGGCATTTGTAAAATCAGCAGTAGCTGCTAAAATTCCAACTGCTACTGCACCCAAGTCTGTTAAGAAAGGAATATACCTATCCAACACCTTTGTTAAAATTCTTGGGTCACGCCTAAAACCAGGTATACCAAATCCACCACCTTGAATTTGTTTAGCAACATCCCTTGAAGTCATATTAGATGTCACTACCCAAAATCTCGCAAACATTACTGAACCACCAATCATAGCAAGCATATAAACCAAGGCTCGTGCAATCATTATCAAATATGCTCCTCCAGAGAACACCCCTTGGAAAAATTGTATTGGATTGAAAATTAAATAATAAATTAAATCGCGTGGAGGTGAAAGAAATAGTGCTAACCCACCAATCGCATTTCCAGCGGAGTCAAATACTCCAAAGAAACTCAAACCCCGCCCAGATAAAAATTTAGTAAGCATGCCAATATTTGCAATCAAGGCAGCAGTAAATATAACTGGAATATTTGAAGTATAAAATAAACTAAGAGGCCAACGAGTTACAGCACCTCTAACTCTAGCAAAGGCTAAAGGAATTTCAATTTTTATCCCACTAGCATATACAGTCATCAAGAATATTACAACTGTGAAAATTACAGGTAAAATTATTGTCATTGCCGCACTTGGGTCTCCTCCCATTAAGTATGAAATCGCAGCAAAAAGACGTCCAGCTGGAACTCCGGGATTCTGAGGATTTGCCATTGGATTAAATATTCCAGTAACAATCCCCTCACTCACACCAGCAGCAATAAACAAACTGATTCCGCTTATGAATCCCCAACGTGAACAAATTTGGTCAAGTAAAATTAAGAAAAATGTTCCTGCAAAAAGTTGGAGCATAATAAATAATTTGTTAGAAAGTGCAGGTGTTGCAGCGGGTAACCCACCCATGAATACATAAATTGCCGCTTCAAGCAGAGCAATAAATACGACCATAAGTTTTTCTAAGGAGTCGTATTTCTTTTTTCCTTCTGGCGTACTTCTGTCAATTGGAATAATTTCCGCACCTGATAAAAGTTGTAAGATAATACTTGCAGTAACGATTGGTCCTATACCTAAAGTAATAACCGAACCAAAACTTCCAGCCATAATAGCCCTAATACTCTGGAACTGGTCAACAGCTGCTAAACTCAGCCCGTATAGTGGGATATTTGATAATAAAAAATATAAGAACAATCCAATTCCAGTCCACTTCAATCTTTCATTAAAACTTAAGCGTCTAATTGGATTACGGATTTCTGGAATTAAACTACTAAAATTTTCCCATCCCACAATTTAAATTAAAAAAAGAAGTTTAAAAAGATAAGCCTTCTAAACTCTCATTTGGTTAAATTCATGTGATAATGACTATTAAATAAATTATCAACCTGTTTAAAATAATCTTTCAAATCACCACTAATGTTTTGTTTTAAACTTTCAATAACTCCACTTTCTTTTATTTCATTTGCCTTAGTCTTAATTTCACTTAAATATGTTTGAAATTTAGTTTCAGTTTCAGCCATACTTTCAGCAAATTTTGCAGAAATCATTTGATAAGCTACATCTAAAATGTAATAAGCAGGATCATCGCGAACTCCTAATCTTTTAATCTTTTCTTTTAACATATATTGAAGTTCAAGCATTCCTGCCTGTGCATTTATCAATTCACCATCATTCAATTGTTTATGAATTACGCCTATTTTTTTAACTTCTTCATTATATTTACCAAACACTTCAACATTATCACTAGACATCCGATCCAATAATTTAGAGATTTAAAAATCTTACTATTCTGGAATAACAATCTTAATTCTCGAGTTTTCCCTTGGCCGCCTTCACTTTTTCTTCTGCCTTAGCACTCCAAGAAGACACTTTAATTGTAAGAGGTTGAGTAAGCTTACCTGAACCAAGTAATTTCTCAATTCCCAATTCAGTAAGATTTGCTACCTTATCAAAGTGCAAATCAACCCAAGAAAGATTTACTGTAGTCGGAACTTGTGAAAGTCTTCCTCTACTAAACCCAAATTTACCAAAATGACCTATTTTTCCGGGACTTCCCTTTCCATCAAGGAGTTTTCCACCCTTAATAGTCCTAATCCAGTTTTGCTTGTAAACGCCAGCGTAACCCTTTCCACCCTTTCTTCCTTTTCCACGTCGGTGGGTTCCGTGCCCATGAGTATTAGTTCCTATGCCTCGTTTGGCCATAACTTAGGGAATGGATATGAGTTTAAAAGATTTTTCAAATATATAATTCAAAAATTAAAAGAATAAAAGACCAAAAAATAAAAAAATAATAAATCAGACGCCCTCAGGGAGCATCCTCATTATAAATTTATTAATATCTTCTCCGCGATAACCAAGTTCACCTTGAGGGAAAGGTCGTTTTGTAGATTTTTTGAATCCTCCCCTCGGTGGATGTAATCTATATGAATTTACACTTCCCTCATCACATTTGAGTTTCTTTAATACTTCTAAAGTCTCTTTAGAGATTTCTCCCCATATAATGAAATCTTTTATGAGTTGAAGTTGTCCTCGCACACTTGGTTGGTCCTTCATAACAGCCAAAGTGAATTTATTTGTCAACTTCAAAATATTAAGTGTTAACTTTTTATCATGTCTTACATGAATTGTTCCACGAATTCTTATAACCCCTAACATTATGCGACGCCTCCATGTTTAATGTATTTTTCCTGAACCTTAGTTTTCCTTATATTCTTAAGAGCATCAAGAACCGCATAAGCATAATTCATTCTTGTTCTACTTTCCCCATAGGTCTGAGCCCAAGCATCAGAAATCCCTGCAAGCTTAAGAATCCTCTTTCCTTCATCACTAATTACAAGCCCCGTACCTCTTGGTGCTGGTTTTAACACTATTCTAACTGAACCGGATTTTCCTTCAACAGTAAAAGGCAGACTGTGCGTAGTTTTACAACCACATTCCCAATCTCCACATCCTCTTGAAATCTTCATAATATTTCGCTTAGCATTAATTAATGCAGTTTGTCTTGCCATAAAACTTTCACGATTACTTCCCTTTCCAATTCCAATGTAACCCTTTCCATCTCCAATTACAATAAGGTAAGTATAGGTGTTTCTTGAACCTTCCCTAACTTTCTTCTGCGTTCTCTTGAAGGGTCTTCTTTGACCTCCACCAAATTTTCCTTTAGCTTGACCAATATTCATCAATTCACTCTTCAAATCAGGAAGAAGAAAATCAACAATTTCAGGCTCAATAATTTTGAGTCCCTTACTTATGATTTCATCAATATTCTTAATTTCGCCATCCTTAACCATTCTACCTAAACGAGTTTTAGGAGTCCATACTTCCTTCTTAATCATCTTTTTCACCTTTTAATTTAGCGAGAACTTCTTTGAAATTTTTTTCAACAGAAATTTTTTCACTTTTATATTTTGAAAATTGATGTCCCTTAGCATTTTTCATATATGAATCAATATGTTTTCCTTCAATACGACTTTGAGAAGGAAAGACATCAACAGAATGAGGAATCTCAAATCCTGCATCAAGTGCACCCTTCACTACTGCAAAAGTTTTAGATGAATGAGTAAGTCTACCCATATCTAAAATTGCCATTTCAATTTTCAGTTTCTTTGCGCGTTTACCTAATTCATAACCAATTAAATATGCTGCAGGCACATTAGCCGAACATTTCCAACCTTGTTTACGAAGGAAAACCACATCCACCGTTGTCAAAACTTTATCTCCACTTGGCACATAATCCACAAGTTGAGCCGTAATATTATTTATTGTATTTCTAACAACTAAACGAGTCTTACCCGATTTTAAGAGATTCAACCTCTTTCTATAATCAGTAACACCCTCAGCCCTTCGCCTAAAATTAGTTCTTTTCATTTGCTTCTCTCCTTAAGTTGTTCTATGAAGTTTTTGATATGAGCTTTACTTCTGAATACTCCCCCTTTTGCCTTAAGATAAAGCTGACGATAAAGTGAACGAGTCACTTCTTCAGTTTCTCTTAAAGTTTTAAGGAATCTTCTTTGAGCTCTAATCTTAATTGACCATCTCTTCTTCTTTGATAATATAGCGTGTTTCGTACCCTTCCTACTTCCAGGTCCACGACGCCTTCCTTTCTTTTTCTTTATTGCAACTTCACGCGCGCGTCCTCTACTAACGCCTTTCACTTGTTTCTTTTTTACAAAACCTTTTTTGATTAGGCGTCTTAAATCTTCACGAGTTATTGCTCTTGAAATTTCTGCTTCTCTCTCAGGGTCAAACCAAACACGCCCTCTTCCACATTTGAGTATTTCACTTGCTATCCTTTTTTGAACGTTTAGGTTCATTTTGAATCACCCTTAATTTTAGCTCTTTTGCTTTTGTCCATATAAGTAATTTTTTTCGCCCACCGACAGAGCCTCCAATGCGCACTATTATTTTTTTATTATCCAGACCTTCAAGTTCACTTGGAGTAAAAACTCTAACTTCTCTTAATCCTGAAGGGTGAAGACCTCTAATTGCGGGAGGTTTTCCATATCCATCACGTGGTATGGCTGGTTTTCCTGCACTTGGTCTTGTATACGGATTCTTAGCACCGCGTGCCTTTCTCCATCTATCATCAAGACGCTTATACTTCCAACTTTCTTGTCTCTTGAAATTTTTACTCATTCATATTACCTCTTTCAACACGATAAATACCATCACGGAAAACCCTACGGTCTTTTCCTTTTATTTTAGTGAGTTGTTCTAAATTAGCTGAAGTTTGACCAACTTCTTCTTTGTTGAGCCCTTCAACAATAACTTCTTTTCCCTTCACTTTGACTGTAACATCTGGATATTTCCAAGTTTTTCTTTGAACCTTTGAACCAAGAAAATTTTCAAGCGTCAGGTCATCCCCTTTAACATTGAGACGCATAGGGAAATGAACATGAACAATTTCCAATTTGTAACGATATCCCTTTGTCACACCTTCAATTAAATTAGTAACATGAGACAAAGCAGTATTCAAAAACATTTTATCTTCTTTTCTTTCACGAGGAGTTGTAATTGTAAACACTTTTCCAGTTGATGTAAATTGTACAAGTGGCATAAATGCAAAATTACGTTTCAGAGTTCCGAGTGAACCTGTAACTTCAACAGCTTTTCTTTCCACTTTAATGGAAACCCCTTCAGGAATCTTTATTTCTTTTTTCATTTCAATCCCTCAATAAACGTAAGCAATAAGCCTACCTCCTAATTTTTTCTTTTTTGCTTCACTATGAATTAACATGCCTTTTGGAGTACTAACTATGAGTATACCAAATCCTTCTGCAGGAAGAAAACGTCTTTCCCACCTAACAAAATCATCCTTTGTCACAGGAAAACGTGGTTTAATTACATTACAATCATTAATTTTCTTTGAAAGAAGAATTCTATAAATTCCTCCCTTTCCATTCTCAATAGCCTCAAAATCCCGAAGGTAACCATTATCTTTCATTATTCTCATAATAGTTGTCCCAAGCTTACTCACCGGACCAAATATTACTTCATTCTTTCCAGCTTTCTCTGAATTTTTTATTGAGCTCAACATATTTGCAAGTACATCATTTAACATTTCATTCACCCATATTTTTTAAAACCGAGTTTAACGGCTTTCTCCCTAAAACATTGTCTACACAAATTTAATCCGTAAGTTCTGATGTGACTCCCATAACTTCCACAAAGTGAACAACGTCTTGCACCCACACCAAACTTTCTTTTCACTCTTTGAATGGGGGTTGTTTTTTTCACATGTTTAGGACCATATATTTTTCTTAATTCCACAAGCCTTGATTTTCCTGCTACTGATTTTTTCATACTATTACCTCTACACCAAACTTTTCCTTAATGAAATTCATTGAATCTTCTCGTTTCAACAAATGAGCTGAACCAATTGAACTTGCCTTAACTCTTCGTCTCTTAACACGGAATCCCTTTCTCCCAACAGTCACACAAACATCCATACCAAAAACCCCAATTCCAGGGTCATATCGCACATTCGGAATATCTATGTATTCTTTTATACCAAAAGAAAAATTTCCATATTTGTCAAATGAACTGGTTTTAATTTTATTTGATAATGAAGCCAATCCTTGTTTCAAAAAAGTTTCTGCACTCTTTCCTCTTAGTGTTACCATTGTTCCTACAAACATTTTTGGTCGAATACCAAAGGCCGGAATACGCTTCATTGTTTTAGTTCTAATTGGTTTTCCACCAGTAAGTTTCATTAACAACTTCACTGCTTTCTCGAGGCGATCTCCACCTTCACCAACCCCAATATTTACAGTTACTTTTTCAATCATTGGTTGTTTCATATAATTTCACCACCGGAGTTTTTTCACCAATTACCATAATATAATCAATAGGAACTTCAAAAATTTCTTTATTACCTTCAAGCTGAACTACATCACCAAGTTTGAGAAGCTTTCCCATGCGTCCTGCTTGTCTACCTCTAAATACTAAACATAAAGCACCTTTAACCATTTCCAGAACTTTATTCACTTTTCCACTTTTAAGAATAAGTGAATCCTTTACCTTGGCTTTAACTTCCAAAAAGTTTGAACCATCATGTGTAGTTATCTGAATTTTTCCTTTTGATATAACTTGTTTTGAAATAATTTTCAAAATCTTTGTATTTGCTTCCTTTGCCTCAATTTCTATTAATTTAAGCCCATTATGATAAGGAACAACCCTGAAATTTTTCTTAATAGCTGGAACTGAAATAACATCCATAAATCCAACTCCAAATTTATAATCGCGCCTTACTACACCATCAACTAAAATCTTTCCTTGTTTAATTACTGCCCTTGCTTCGCGTCCAGTATCAACCAAATTCAAAACATCTCTCAATAAAACTTGGAGAGGAATTGCTTGATTTTTACTATGTGAACCGGGATTCACTGATGTAATCCAAACATGATTTTTTCTTCCAGCCTTCCAAAAAATTGGGCTCGTAACTCGTTTAGTATGTCTAATCATTTTTCTTACCTCTTTAATATTTTTTTTCTCCATTTATCTGAAGCATCAATTTCAATGAGCTCAGTATTACTAGCATTAATTGGTGCCTTGACCTTACTTCCGTCTGCCTTACTTCGTTCAACACCATCAATTTCAAGAATATTTTTTTTGTGATTCACTAAGAGAACTTTTCCAGTAGTTCCTCTAAATGACCCTCTAAGAATTTTTACCTTATCTCCTTTCTTTACTGAAAAGGCTCTTTTTTTATGAACCTTTCTCAATTCTTCCGTTAAATGAACTTTTATTACCATTATACCACCATACTCGCTACTTTTCCTAAACCTGGCCATCTATCAATTGCCTCTCTTGCAACTGGACCTTTGATTTCTGTTCCCTTTGGATTTCCATCCTCATCAACAACAACTGCACCGTTACCTTCAAAGTGAAGATAAGTCCCATCAGCTCTTCTTATTTTTTGTTTCATTTGAACTATGATTGCTCTCACAACTTTTTTTCTCATTTCGGGATTTCCTTTCACTACACTGGCAACTATCATATCACCAATTGCAGCAGCATCATATCTTCTTCTTGAAGATTTGTAACCTATAACTGAAATTAATTGAAGTTTTTTTGCACCTGAATTTCCAACTGCTAAAATAACAGCACCATTAGGCAATCCCCTAATGGTCCGCATCACAGGAGGGTGTTTCTGAGTAGTCTTAAGCCTACTTACCATTCTTTAACACCTCTATGACTACGAATGATTTATTTCTGGAGAGTTTTCTTGTCTCCTGAATTTTAACCATATCCCCTTCGTGAACTCGAAGACAGGCTGGCACATGAGCGAGAACTTTGCTGCTTGCTTTGTAAACCCTATCATATTTTGGAACTTTAATTAATCTAGGCCATTCTACAACTGCAGTCTTATCCGCTCTAAACTTAATCACCTTACCCATAACAACTTGACCTCTTACGCTAAGACCACCATGTTTTGGACAATTTTTATCAGAGCATTCCATACTTCTTTAGTCCAAAATGGCTTATTATAAATATTTCGCAAAAGGTTACTACAGGTAACTAAAAGCATCTAAAAATCAAAAAATTCACGTAAAATCAATTAAATTCAAAACCGAATTGTATATTAGCCAACAAACACCTCTTGGTTGTGGAAAAATTCATGCGACTCGCTTTTGACTCTGCTATTGAAGGAATAAGAAATCAAGAGGGAGGTCCATTTGGTGCGGCAATAATTTGTAAAAATAAAATTTTAGCCGTTGCACACAATACGGTGTTGTTAGACAAAGACCCAACCGCTCACGCAGAAATAAATGCAATAAGGAAAGCAACAGCAATAAAGGGAATTGACTTGAGTAACTGTATTATTTACTCAACAACAGAGCCTTGTCCAATGTGTTTTTCTGCAATTCACTGGGCAAAGATTCCTAAAATTGTATTTGGAACAAGAGTTGAGGACGCAGCTAAATATGGATTCAACGAACTACGCGTTTCAAATGAAAGACTTAGACTCATAGGAAGATTAAAAACAGAAATAGTCGGAGACTTTAAACGAGATGAATGTCTAAAACTATTTGAAGAATATGAAAGGCTCAAAGGTAAAACATATTAATTATTTTTTCTTGAAGAAAAATTTTGGAAGTCTCCATTTTCTTGAAAGATGTCTGGCTTTTTTTATGCGATTCTCAGGTCGAGACTGGAGCATTTTACCCTCAACATAAATTGCTTGTTTTTTATAATCAAAACAAAATATACAGTCTTTCTTTGCAATTGTTTTATTTCCTCGCTCAGTCTCAAGGACTAAAGTTTTCAAAGTTTCATCAATAACTTTACCCTGGATTCCAATTTTAGTAGAATCAGAACATTCAACAACTTCAACCTCAAGCCCAATCAATTCATCAGATAGAATCTCTTTCATTTTACCTCAATGCTCCCCTTAGGAAAGCCCAATCCAATCAATACTTTTTTAGTGTTCTTCAAGTGATTTCCTTGAAGCTCAACTCGCCCCTTCTTAAAAGTTCCACCACAAGCTAATTTTTGCTTCAAGTCTTTTGCAACTTTTTTACCATCAACACTCTTATCAAAACCTTCGACAATTGTAACGAACTTCCCCCATCTACGTTTTTCTGTTCGAACAACAATAATCTGAGCTTCCTTCGCAATAGTTTCCCACAATTCTTCAGGTAACCCAGTAGATTTTAGAAAATCATCTGCCACTCTTTTTCACCTTTTTTTCGTTGAGAATGGTTAAAATCCGTGCAACATTCTTACGTGCAGTCCTCACTAATGTTGGTTTCTCAACGGTCCCTAAAGCCCGTTTTCCCTTAAATTTCATAAGTTCAAGTCTGGAGTTTTTCAACTCAGTTTTAAGTTTATCTCCGGATAAAGCTCTAAGTTCTTTGGTTTTCACTCTCTAACTACTCACCTTAGTTTAAAATATTTCCTTATTAGCTTAAAAATAACTTAATAATCTTTATTTCATGGAAGAATGTTGTCCAAAATTTAACCCAAAAGAATGGGATTTTAGACGTATAGTTTGGAAAGATAAATTATTTGTGAAGTCTCATGTCACAAGTTTTTTTCATATTCCCTTAAACTTTGGCGGTATAATGAAAAATTCAATGAAAAAAATTGAAATTTCACTAGCAAAAGACCCCGAAATGCTCGTATTGTCTGATGAAACTTCGTTTTGGGGAACGGATATTTTCATTTCAGTCACAGACAAAGTATCTAAAATGGAAATGACTAAACTTTCAGGAGTTTTTTTAACGCGTGTTTTTGAAGGTTCTTTCAAAAATATGGGAAAATGGATTAAAGAAATGAAAACCTATGTTAAAACTCAGGGACAATCCCTTGAAAAACTTTATTTCTGGCGCACAACTTGTCCAAAATGTTCAAAAAAATATGGAGTAAATTATGTAGTTATTTTTGCAAAAGTATAGGTGAATAAATGTCCTTTATCAGAACAAATGAAGTAAAAACTTATTATGAAATGACAGGAGATGGCCCTCCTCTTATTTTCATTCATGGCCTAGCCAACTGTACTGAAGCGTGGGAACCACAAGTAAAAGCCTTTTCAAAAAAGTTTACTGTAATTACATACGATTTACGTGGTCACGGAAAAACAAAGGGACACGGTGACAAATATACCATTAATACCTTTGTAAAAGATTTACGCGAACTTATTATGGGCTTACGAATTCGCAACCCAAGAATTTGTGGGCTTTCTCTCGGAGGAATGATTGCTCAAAAATATGCATCAAAATATAAGGTTCATTCACTTATTTTATCAGACACTTTTAGAACTGGAAAACTAACTGTTTTACTTCACTACTTACCTTCAGAACTAGCTGAAAATATTACTCAAAAGCTCCCAAAGCGGCTTTTCACAGAGTTTGGGATTATGATAATGGCCACAACAAAGAAAGAAATTAGAACAAGTCTTGAAAAGTGGTTTAAAAAAATAACTGAAGTTGAATTAAAAAAATCTTTATTAGCTGCATATAATTTTGATAAAGTTGATTTATCTAAAATTAATGTTCCAACGCTTATTTTAGTCGGTGAAAAAGAAAACCCAATTGTAAAAGTTGGTTCAAAAAAAATCCACAATGGAATAAGAGGTTCGCGTAGAGTTGTAATTAATGATGCCATTCATTTGTCTAACTTAGAAAATTCAGAACAATTTAATTGGATTTTAAATCTCTTTCTCACTGAGAATCCATAAATAACTGAATAACTCAAGATTATTGATGGCAGACATTATTTCTTGGAGTGGATTCAAACAATCTCTTGAAGAGGTCATAAAGGGGGAAGAAAAAAGGAAATTTATTACACATTTAGTATTCTATGGGGCGTCTAATCTTTTATTTATTATACTAAACATAATTTATACGCCAAGCGTGCTTTGGTTCTTTTATCCCTTAATAGGTTGGGGTGTTATGTTGGTTTTACATTATCTCAATTCAATTCATTGGATTGATTCTAAAATTGAAGAAACAGAAGCAAAAATTGAATATAGTGCTAAACTTTTCAAAAAAAGAGTGAATCGTTCACTGAAAAAAAAATGAGTTGAAGCTATGAGGGAACTCAACAAATTAGAAGTGAATATTCTTAAATATTTTCTTTATTGTTTTGTGGGAAGTTTCTTTATAACAGGACCAATAACTTTTGTTTACTTTCAAAATGAACTTGGTTTAACTCTCACACAACTTATGCTTACTGCTTCTTTCTTTTCAATTGTAACTGCAATACTGGAAATTCCTGCAGGTTTAATTGGAGATAAATTTTCATACAAACACAATTTAGTTATTGGAGATATTGGAATTATCTTTGGTTCTCTTGGATACGCTCTCTCATCAAGATTTAGCCATATTTTAATTTCTGAGATTTTCTGGGGAATTGGATATGCCTTTGTAATCTCTGCACTTAATGCCTTCTTATATCAAACCCTTCATAATCTCAATTGGGAACATAAATACACAGAAATTAAAGGAAAAGGAACTGCTTTTGCTTTAGCAGGACTCTCAATTAGTGCAATTATTGGAGGATTTTTAGCAAAGATTAGTATACGACTTCCCTTAATCTTGAGTCCACTTATTCTTATTTTACCCCTCATAGTTTCAATAAGTTATACAGAACCAATAAGACTTAAACCCAAAAAAGAAGAGAAAGTTTCACTTATTGACGCTTTAAGTTATATCGCATCTCACAAAAATTTATTGTTTTTACTCTTATTCACTCTTTTTGTTTCAGTTGCTTCAGTAATAACTTATAGTTTCTTTCAACCTTTTTTATTATCTTTAGGGGTTGATATACGATTTTTTGGAATTATCTTATCTATAAGTTATATCTTTTCTGGGGTTGGCTCAATTATAAGTCATAAATTAAATCGCAAATTCAAACCAAAACAACTCCTATTTGCAGTAGCAGTTATTTCATTTATCTCAATTTCAATATTAGGGTATATTCATTCACTCTTTTCCCTTCTTGGTATTCTTTCTCTTTGGGCTATTGACGGAGTACGATATCCACTCCTTTCTGATTATATCAATAGAAAATTAAAAAGTTATAATCGCGCAACAATAAATTCTCTTGTTGATATGACCCGAAGAATTGTTATTGCTTTTGTCCTCCCAATCATGGGAAGAATTGGCGACACAGTAGGACTCAATCGAGTTTTCATTATCAATTCTTTAATCCTCCTTTTTGGTCTTCTCTTACTCTATCCAATTCAAGAAACCGCATTCCAAACTATATAAATTTCCAATTAAATCAATTAAATGGGACAAAAGCTTGGTCAACACTTCCTAAAAGATGTGCGTGTTGCTAAATTTATTGTTGATTCGGCTCAAATAAAGGAAAACGAAATTGTTCTTGAAGTCGGACCAGGAAAAGGTATAATTACACATTTAATTGCAAAAAAAGCCAAAAAAGTCATAGTAGTTGAAAAAGATAAAAGACTAAAACCCTTTCTTGACAAATTACCTAAAAATGTTGAAGTATTATATGGAGACATACTTCAAATGAATTTTCCAAAAGTTGATAAAATTATTTCAAATCTTCCCTTCTACATTTCATCACAATTCATATTCACTATGCCTGCCATTCCAGCAATTCTTGGACTACAAAAAGAATTTGCTGAAAAAATGGTTGCTACACCAGGTTCAAAAAATTATGGAAGATTAAGTGTGAGTTCACAAATTAAATTCAAAATGAAATTATTGAAAAGTTTTCCCTCTACTGTTTTTAGTCCACAACCAAAAGTTGCATTATCAATAATCCAAATTGAACCTAATGATTTTTCAGCTTGGAAAACTTGTGAAGAATTTATTCGAAAAATCTTCCCTTATCCTAATAAAAAAGTTGATAATGCATTAAAATTTGGAGGATACTCCCCACTTGGAATCGAGAAAAAAGTTCGCGAACTAAGTCCTGAAGAAGTAATTAAGCTTGCCAAAATTTCTTGCCCTTAATTTCCAATATTCCTTTATTACCAGTTATACTCGGAACAACATAAATTATTTCATCTGTTTTGTTTTCTTCCCCAATCTTATCGACTTCTTTTTGGACATTAAACCCCTTCATTGCCTTATTAAAATCAATTTTAACGGAGTTTTCAGCCTTACAATAAGAATAATACTCAAAAAAAGCACCCATGTCAAATAAAACAGACATAGTATATTGGAATGAAAGTTACATTTATTTATTTGCAATAACTTCCGTTCAAACAATTCACTTACCAAAAAGATAATTTTCAAAAACATCCGCACATTCCTTCATGACACCTATGCAAACTTCGTTTTTTGATTTTTTCATAAATTCAAACAATCCAGTTTTATCCTTTAATTTTCTTTGTTTTCTTAACTCTTTTTTAACCATAGCAAAATATGCCCCAACTTGAAGGTCGTGACCAAACTTACAAAATTCCATATTAATAATATCTGAAAGATATTTTGGACCTAATTTAAATGCCGGCTCCAATACCAAATCAATATAGTTTTCGGAAAACTCTTTTTTTCCAAGTTTTGGATAAGGATTATGTTCATAATGCCCCCTATATGCATTTTTAAGGGCTGTTTCAAATAAGACCTTTACATCTTTTGACTGCAATACTTTTGTGTTTTCTTTAAATGTCTTCAAAACGGGAGCCATGTATCCTAAAAATTCTTTAAAACTTGATTTATAACAAGAAGAATCCAAAGTTTTAAGTTCCAGATTCCACACATCATCAAAAACATCAACAAAATTAAAAATTGAAAGCCCAATAGCATCCAAACTCACTGACAAATCTCGAATATTACTCTCACCTTTGGCGCCCAAACCATAAAACTCAAATTGAGTCATATATCTAGAATACTTTGATTTATCACCAAACAAATGTGATTTCGGGTCTATGACTCCTGGCCATTTAGAGGCTTGCTCCAAATAAGTATCAATTTGATTTTCTAAATCTCCAAAAAATTCTTCTTTTGTTTTTTTTGAATCAATATAATTTTCATATTGTTCCTCTATTTCAGTCGGAGGAAATTCATTTTTGTTAACACAATAAACAATAAACTTTTCAGAAAAATCCTCAAATTGTGTCTTGAAGTTGTTATTTCCCTCACTAAAAATCATTTCAAAAAACTCAAGTTCAGATGCCTTTTTCACAAATATCTTTGTTACTTTTTAGTTTATAATAATTCTCACATTTTTAAACATACATTTGTCTTTCGGTTTCTTTTCTTATGGCATCAGGACCTCTAATTAGTCCAGCCTTTGAATTTAATTCGCAAATTCTTTTTATGTCATGTTTTCTAATTAAAAAAAATTTCTCATAATTAAAATTTAATCCTTCAGAAGCTTCGGTTTGATCTTTCGTTTTTTTAGGCAGGATATTGGGCCCTTTAGCCATCCCATACTCTGGACTTAGTTCAGAAAACCTTTTTATATCAAATTCACTATTTGAAAACACTGGGAAATCATTATAATATATTTTTTTATGTGGTTTCTCTGATTCGAATAAACTAATTTTGTAAGACTCAACAAACTCCCCAAGATTCGCAATCACACTCTTAGGTTCAGATTTTCTGAAGTTTTCATAAACATCATTTAAAAATTCTTCTTGTTTGTTAAAAGAAAGATAACAACTTAACCTCGCTATATATTGAACAACCTCATTAAAATCTAAATCTGCTTCATTAATTTCAGTTGAAAATGGAGCATAAAGTTCTTTAACTATTTTAAAAAATTCTTGATAAAAATCATCACCCCCGTCTCTTTCTGAATGGTTCTTTGACTTTTCTTTTACTTTGGTACTCTTTTCAGACATAATAACTGTTACCATTCTTAGATTAAAAATGTTTTCAATTAACAATTAAAATAAAGTTAAAATGTCAAAACCTTATTTGGTGAAGGTTTTTCGACTGAGCCCGAATCCCGCGTAGAGTAGGAGCGGGAGAAAGGCGAAGGAGAAAAAGCTTCTGCGACTGGCGGGATTTGAACCCGCGTTACCAGCTTGGGAAGCTGGAATCCTAACCAGACTGAACGACAATCGCTACAAACTCAATAATTATTCATTTCTTAAAAACTTACCTTTTGCTAAAAATAAAAAAACAAAATTCAGATTGCCCATCATTCATCACACCGAAGTCAGAATTGGATGTTATCATCACAAAAAATGAAAAACCGGGAAATTAAATAATTCCTTATTTTTTCTTCAAAATGGTTTAATAAACATAAATACTAAGCTAATATGCGACTGCTCATAATGGGGGACACACACATCCCAAATAGGGCCAAAACTATTTCTCAACACGTCCTTAATTTTATTGATGATTTCTCACCTCACGCCATTCTTTTCACTGGAGACGCCTGCGAACCAGGAGTTTTGATGTTTCTTGAAAAACTGGCTCCCCTTCACGCAGTTCGCGGTAATATGGACCATATGGATTTACCTAAAATGTTAAGCCTTGATTTTGGACAAAAAATACTTTTAATACACGGTCATCAATTCGGCAGAGGAAATTATGAAGAACTCACTCGTTATGCCTCTGGCCACAATATTTTAATTTGTGGTCACACTCACAAACAAGAACATTTTGAAAAAAATGGGCTACTTGTAATAAATCCAGGAAGTATCACTGGAGCTGAAACTAAGGGGCTTAAACCTCCCGCCACATTTACAACAATTATTATAAAAGCAGGTGTAGAAATTCAAGAGTACGAGGTGAAAGAAGATGGCATACAAAAACAAGGGTCCAAGGTCGGGAACTAGGTATAAATTCCAAAAAAAAGTTAGGGGAATGCCTAAAGTAAATAATATGATGAAAACTTTCAATGTTGGCGACAAAGTTGTCGTAAAACCAGATTCGGGAGTTCATATTGGTCTACCTTATCATAGATTTCAAGGAAATATAGGTTCAATCATATGTAAACGAGGAAGATCTTATCTCGTAAGTATAAAAGATGGAAAGAAATTGAAAACTCTTATTAGCCATCCAGTTCATTTGAAGAAGGTGTTATGATGTTTGGAAATGTAATTGAAAAAAGGGAGGTTTCTATTGCCAAGGCAAAGGAAATTTTGGCAAAAGTTAAAAATCAAAATTATGAACAAAAGCACGCATTTGAATATGCATCAAAATTTGCAAAAACTTCTTCAGAAGATGCAATAAAAATACTTGAAGAACTAAGAGAATCTGGAATTCCCAGAATAAAAAATAGACATCTAAAAAAGATTGTAGACTTAATGCCAAAAAAAGCGGACGAGATTAAAGTTATTTTGGCAAAAGAAGATTTAACCCTGAGTAAGGGAGACATAGAAACTATTTTAGATATACTAGCTAAATATAGGTGATCACATGGGAAAAGCAATAATTCTTGATATGTTACCAACTGGAGCACCATTTGTACTTTCTCAAAATGCAGACAGTCAATTGAGAAGACGAGGAGTACGACCAGTGAGAGGTGGATACTTAACACTCCCACTTGTTTTTGCATTGGTTAAGGACCGTTTCTTCTTGATTGTGGCAACTTCTTCACTAGATGAAGAACTAGAAATTGGAAATGAAATTGATCTCAATGATAAAGCAACAATTCCAGCTTGGGCGAGAATTGATTACTCGGACTTGAGCTCTGCAGGAAAATCTGAACTTGAAGATGTTCTTGATAAAATAATTGAAGAAAATGATGATATTTTTACACACTTTTTCAATAAAGCATCTCCAATAACAACTCGTTTACACTCATTAGAATTAATTCCGGGAATTGGAAAAAAACATATGTGGGAAATTATTGAACAACGCCGAAAACCGTTCACAAGTTTAAATGACCTAAAAGAAAGATTACCTCTCGTACCAAACCCAAAACGTGGTGTAAAAGGGAGAATTTTAAAAGAACTTCAAGAAGATGAAAAATACAATCTCTTTGTTCTGCCAAAAAGAAGGTAGATTTAAAGTGACCACAATATTTATATTGGCATATCGGAGATTTAGAAGTGGAATTTAGACACATCGTTCGCTTGGCAGCTACTGAATTAAAAGGTAAAATGCCAGTTAAATTAGCTCTTACAAAAGTCAAAGGGATTGGACCAGTAATGGCAAATGCAACAATTAAAGTTCTTAATTTAGATCCAAATAAAAAAATAGGTGAATTTGAAGATTTAGAACTAAGCAAACTTGAAAATTTCCTTGAAAATATTGAAAACATTCCTGGATGGCTTATGAATCGTAAAAAAGATCCAGTAACAGGAGGAACTCATCATTTAGTAAGCACAAATTTGAGACTTTCACTAAAACACGATACTGATTTCATGAAAAAAATAAAATGTTATAGGGGAATGAGACACGCTTTCGGCCTTAAAGTTCGTGGTCAAAGAACTAAAAGTACTGGACGACGCGGTAAAACAGTGGGAGTCCACAGGAAAAAAATTAAGAAGTGATTATCATGAGAAGATTAAAAAAATTATTTACAAGACCATTCAAGAGATGGGATGCGGCAAGAATTAAAGAAGAAAAAGCATTACTTCAAGAGTTTGGTTTAAAGAATAAACGTGAACTTTGGAGAGCTAAAACTAAATTAAAACGATTCAGAAGTCGTGCAAGAGAATTGTTCGTGGATGATTCTGGAAAAGAAGCCCTCTTTAATAATCTAAAAAAAAGGGGAATATTCACTGGTGATACTACTATTGATGATGTTCTTGGAATGCGAATTCAAGATATTCTTGAAAGACGCCTCCAAACTAAAGTATTAAGAAAAAAAATGGCTCAAACCATAGGACAGGCACGCCAATTAATAACTCACCGTCACATCACAGTCAATGGAAAAATTGTAGATATTCCAAGTTTTGTTGTGACCCTCGAGAATGAAAATAAAATTGGTTTTGCAGATGGTTCTCCAATTAAAGACATAAAACATCCAATAAGACAAAAAGTTATTGAAAAAGATGAAAAGAAAGGAAAAAAAACTCAAACTAAAAAGGAAGATGTGAAAATAGATGCTAAGAAGGAAGAGCCAGCAAAAGTAACAGATTCTAAGAAAGAAGTTGAAGTAAAAACTGATACTAAAAAAGAAGTGAAACCTGAAACTAAAAAGGAAGAGCCAGCAAAAGTAACAGAGCCTAAGAAAGAAGTTGAAGTAAAAACTGATACTAAAAAAGAAGTGAAACCTGAAACTAAAAAAGAAGTTGAAGTAAAAACTGATGTTAAAAAAGAAGCTGAGGTAAAAACTGAAAAAGTTGAAGCTAAAGCAGAAGAAAAGAAAAAGTGATTATTATGGCTGAAACTAAAACAAAAAAGAAAGAAAAAGTGAAAGAGCAAGTTGAAAAAATAAAAAAACCAGTGAAAACTCCAAAAGTGAAAGAAACTGTAAAAGCTCCTAAAACTGAAAAGAAAACATCAAGTGAAAAGAAAACAACAAAAGCTAAAGAAACAAAAAATGTTAAAGCTGCAAAAAAAATTAAAAGTGTAGAAAAAGTTGTTAAAGTTGAAGAACCTATTTTAGAAAAAAGTAGAACAGAAGCAGATCTTGAAAAAGTTAAAAATGAAACGGCAGCTGAACCTGAAGTAAGAAAAATTAAAAAAGAAAAACTTCGTTGGGGAATAGCTCACGTACTTTCAACAAAGAATAATACTCTTGTTCACATAACTGATATTACAAATTCCGAAAGCATTGCTCGTTGGAGCGGTGGAAGAGTAGTTAAAGCCGACCGTATGGAAGGTACTCCCTTTGCATCAATGGAAGCTTCAAGAAAAGCAGCAGAAGAAGCAAGAGAAAAAGGAATTAATGCAGTTCATATTCATGTCAGGGCTAGAGGTGGACATAATTCCAAAAACCCCGGAGCAGGGGCACAACCTGCAATAAGGGCATTGGCAAGAGCTGGAATGAAAATTGGAAAAATTGAGGATGTTACTCCAATTCCACACGACACCACAAGAAAACCCGGAGGAAGAAGAGGTAGAAGATTATGATTGAAATACTTAAGCAAGGAAATAAACCATGGGATTGGATTAAATTTAAAATTAAAGCACCCACAAGTTTTGTGAATGCTTTGAGGCGTACAATCATTAGTGATGTACCAGTCCTTGCAATCGAAGATATTAATATGTTAAGAAATAATTCTGTAACTTATGATGAGATGTTAGGACTCAGACTTGGATTAATTCCAATTAAAGCAAATCCCATAACATACTGGGATGAACCTGATTTCAAAGTTGCATTTGTTCTAAAAATTGAAGGACCTGGAACCGTTTTTAGTGGAGACTTACAACCAATGGATCCTGAAATCATTCCAGCATTTCCAAATATTCCTATCGCAAAAATGGTAGAAGGTCAGGGAATTGAACTTGAAGCTTGGGCAACAGTCGGAACTGGAAAAGAACACTCAAAATGGCAGGCAGGTCATGCATTCTACAAAGAAATTGAAAATGGTGTTTATGAAATGACGGTTGAAAGTTATGGTGCTATGCCCGTTAAAGAATTACTAAGACGAGCAGCTCAAATCTTAAAACAAAAAGGGGAACTTTTCGGGGATTGGGTAGGAAAACAATAAATCACTTTTTGGTTTTTTAAACTTAAATTATTATTAATAAATTTTTTATGTAATTTTGTTTTTTTATTTTAAAGATACACCCAGTCTTCTTGCAACTGAAGCAAGTTTTGGTTTGTATGAACCCGTCGCTTTATTATAAAC
>JAUUZA010000023.1 GCA_030590165.1 Candidatus Altarchaeota archaeon
CTTTTTCTTCATCCCAACCAATAACAAAGCCTTTACTAGTTCCTGTTAAAGTTGAAGGACAATCAACAAGAATTAGTCCCCCAATACCAACAATTAAAGCTTCAGGTCATGAAACTCCAGTAATTGCTATTTTGAAAAATTCAGGTCCAATGAATATTGTTGATATAAATTCAATTTTAATTGAACAAGGAATTCATGAGTGTGTGAGAGATACCCTTTTTAATCGAGTTAAAGTACTTATGAAGAAGGGGAAAGTGAATTACGATGAAAAAACTCAAAAATTCTTTATTGGCTGAAGTTGTTCCTAAGGGAGCTTTTACGGAAGTTTCGTTTATTAGTGATAAAGGATTTGGAGAAATAGTTGAAAATAAGCTTTGGTTGTTTTCTGAAGAAGCAATGTTTCTTTCTGAAAAAGGCTTTCTTGATTTGGGAATGAATGAAAAAAAAGCCAGAAAATATTTTTCAAAACATAATAAGAATTTTTTACACCGTTATTTTGTTTATAGAGATTTACGAATTAAAGGATATGTTGTAAAATCAGGTGCCAAATATGGGGCCGATTTTAGAGTTTATGAAAAAGGTGTGAAACCTTCACATAAAGAAAAACGTGAACACTCTAAATATTTAGTTTGGGTGAAGGGTCAGGATGAAAAACTTGAAATAAAGACACTACTCGGAATAAATCGTGTTTCACATTCAGTAAAAAAGAGATTAATTATTTCCATTGTCGATAAGGAATTGGATATAACTTATATTCAAAATGCCCGAGTTTTACTCTAATCTTTGTTTTCTTTATCTCCGCCCATTACAACAAAACCAACTAGTCCACCTAATACTCCAAGTAATACAAGTGCTGGAGCATATTTACCCATATCAAAACTTGCATTGAGGCCCAATACATTTTCCCATCCCGGTGTTGTTACGACCAAAACTAAGAGAATCACGAGTCCAACACCCATCCAAATATTTTTACTATTAATCATTTTTCTCCTCTCCACTCATTCCACTTCTTCCAAATGCTGATATGATTAAGGCCGCAAAAAGAAGAATTATAATTATTCCTGCGCGTCCAAGTACCCAAGCAAGGAAAGTTTCAATATAAATATTTAGTCCAAAGAGTAGGACAAAAGCTCCTGCCAAGAATGAGGTAATTGCATAAATCCAACTGATTGCAGAATTGTCTTTATATTCCCCAAACGGTTTTGTCTTCAAAAGCGTTCCATAAACTAATAGGAACACGAGAGCAAAAGGTGCAAAGAATTGATAAAATCCCTTTTCACTTAACCATAAGATTATGTCTTCCATTGCCATTATTCTTTCTCCTCCGTTGTTTCTCCCTTACTTATGAATGCAGATAAAATTGCGGCTAAAATACCCATTGATAGGGCAACTCCGCTGGTTTCAGCTGCCCACACACCAATTTCTCCTGGTGCATTTGCAAATGCTGCATTTACTATCATTACTGACATTATAATTAGGCCTGCATTCCAAATTTTTTCCTTACCTTTTGGAATCATTCCATTTTGGCTGAGTCCCTTGAATACAAATACGGCCAAAGTTAAAGCAAAAAGCAGGATGATTAAGGCTATACTCATCTTAGTATAAAACATTGCAAAGAACCATTCAATTTCATTTGTATATGCATAAAGCATAATGAACATTGAGATGAGTAGTGAAACGAGCGCGTTCACTTTCTTATCCTTACTTATAATTTTGTATTGGTCCAAGACTCCGAATAGTATTAAGAAAAAAATACCTACTGGAAGAATGTAATTAAATAAACCCATTTCTTGGAGCATTTCCACACTACTGTTCACATTGAATAGGGTTGTGTTGACATCAGCCACAATGATTTATCTCAGTTATCAATAAAAAAGCTTTCTCTATTTTGAGGGTAATTTCAAACTTTGTTGAAAATAAGAAACCCAGAAGAGCCAAAAAAATAAAGAAAAAAGCCCCCAAAGGGGAAAATTGAATTAGCTTTTTTTCTTTTTGTCAGCATCTGCCCAGCCTTTTGCGGCGTCTTTACTTATCATACCTCTTCTGAGGTCTGCGGTAAAACCAGCCACAACTGCTTCTGCGACATCTTCAGATTTTTCAGCTATTGCTTTACTTCTTAAGACCCCACCATAGAACCACATTATAATGGCTATCAAGAGGTATATGCTAAGCATACTCATGAAGAATCCGCCAGAACCGAAGAGGCTACTTATCATACTGAGTAATCCAGTGTAAGCACCAGACCTAGCAGCAAGTAAGGCTATACCTAAACTAACTAATTTAACAGTTATTCCACGGAGCAAACCAGTACTCATTAAAAAATCTTGTAGTATAAACCACAACATCCCAAGAGGAAGCAATAGTGCAAAAAGCATTACTTGTCCTTTGGCATTATTTGTAACTGTTAATTCTCCGTATTCATTATTTATCATGTATTCAAAAACATCAATTAAATCAATTTTATTGTTTTTATCTGAATCTGTAATATCTGAGAAAAGGATAACTGAATTCGATCCATAAACAAATACTTTATTTTTTGAAGTAATATCTGTACATTGAATTGAGGTAACAAATAAATCATCGCTTAAATCCGAAGGAGTTTCATCCAATTCAACGGTTGTAAAACTTCCAATAGCACATATATAATCACTTGGGGTTTGTTCTTCATATGTTATGGCAGTAACATTCATTGTCACTTCATCTTTTCTAAAACCAAGTTGATGAGTAAAGTAAGCAATACTTGCATCGTCTTTTCCTATAAACATTTGGGTTAAATCCCATCCAACTCTCATAATTCCTTCAATTAAGGCTGTGAGAGGACTCAAACTGCTTTGTACTCCGGCTGCATCTAAACCTTGAGCCATTACTGGAGCCAAGAAAGCTGCAATTAAAAAAGTAGCAAAGACTATAGCTTTGTATTTCATATAAACTTCTCAGTTGTAATGGGATTTAAACCTTTACTTGGATTTTTTTTCAGCTTCTTTTAGCATTAATTCTCCGCGATCTTTGTCGGCTTTGACTGCGAGTCTCATTGCGGCAAATGTTCTTTGGCTGTTTTTTGCGGCGTGATAACCGAGTGAAATTTGACCAACAACGAAGGCACCAACTGAAAGTGCCAATATGAAGAAGATTCCATTGGCGAGAAGGCCATTTCCAGGAATTACATTTATTAAATTTAGTAGAAGTGACCACATTGTTTCTGTTCTGAATAAAAGAAGGACGAGTGAAAGGCTGACAGTTATTCCACCTCCCATAGCTAAACTGGTTTTATTCGAGAATAAACCCATTGATAAGAATACGTCTGTAAGAATTGAAGATAGTACAAGTCCAAGTAAAATATAACTTACAAAAAATAATTTGTTCAATGCGAGTTTGTCATTAATATAAATTTCTTCAGAAATTCCATAAAGTTCTTCACCTAAAAATTCTTCATCGCCAGGAGTTATTGCAATTTTTTTTTCGGTTAGAATTGCACAACTGACATTTTCATATTCGTTTGTATTAATTTTATCTACACTTGTTGTGAGACCTTGCATATTCCAGATATCCGCTAGGACACACATTTGTTCATCACGAACTCCACCAATTGATTTAGTAATTTCATAAACAACAGTTCCGCCACTTTGTAATAATTCACTTAATTTTGTTAGTGGTGGGGGTAGCATCATAAATGAAAATAAATTGATGAAGAGTAAAACACCAATGATGAGGTGCATTTGATTATGTGGGTCCACAATATTATTTTCTACACAAGTAGATTTGCTTTTCTGATTATTCAATTATTTACAACCAATAACCTGAAAAGTTTAATGCCAGTATGGGCCCCGACTGAGACGGTCGCTTCCCATCTTGGTTCCCATTATGTTTATTTGGGATGGTTATCGCCGCCCCTACATCCTTAACGCATTGGTTAGATTTAGTAGAGTGGTTTTTGTCTTATTCTAGACTGGCCCATTATGCCTCCCTTTACTCTCGGAGACCACTTGTTTTTAGATGCGATTAATCGGGTTTGCCTCTAGCCTTAATTTAAGACATCTTAGACATTTAAGCTCTTAGTCTTTCTTATAAAAGTACTTTTTCTTCTTTGCAACTATAATAATTTCTTCTTCTGGCGGAGGTGTTGGTGGCAAAAATGTTTGAACAAAAATTGGATCTGGTCGTTTATTTTTAGATTTGATAATATATTTTATCCCAAAGAAAAGGATTGAAAAGAAGGCAAGAACTGAAAGTAAAGGAGTTAGAATTTCCATGTTTTGTCCGGCTTCAAGTCCTGGAAGAATTATTTTTTCGTATCCCCAAACTGTATTTATGTCTCTATCACGAATTTCAATAATAATCTCAATTTCTTCAGGTTCGCGTTCATATTTTTCATTTATAGTTTTAATTTCAAAAGGTTCTAAATCAAAGGATTGAAAAATTTTTCTTTCAGGACCTTTTCTTATGTTCAATATTAGGGGTAGTGTTTGAGGTTCATTATTTTTTACTTTTATAAAAAATAAAGCATTTGTTCCAACATAGGAAACATTCATTTCAAAAGTTATATTACAAAAAGAACAGTCAGGACTATTCATACAACTTTCACCGCCGGTGTAATTACAAATTCCATCATCTATTTTGAATGCAAAGGCAGACAAGAGTAAAAAAAACAAAAATAATTTTTTCAAATTTTTCGTCTCCTTTTTCTACGTTTACTAATGACTGATTCAGGAAGAATTATTACTCGTTTTTTTGGAGGTGCATAATAACCTTGTTGAGGAGGATAAGGTGATTGGCCTCCGTATGGATTATATGGTTGTTGGGTTGGGGGCATTTGAATTATTTCAGGTGGCATCTGGTCTTGTGGATTTCCCATTAATAATTTGAAGAGGAAAACACCGACTACAGCAAAGAAGGCTAATATTAAGAGTTCAGCTGCCACAAGATACTCCTTCCAAACAGTATTAAAGTCTTGTTGAATAGCATAATGTGATTGATGCACATTTGCACCTTCATGATGAGGCGTTTAAAGACGACATAAATGAAGTTCTTTTGAGGGCAAGGAAAAGTGGAGTTGTTGCCTTTGTTAATACTTCAACTAATTTTAAGGACGCTGTAGCTTGCCTAAATTTTTCGAGGATATATGATAGCGTTTATCCCTGTGTTGGTTTGGCACCATATTCCGACTTGACTGAAATTGATTCTATGCTTCAGTTGATTGAAGATGAGCCTGACATTGTCGCAGTTGGGGAAATTGGGTTGGATTGGCCTTATGAAAAAAAACCAGCACAAATTGAAATTTTCAAGAAACAAATTGAGATTGCGAAGGAACTTGATTTACCTGTTGTTGTTCATTCTCGCTCTGCTGGAAAATATTGTATTGAAATTTTAAAGGAGATGAAAGTAGAAAAAGTTTTACTTCATTCCTTTGATGGAGGAATAAAACACGCAAGAGTTGCATTTGACCTTGGGTATCACTTTTCAATACCAGTGACTGTGATTAAGAGTCCACAAAAACAACAGTTGGCAAAGGAGATTCCGGAGAAATTGCTATTGCTTGAAACCGATAGTCCAGTATTAAATCCAAATGGTGGAAGAAATGAACCAGCAAATTTAGTGATAAGTCGAGACTTCATTGCTGAATTGAAAGGACTTGAGCCAAAAACAATTGAAAGTATTACTGAAGTTAATACCCGGAAATTCTTTAAAATTTAAGATTATTGTTTTATATGAAATTGATTGGAGAAATTTCAGATGAAGCCATTATTCCAAAATTCAAACAAAAAATAGAAATTGACTTTGGGATGAGAGTTGCGGCTAGAACTATTTTATTTAATGATGAAGATAAGATTGCACTTCTTTATGTTTCAAAAAAAAGATACCACAAACTTCCTGGGGGTGGAGTTGAGAGGGGGGAAACAATAAAACAAGCACTGAAGCGTGAAGTAATGGAAGAAGCTGGATGTGATATTGAAATTATGGGCGAACTTGGAAAAATTATTGAAAAACGTCAAAAACATAAGTTGATTCAAATTTCTTATTGTTTTGTGAGTAAGGTAAAAAAAAATTATAGTAAACCTACTTTTACTAAAAAAGAAAAATCAGAGGGATTTCAATTAAAATGGTTAAGAATTAAAGATGCAATTTCCTTGATTAAAAAAGATAAGACCAAAACATATATGAGTAAATGTGTTAATGCTCGTTTGAAGATTTATCTTCACGAAGTAAAACGATTAGGATTTTAGTAAACTTTTGTAAACTTTAATATATTTGTTAATATTTTTATTCCAATCAAATTCTTTTGCTTTTTTTCTTCCTTTTTTACTTAGGCGTTTCCATAAGGAATCATTTGTTAATAATTCGTTTACTGCCTCTATTATTGCTTCCTTTGTTGGTTCAATAATTAAAGCGTCTTTTCCATCTTTTAGATAATAAGAAACTCCCGCATTTTTGCTGACTATTGTTGGGACTCCACTTGCCATTGATTCTAAGGCTGCAATTCCAAATGTTTCATATTTTGAAGGAAGCACAAAAACACGAGCAGAACTAAGGAGTAATTTTTGAATTTCACGAGGGACAAAACCAAATATGCGCGCATTTGGATATTCTTTTCTTGGAGTATAATCTATCGGATATACTTTTTTTCCAGTAACAAATAATTTTGATTTGAAATCTTTTGAGGCACTCATAAGAGTTTTGAAATTTTTATCTCTTGAAAATCTTCCTGAAAAAAGAACATAATTTCTTTTTTTATTTGAATGGAAGTGGTCAAACCAGATGCCTGGTGGGATTGTTAAAATTTTTTCTTCATTTATTCCAGCACTCAATAATTCTTTTTCTATTAATGGCGAAACTGAAATTATTTTGTCTGATTTTTTTAAGATTTGTTTATCTATCTTTTTGAAGAAAAATTTACCTCGTTTAAATTGAGTAAAAGATAAAAAATTTGTTACAGTTAATGTTGGAATCTTTGCTCTTTTATTCAAGTAAATATTGTTTTGATAGATGTCTGCATTTTTTTCTATTTGTTTGAGTGCTTTTTTATAATTTAAGAAAAATTGAGTAAGAATTGCATTATTGTTTTTAGTTTTTGTTTTATTTGTATTATATCCTCTGAATTTTTGTTGGGTTAAGTCACCTATGACGAAGGTGTCAATTCTCTTTTTTTTAAGAGCAGAAAGGGTGTCAAGTACATTTCGTCCAGTACCAAAACAATTAGGAGGGAGAATTGGAGCTGACATTCCTACTATCATTATTTTCTTTTTATTTGGTTGTTTATTTATTTTTTGTTATTAAATTATCAACTTTTTGTGTGGAAAGAGTTTATTAGTGATGACTTGAAATCTTTATGTGTGCGGGATTGCAGGTTGGTTTGGCAAAGATGCAAAAAAACAAGTCATTTCCGCATTAGAGAAGTTAGCTCACCGTGGGAGAGATGCATCTGGTGTCGCAGTTATTGAAGGCGGTGCTATTGGTCATAATTTACACGCCACTATTGGACATGTCGTTCAACCCTTCATTGAAGGTGATGCTTGGATGGTTGGAAATTGTGAGATTTATAATTGGGAAGAACTTTCAAAAAAGTACAAAGTTCAGGCGAGGAATGATGCTGAACTTGTTTTCAAATTACTATTGAAAAAAGGAGTAAAAATTATTGAAGAGTTTCATGGTCCGTATGCAATTGCGTTTCATAAAGAGAAAACTTATTTAATGAGAGACCCGATTGGAGTTTTTCCCTTATTTTATTCACACCTTGCTTTTGCTAGTGAACGCAAGGCCTTTGATGGACTTCGTGAACTTCATCCTCGACATATGTTGGTTGATGGGGAATTAATTTATGGTGAAGGTTTTACAAGAAAAGAAGCAACACAAAAAGATATTGATAAGGCTTTGAGAAAGTCGGTAAAGTTGAGAATTCATAATGATTTAACTCTCTTCCTTTCAGGAATTGATTCTTCTCTTCTTGCTTATTATTTGAAGGATGAAGGGGCAAATTTTAATTGTGTATCTGTTGGTTTGAAGGGGAGTTCTGATATGAAGCGTGCTCAGAAAGTTGCTTCCCTTTTAAAATTGAAATTGAAAAAAGTTGAGGTGACAAAACAAAATGCACTTAGTGCTGTTGGAATTGTTTCAAAATTAATTGAGAGTTCTGACCCAGTAAAAGTTGAAGTTGGAATGGTGACCTATTTTTCTGCACAAAATGCAGGGAAAGTTTCTTTGTCGGGATTGGGGGCTGATGAAATTTTTGGAGGATATTCTCGTATGCATCGTTCTCCTGAGAAAGAAACTATTTGGGCTTTGATGAATGTTTATGAACGTTCGGCATATCGAGATAATGTTCTTGGACTTGCTGGTGGGACTGAAATGCGTTTACCTTATTTGGATAAAGAAGTTGTCAGTTTATCTCTTGGACTTGAACCTGAACTTAAAGTAGGTAAGAAAATTCTTAGAAATATTGCTCAAAATTATTTGGGTGATATTGCACTCCTTCCAAAAAAAGCAGCCCAGTATGGTTCTGGTTTTTCAAAAATAATTCCGACTTTTAAAACCACATATCTTTCGCAGTTCATTCCAAAGAATCGTAAGTTGGTTGCTTTAGTTAGTGGTGGAAAGGATTCTTGGTATGCTATGCATACTATGCAAAATTTGAATTATGAAATTTCGTGTGCTATTGTTATGATGCCTGGTGAGGGTTCATGGATGTTTCATGTTCCTGGAGTTGAGAAAGTTCCTGAACTTTTATCTCAACATGGAATTGCTGCTATTGCCCAAAAAACTGAAGGGAAAAAAGAAGAAGAACTTGATGATTTACAAATTGCATTGAGGCTTGCAATTGAAAAATATGGAGTTGAAGGAATTGTTAGCGGTGCGATTTCTTCAGAATACCAACGAGATAGAATAGAAAAAATTGGAAATTGGCTTGGACTTTCATGTCATTCTCCCTTATGGGGAACTGAGCCAGAATCATATCTTCGTCGTTTGGTAAAGGAAGGTTTTGTCTTTAAAATTGCTAGTGTTGCGGCTCACGGATTGAAAGAGAGTTGGGTCGGAAAAACAATAGGAAAAAAAGAAGTCGAAGAATTGATTAAACTTTCAAAGAAGTTTAGATTTAATGCAGCGGGAGAAGGCGGGGAATACGAAACTATGATAGTTAAGGCACCGTGTGTTAATATTTAAAGTGAGATTGATGTTGTTTCTATATGGTAAAAACTAAGAAAAAAGTTCAATATGTTATTTATAAATTTCCTTCAAAAATAGACAAAAATCACGGTTATTTTTCAGTTTATGATTTGTTTTCTGAACA
The DNA here is from genome assembly GCA_030590165.1 of Candidatus Altarchaeota archaeon. Lineage (GTDB taxonomy): Archaea > SpSt-1190 > SpSt-1190 > SpSt-1190 > SpSt-1190 > JAUUZA01. The sequence continues at coordinate 9,281 of JAUUZA010000023.1, forward strand.
AAGATATTTTTGGCGAGTTCCTATTGAAAGAATTGGGGATGCTTACGAAGAAAAACAAAAAGAAGTTTTGCATTCAGAGATAGACAAACTTTGTCTTGGAATGAATATTATTGGTGGAATACCTGATTGTGTGGAATGTACTATTTTTAATAGGGTTAAATTAAGACAAAAAGAAAAAGAATTAATTGAGGGCTATTCCTTACTTTCTTAAATGTTCTTTTCTACTTTTTTAGTGGATAAAATTAAATATAGTTTGTTTGGGATTCCTTGGGAAGGTGAGTCTAAAACAGCCGTTCTTGGAGTAATTTATGATGCCACAAGCGAATTAAAAAAAGGTTCAGCGAGTTTTCCAGCCGCAATTAGATTGGCAAGTTATGGAATTGAGTGGGACGAGAATTTTGATGCTATTGATTGTGCTGATATTTTACCACAAACAAATCCTGAAAAAATGTTTGAGGGTGTAAAAAATTATTTAGCAGATTTATGGCAAGAGGGGTTTAGGCATTTTTTAGTTCTTGGTGGAAATCATTCAATTACAATTCCAGTTGTTCAATTCTTATCTGAAAATAAACTAAAGCGTTATGTTCAATTTGATGCACATGC
>JAUUZA010000005.1 GCA_030590165.1 Candidatus Altarchaeota archaeon
ACTGTGATGGTAAAAGTTTAGGAACTAAACTTGAAGATGGCGTTTGTGGTCTTAGTAATGATGAATGTAGTAAAAGAACCGAGCCAACTGAGATTGAAGAGGTAACCTTTAGTCCAATTGAAAACATCATTTCAAGTAGCAAAGCGACATCTTCTGAGAATTATGAGTTTTGGGTGAATTATACTGCTGATGCTAAACTTGTTTTTGAATTTGAAAGAAATATGTGGCTTGAAGACATTCCAAGTGAATTTAGTTTCATGAATGATATTATAATTAGTAAAGATGGCGCGAGTTTGACATATGAGGATTTAATCGATTATTCAATTGATTTGGAAAGTATCATTTCAGATAAACCATATGGTTCGAAAACCTTTGATTTTGAAGTTAGACATCGTAATTATGAATTCTTAGATGTAAGTGTAATAATTAATACTAAGTATAGTTCAGAAACGCATTTAACTTTCCCAGAAACGCCTCATGATTGTTTTTACAGAAGTTCAGAAACAGAAGGAGTGATATGTAATCCCCCTGAAGAGGCGAATGTTATTGTTACTTTTAGTTCGGACGCTTCTGGAGGGCCTGAGATTGGTATTGATGGTTTAGCTTCAGACATTCAAGATGAATGTACTCTTGACGGAGAAAAAATATTAATTAATTGGGATGAAGAAGCGTCAAATTCAATGATGAGTTTAGATTTAGGGAAATATTATGCTATAGGTAATATGAGTATTGACACCCGTGAATTAAGTGTAGGTAGACATTATCTAACATGTGAAATGGGTTCAGATCCATTTATCTATACTTCAAAGGGCGAATCATACATAGTTGTTTATGGCGCACTCAAGACAATTGAAACTTCAGTTTCAGATTATAGTGAATTAGTTCCAGGAAGCAGTTACACTATTTTAATTTCAAAAGTTAAGGACGAATTAGACAATGTTGTTCCATTTTATACTTATTCCTGGAGTTTAGAACAAGGAGAAAGAAAAATTCAATTCGGTCAGACTGACAGAGTGAATATTCCTTACGGATTTAATGAAGGGTCTGCTGAATTAGTTTTGAATATAAACTCAGATTATTATGATTCACTTGAAGTTCGTTATCCGTTAAATATTAGAATTCCACAACAAATTGCTGCGAGTACAACACCTGGTTTAGTTTATGTTCCTTTAAGTGGTTCAGATGGAATAAATGCTAAACTCCTCTTATCAAATAATGGACCCAGTGTAGATGTTGATATTGTTTTTGCTGTTCCTGATGAGGATGAAATTAGTATGGATTTAAGTAAGTCAACAGTTAATGTAGAAAGTTTTGGATTTGACGAAGTTCCATTTACTTTTACTGTTCTTGCAAGTAATTTTGAAAAAGATTATTCTATTAAATTTAATACTTGGATTAATGACAAATTCCAAGACCAAGCAATATTACGCGTAATTCAAACAACTCAATCTATCTATGCATTTGATGTTGGGGGTGACCTTGATAGTCATCCATCTATTGATTTAGTGTATGATTCTGCTGAAAGAAATTTAACTGTTTTCAATATAGGGACTATGGATGATTCATTTATTATTAATTCTGAATTGGATTTGAGTGAATATGAATTTAAATTAGGTGCCGGAAAATCAAAAGAAGTGACAGTAACTGCGAAGCGAGAAGGGACCTATAGTGTTTGCGTCAAAACAATAAGATTTTTGGAAAAAGAACCAAAATGTATTGAAGTGATAGTTGTTAAAAAAGAAGTTACCCCCTCAATAAGTGCTGAACATCAGGAAATATCAATAGACCCAAGAAATGGTGGCGGTTTTAATTTAGAATTAACAACAGCCGAGTATTCGGGTGATTATGTAGTTGAATTTGAATCAAATTTCACTATTAATGATTATGAAGAACCAATGGATGAAGGCGTAACAGAAATAATTTCGATACCATTTACAGTTGATAAATCTGGTAGATATGAAATTAAAGCATTGGCTTATCCAAAAAAATATCCTGAAAAGAGTGCTGAAACTAAATTCACAATTGATGTTATACTCCCAGCTCCGTATGAAGTTGAATTAATGCTTGCTGCATTGGAAGGGGAAGAAATAACGAATGTAGATATGTTGAATCAATTAGAACTTGCAAGAAGAAAGATGAGCGAGGGAAACTTTGAAGATGCTAAAGCCATACTGGAAAAATTGAGTGAAGAACTTGAAAGAGTTAATGTGATTGAAAACTTTAAAGTTTCAGCTGAGTTTATGAAACCTACTAAGTCATACACTTTTGCAATTCTTGGTGTCATTGTTATTGCAGCAGGGGCAGTTTTATACCTCAAATAATTTTAAGGGCAAAGTTATGTGATATTGTGATTGGTGAATTAGGTAAGCGTTTAAGAAATTCGATTAGGTCTTTTGCTTCGAAAGGTAGGGTTAATGAGAAGGAATTGTCTGAATTAGTAAGGGAATTACAAAGGGTCCTTATTTCAAGTGACGTCAACGTAAAACTGGTTTCTGAGCTGTCAAAAAGAATTAAAAAACGAAGTTTAAATGATAAACCTTTACCTGGATTAACTGTCAAAGAACACGTTTTAAGAGTGGTTTATGATGAGCTTGTGGCATTAGTGGGTTACGGTGTTGAAATTCCTCTGAAAAATGACATAAAATTAGCTGTTCTTGGTCTTTTTGGTTCAGGAAAGACCACAACTTCAGCAAAATTAGGTTATTGGTTAAAAAAGAAAGGAGTTAAACCTATTTTAGTAAGTTTAGATAAGGATAGACCTGCAGCATACGATCAATTGAAGCAACTGGGTGAAAAAATGGGGTTAATTGCTGAAAGGGAAGTTACAACAAGCCCTTTCATTGTTGATACTGCAGGAAGAGACGCTTTAAGTGATGAGATGCTTAAAGAAGCAAGTAAAATTATTAATAAACTTAAACCCGACCATGTTTTTCTTGTTATTCCTGCAGAAATGGGTCATGAAGCAGGTAAACAGGCATTAGCTTTGAAAAAATTAATCACGTCAGTAATTATTACAAGAATGGATGGTTCTGCCAAGGGAGGTGGTGCTCTCGCAGCGTGTGCCAACGCAGGAGTCCCAATAGCTTTCATAGGAATTGGTGAAAGAGTTGAAGACCTTGAATTATTTGACCCAAAAAGATATACTTCAAGACTTTTGGGTTGGGGTGATATCAAAGGACTATTGGAAAAGGCCGAAGAAGTGAAAACTGAAGTCGGTATGCTTGATTTTAATAATCTTAATATGGTGAGTTTCTATAAACAAATGGAAGCCTTAACAAAAATGGGACCATTTGAAAAAGTACTTCAAATGGTTGGACTCACAGACCTCGATAAAAAGACCACTGGTGATATGAAATCAAAATTAAAGAATTACAAATCAATAATTGATAGTATGACCTTGCCTGAAAGATTAGACCCAGACATAATAAATAGTTCAAGAATTGAAAGAATTGCAAAAGGGAGTGGGACTTCCTCACAAAGTGTTAGAAGTCTTTTGAAAGAATTTAATATGATGAAAAAGATGGTTAAACGAATGTCAAAGGGAAAATTTAAAGGAATGAAAGGGATGAAGGGAATGAAAGGTATGAAGGGAATGAAAGGAATGAATTTAAAAGCCCTTAAAGGTATGAAATTTTGATGCTTGGACGATTGATTTTATATTACAGTTTGTTTTTGCCTGCAAGTTTAGTTTTGGTTTTTTGTCCAATTGGTGTGCAAATTTTATTTCTTTTATTTTTAATATTAGTGACCGCTGCGCTTCCCTACTCCAAAAAGTTTATTATAAATTCACTAAAACGATTACCGAGTTTTATTGTTCTTTCTATTTTGATAGTTTTTGGATTTTCTTTAATGGCAGATTTCATAGAATTTTTAGTGTTAAGAATTCACCCACACTTAATTTTATTATGGTTTATTCCAATTTATGTTGGCTTTAGATTATTGACTCTACCTTGGATTTTTATTAATGAAGGTTTTGAAGCCCCTTTAATTTGTTTTAAAATAAATTCAGCAATAAATTGGAGAATTGTTTCAATTCTTATTATATTGTGGTTTATTTCAATGATTTTTCCATATGCCCCTTTTTTTCTTTTCGTTCCAATCTCCTTTTTGATTAAAAATTTTATAATTTCTGCACAAAAGGTTAATAAAACACCAGTATTGGACTAAAAGTGGATGTTTCAAAATACTGGTCTAAGTTAAATTTAGTTAAGAAAGTTCAGAAAACGGAGGAGGGAAATGAAAATTTTTGGCTTTTAGATGGTCCGCCTTATCCGAATGCTGCGGCCCACATGGGGCATGTTAGGGGAGTAACAATTAAAGATATGTTAATTAAGATGAAAATTATGCAGGGTAAAAATGTCTGGATAAAACCAGGTTTTGACACGCACGGTTTACCCATTGAGAATAAAGTTGAAAAAGAGTTAGGAATAAAGAATAAAGAAGATATTGAAAAACTGGGCGTTTCAAAATTTATGAAAAAATGTAAAGATTTTGCAACAGGTAATATTAATAGTTGGATGGATTTTTACAAAGATTTGGGTATTTGGTTTGGATGGGAAAAACCATACTTAACACTTCAAAAAGAATATATGAATTCAATTTGGTGGTCAATTTCAACTCTTTTTAAAAAAGGATTAATCAAAGAAGGCACAAAACCATTTTATTGGTGTCCTCATTGTCAAACAGTCTTAAGTGGGTATGAAGTTACTGATGAATATAAAGAGCTTGAAGACCCAAGTGTTTTTGTAAAATTCAAAACAAATAAAGGATTTTCACTTCTTGCTTGGACTACTACTCCTTGGACTCTTCCAGGTAATACTGCTTTAGTTGTAAGAGGAGATGCAATTTATGTTAAAGTAAAAGTGAATGATGAAGTAATAGTTCTTGCAAAAAAACGGCTTGAAGTTTTAGACAAGTTTGATATAAAATTTGAAATTATTGAAGAACTAAAGGGAAAAGATTTGGAAGGAATTGAATATTCTCCAGTTATTGATTGTTCTGCCCAATCTTCAATCAAAAAATCAAAAACAGGGCGTCGTGTTTATTTAAGTAAACAAGTAATAAAACAAAAAGTTTCTGGAAAAGTTTTAAGTAAGAAAGAAGTGAAGGATGAAACATTAGTGGAACATTTTACAAATCTTGATGAGGGGACTGGTGTTGTTCACTGTGCACCAGGTCATGGTCCTGCTGATTTTGATTTAGGGAAAGAATATAATTTTGAAGTTCTAAGTCCAGTAAATGAAGTAGGTAGATTTACTGAAAAGGTAGAACCTTTCAAGGGTAGACGAGTTAGGGGAGCTAATCCAGATATTGTTGATTATCTAAAAGAAAAGGGAACTTTACTTGGTTTTGAGAAAATAAGACATAGATCTCCTGTTTGTTGGCGATGTAAGACGCCTTTAATTTTTAGATTGACAGACCAATGGATTTTGGATATTAGTAGTATAAAAGATAAAATGCTTAGTGAAGCAAAGAAGGTAGAATGGCGTCCTGAATTTGCAAGAGAACGAATGATAACTTGGCTTAGTAATGCTAAGGATTGGACACTCTCAAGACAAAGATATTGGAATACACCTTTACCTATTTGGAGATGTAAAAATAATCATATTAAAGTTATTGAAAGTTCTGAAGAATTAGAAAAAATTAGTGGGAAAGAAGTGAACGACCTTCATCGTGATGTCGTTGATGATATTCACTTTGATTGTAGTGAATGTAATGAAAAAATGACTCGTATTGAAGATGTTCTTGATGTTTGGTATGATTCAGGTTCTGCCAGTTTTGCAGTTCCCGGTTATCCAAAAAATAAAAAATTTGAATCAATTTTTCCAATAACTTATGTTGATGAGGGTCAAGATCAGATTAGAGGTTGGTTTTATACGCTCATGGTTTTAGGTGTTTCTCTTTTTGATAGAGCACCATATAAAAAAGTAACAATGCATGGATGGGTTGTTGACACTAAGGGAGAAAAAATGAGTAAGAGTAAGGGAAATTTTGTTACTGGTCGAGAAGCGCTTAAACAATTAGGTTCAGACATATTAAGATTTTATATTTTATGGGAGTCAGCACCTTCTGATATTATTAGATTTAACCCCGATAGAGCAAGAAAAGAAATTGGAAAAATGTTTTTCATATGGAAAAATATTAGTTCATATTTAATGAAATTCTCAGGGAAAAATCCAATAAAAAGTGAATTACGAATTGAAGATAATTGGATTTTGAGTAAATTTAATTCAATGATAAAAGATTTTTTGAAAGAAATAAAAGAATATAATCTTCATCACGCAACAAGAAAAGTTTTCAAGTTTTTAGTTGAAGATTTTAGTAGAAAATATATGAAATTGGCAAAGGATAGAGTTCGTGATGGGGATCAGACGCCTTTATGGGTTTTGAAACAAATTCATTTTGACTTATTGAAGTTGGTAGCTCCAATTTCCCCTTTCTTTTCAGAAGAAAAATACCAAGAATTCAAAGAAAAATTTGGTGGGAAGGAAAGTATCTTTTTTGAAAGATATCCAAGTTTTGATGAATCAAAAATAGACACTAAACTAGAAAAAATATTTGATGATGCATTTAGTATTGTTGAATTAATTTTAGCTTACAGAAATGAAAAGGGAATTGGACTTAGATATCCAATTAGGTGCGTTTCAATTAAAGGCCTTGATATTTCAAAAGTTGAAACTTTAATAAAATTTTTATCTAATGTAAAAAGAATTGGGGATTGTAAAGGAGACTCAATTAATCTTAATAATATAAAAATTGAAATTGATTCAATTCAGGGTGAAAGTGAGCTTAAAGCGGGATATTTTAGGGAAATGTCACGGAGAATTCGTTCTTTACGTAAAAAGGCTGGGCTTGAACCACATCAAAAAATTAAACTTTATTTATGGGGAGATAATATTCTTCTTAATTTAATAAAGGATTCAAAAGAGTTCAATACAAAAATAGGTGCACTTGAAATTAAATTTGATGAGGGTGGAAAAATAAAACAAACTTGGAAGATTAAAGGCATGGACTTTGGTGTTGGAATATAATAATAAAAGGGTATGATGAAGTGAACACCCTCTGAATCCAATCCTTAGGGATTGGGTGATGATGATGACTTTTTTTCTGACCCTTCACATTTTTTCTGGAACATCTATACCTAGTAAATTAAGTCCAGTCTGTAATGTAGTGAATGTGATTTTTGAAATCCATTCCTTTTCTGGAATTCCACCAAGTCTTTTAGCAACATAAAGTTCATTGAATGCTTGTGAGGTCTTTATTAAAAAATTTGCAATTAAATCAGGTCGCCTTAATTTTGCAGAGTTAAGTACACTAAATCTGAATTTAATAAGTTTTCTTGCAAGGGAAATTATGTCGTCATCAAGTCCAGCTTTACCTTCTCCGAATTTTTCAATAATTCTTTTTGCACGAATTGCAGAGTATTGAATATATGGTCCTGTTTCCCCGTCAAAGGAAAGCATATTCCAATTGAAAACAATATTACGTGTTCGATTATTTTTTAGGTCGGCAAATTTGACGGCTCCAATTCCAATCTTTTCGGCAATTTCTAGGTCAGAGTCGCCTCTTTCAGACATAATGTTTTTTACTTTTTCAATAGATTCATTTAATAAATCTTTTAGAAAAATAACACGACCTTTTCTTGTACTCATTTTACCTTCAGGAAGTCGTATTAATCCAAAATCATTATGTTCCATTTTAGCAGTAACTTCTGATTTTGAAAGTGCTTCAAATAATTGGTGAAAATGAAATTTTTGTTCACTTCCAACAACATAAAGCATTAAATCTGGATTGAATTTTTTGAATCTCCAAAGTCCTGAGGCTAAATCTCTTGCCGAATAAATAGTAGTTCCATCACTTTTTTGTAATATAAGTGGTGGGTTTCCTTCAATAGGAATTACTATTGCTCCTTGGTCTTTTTTTGCAATTCCTTTTTCAAGTAAGTCGTCAACGAGTTTTTTGGCGTCATCAACAAATTTACTTTCACCTGCGTCAATAAGTTCAAGGATATTTAATTTTTTGTAAGTTTTGTTAAATTCTTTTAAACTGAGTTTTCTGAATTTTTCCCAGAGTTCAACAGCTTTTTTATCTCCCTTTTCAAGTCTTATAAACCATTCATTTGCTTTTTCTTCCAATACTGTTTGTTTTTTTGTTTTGTCAAGTTGTATATGATTTTGAAGTGGATTCATTTTTTCTTTTTCAACTTCTTCATGAAATTTTACATAAAGCCTGAGTAATTCTTTAATGGGTTCTTTTTCTATATCAGAATCCCATTCAGAGTATGCTGCAAGAAGTTTTCCAAATTGCATACCCCAATCTCCTAAGAAATTGATTCCGTACACTTTCCAACCAAGGAAAGAAAAGATTTTATTTAAACTGTCTCCAATTATTGTGCTTCTTAGATGTCCAATTGAGAAAGGTTTTCCAATATTTGGGGAAGAGTAATCAATTACAACTATTTTTTTTATTGGCTCAAATTCTATTAAATGATTGAGATTATAAATTAAAGCTTCTTTTGTTAAGAAAAAATTAATAAAAGCCCCTTCAGTTCGTATTTCAATGCCTTTAACTTTAATTTGGCTTGCCCATTTTTCTGCAAGCTCCTTTGGGTTAACACCTCGTTTTTTAGCAAGTTTTAAGGGAAGGGATGTTGAAAAATCTCCAAATTCCTTAAATTCCATGAAAAAAGCAGTTTCTCCAGAAATTTTCTTAAGTTGGAGTTTAACTTCTTTAACTAAATTCTCAATGAACACTTTAAATTAGACTCTGGCTTATTTTAAGGTTTAGCGATATCCATATTTATTAATCAAAAGCTATACATTTGTGTCAGTACTCTTTGGTGCAAGTAAAGGCCTCATAAAAAAGTATGGGGACGGAAAAAATATGTATGTTGCGAGAACTGACGCAAGTGAAGATTTTTTTGTTGATTCAATTAAACCTCACGTAATTTTTATTTGTGGTGCGAGGGGGTCTGGGAAGAGTTATACTATGGGTGTGCTCGTTGAAGAACTTGCTTACAAAAATGATGCCGTTGCTAGTATTGTTGTAGATCCGATTGGTGTTTTTTGGAGTATGAAAAAGGCAAATAAAAGTGAAAGAGAAAAAGAAAGTTTAGAAAAATGGAATCTTGAACCGAGGGGATTTGATAATATTAGGGTTCTTGTACCAATTGGTGCGAAAAAACTTCCACCTCAAAGTTTTCAAGGTTATTTTTCTCTAGAACCAAGTGAATTAACTGCAAGTGATTGGACTTTTACATTTGGACTTGAGCGCTTTTCACCTGCTGGGCTTTTAATTGATAATGCAATCCAAAAATTAGGTGATTCATTTGATATTGATGATTTAGTTCATATAATTGAAACTGATGAAGATTTTCAAAGTAAAGAGCGTGGATTTTCAAGGCAAACTCGCAGAGGTTTAATTTCAAGATTTGAAAGTGCAAAGTTTTGGGGGATTTTTGGAAAGAAACCAACACCATTGGAACACATTGCTCAATGTGGGAAGGTTACGGTTCTTGATATTTCATTTTTAGAAGAAGCTGTTGCTGCAATGGTCGTTGGAATTATTGCAAGAAAATCACTTGATAGGCGAAAGATTGAAAGTAGAAAAGAAGCTCTTGGTCAACCGTCAAATTTCCCTCCAATTTGGCTTTTTATTGATGAAGCTCATATTATGGTTCCAAAAGATAGAAAAACAGCTGCAAGTGACAGTATAATTGAGTATGTTAAACAAGGACGTAAACCGGGATGTTCAATAGTTTTGGCGACTCAGCAACCGAGTTCAATTAATAGTGAAGTCTTGAGCCAACTTGATATGATGTTTGTTCATCAATTAGTTTTTGAAGATGATATTAAAGCAGTTAGAAAAAGAATGCCAGCAGCTTTACCAAAAGAATGGAATGTTAATTTTATTCGTAAATTAAAAATTGGTGAAGCCCTTGTAGGCGATAGGGAAACTACTGGTGTAGCATTGATTAAAACAAGACCAAGAATGAGTCAACACGAAGGACGTAGTACTTTGGCTCTTGAAAAGTTAACGCCAATATTAGAAGTGAAAGACCCAATTATTAAAACTGATGAAATTGAAGAGTTAGAAAAACAGAGTGAATTTAAAAAAGCAAAAAAGAAAGTAAGAGGAAAAAGAATTTCCTCCCTTAGAAGTAAATTAGATTTGGAAGACATTGAAGAATTATTATCTAAAAAAACAGGATTTGCATTATTCAAAAGAAAAGAAAAGTATGATGTAAAAATGAAAGTGTATTGGCCTTTTTGGTTGGTTAAGGGGATGGGGCTTGAGGGAAGCATTGAGTTTTTGTTTGATGGTATTTTTGGAGAAATAGAAGGTTCTAAAGGACTTCAACGTCTAATTGAGTTAAATCCTTTGGCTGCAAGAATTATGAATGGTCCGGGAACTCTTGAAGTTATTTCTAAAAGATGTGGGGCAGATTCACGCATGGTAAAACTTCAACTTAATAGATTAGTGAATTTTGGGTTGGTTAAGGTTAGTGGAAAAGTTGATAAGAAGTATATTCCAAAATTAGCCTTCCCTTCAAAACTTAAACAATTTACTCGAAAAGTTATAGATGTAGTTCCTGAAGGAAGAATTATGAAACCAATTTTTGATCCCGACAGAAAATTATGCAAACTTTTAGGGATAAAATTAATTGAAAAAGAATTAATTTATATTCCGTTTGCACTCTTTAGAACAGTGAAGAAACAACAGATTTGGGTAAATCTTGCAACTGGTGAGATGGAGCAAAGAAGAATTAAGTTGAAAATATAATTTTTTCAACTTCTTTAGTTTCTTTATTTACGCCTCCTGTTGCTTCAAGAATTTTAAGAAGTATAATGGCAAAAATTCCTGATAGACCAGAAAGAAGATTCCCTAAAAATTGGAAGACAGTAAATATTGCAAAGGCCATGACGGCCTTAAAAACCCAATCATAATCCCCAATAAGCATCATAACTTGGTTCTCAAGTGATGAAACAAGAATATTTTGAATTGTTTCGTTTTTCGAGAAAGTTGGAAATTGATTTTCAAGTTGTTGAATAAATCCAAGTTCAAGTTCAGTCCGTTGGTCATTAAGCGTTGAGATACATAAAATATTATCTCCACATTGTCCACTTATCATTTCATTCACTAGTGAATCAACACATTCTTGACCGGTATATGTGGTTTCACATCCTATGACGGGAACTAATAAATTTATTGCTAATCCCGAAACGGCAGTAGGGATTTTAAATTGAATGCTGTTATAGATTACTAAAACTGAGATTAGAACAAATATAGTGTACCCAGAAAATGCGACTTTTGCTAAGTTTTGAATTTTTGGTTCAATCATATTATTTTCTGCTGAATTTACGACTGAATTCCCGATGAATGCAAATATGAATAAACCGAGAGCGCGCAAATCAAAGAAAGCAAAAAGTAAAAGAGGTAAAATAAAAAAAGAAGGCATTTTAATAATTCCTGCAATTGTTATTAAACTCCCAAAAAGAACTATAAGAACAAGACCAATAATAGACCCAGGGTTTAGATTAATTGAAATTGGATTAAATTTTAATAAAAATAAGCCGGTTATTAAGATTAAAACTGCAATTAATTCCTTACAGTACTTCACAATATTCTATTTTTGATTTGTATTTATGTCTTATAGCTTTATTATAGAAAATCAACTTTAGATTCTTTTAGAATTCCCTTTACTTCGGGAACGGTTCTCATTAGACTAAAATCGCTGTCAATAAGGCCTTTAATTTTTTGAATTATTTTTATGTTTACATCTTTTCCATAGAGTCGTTTTGGATTTGTCATTTTATCGAGGATGTCTTCTCTTCGCATTACAAAACGAATCATATTATCAACAAAACCTTTATGCGGTGGAACTAAAATATTTGAATGTGCTTTATTCACTGTTTCAGGTCGGTCTGTATTGTAACGTACGGTTAAGCAAGGAATTTTTAGTTCATTCAATTCTTCTTGCATACTACCAGAATCAGTTAATTCAGCAGCACACCTTCCTGACCTCAAAAATTCCATTACATGTGCATAATTTTTCCAAAGTGGAGTGAATACAAAGTTGTCATAGGTTTTACTCATACTAATGATTTTAGTTCTTAAGTTGAATTTCTCAAGAGAATTTTTGGTTCCTGGAAGTTCCACCCACACAATTGGTTGTCCCTCCTTGATTAGACTTGTGATTCCATCAAAGAAAGCCTTAAAACGAGATTCAGTTAAGTTTATTCGCCTATGTAAGTCCGCCCTTATCCAATTATCATATTTTTCCAGTTCTGGGTAAATATCAAAAACACTATGTTCTAATTTTGTTTTTTTAGTGAATTCCATTGTATCGACTATACCATTTCCAACAGTGAATATTCTGTCGCTTGGATATCCTTCTCTAATTAAATGTTCACGATTAAGTGGGAGGGGTGTGAAGTGAATTTCAGAACTTGCTCCAGCGACAAAAGTGTCCCATTGTTCTGGGAAGGGTTCTTGTCTTGAAAGATGCCATTCACCATACCATTGTTTTTCAAAAAAGTTTGCGGGACTTGATAAATCAAGTTTTGGAGACATCCCACGTAATCCTGCTTCATTCTGAGCTACTTTTTGAGCAGTTCCAAGCATCCATCCTATTGGAAAAATTCCAGCAGCTAATGTATCTCCATGAACAATTGGTAGAAATTTTGTTTTTGGGAATTCTTTTTTTAAATATCTTCCAACAAATCCAGCTTTTGCCACAGTTTCATAGCTTTTTTGTAACATATCTCCCCTAATTCCTAAATCGAAGGCTATGTAGGGAGTTATATCAAATTCTTTGAGTCCAAAACCCAATAAATTATCGTAGTGTTGACCAGTATTAATTACAATTACAGGAACGCCTAATTTTTTACTTGCAGGCAAAAGTCCCCATTGCTTATAAAAATCAGGTTTTGTGGCCGTTACAACACACAAAACAAAATCTTCACCTTTAATAGAATCAAGAACCTTTTGATGAATTTTAATTTCACCAACCTTTGTTGTATTGTTAAGTTTTAACATTTTATTCACAGCTCTTTGAGTAGTTCTTTTAGTTTTTTATAAGGAACGCCTAAAACTGGGTCATTTGGAATGTCCTTTAAAAATTGTTTTTTTAGTTTTTCAAATTTATCTTTTGATTTTTCCAAAGCTTGACCTATATTTTTACCCTTGTCTACAAGGTTTGATACTAAAAAGTCCATTTCTTTTGATAGCGTATTTAATTCACCTAGAAAACGATGTTTTATTGCCGGAGAATCAATTTTAAAAAGTTTTTCTCTTTTTTCATCGAAAAAAGTTTGAATTTGGAGTCTGGCTGCGTTTCTTTCGTCGGATTTCATATTAGTATAAGTATTTTAAACTATTTTATCTTTAATTATTATGTTCAAAAAGATTCTAAATAAATTTAGTAGGATTTCAGGTAAGGAACACGTGATTTACCCAAAAATGGGAAATCCAACACCAAAAAAAGAAATGAGAATTAAGATTTTTAAAGCCGAAAAAATAGATGATTTTTCTGATTTAAGGGCTTGTATGGAAAAATCTCCGGTTGTTTTTGTAAATGTTAGTGCCATTATGGGGAGTGACCTTCAGTCATTTGTTGAGCGAATTAAGATTTTCAGTAAACAATCAAGCAGAATAGTTTGCGGTCTTGATAAGAATTGGATTATAGTTTCTCAAAGTGAAATTGAAAAACTCTAATAAGATTTACCCCAATATAACCAGTATTTTGCTTCCTTTTTGCAATTTATACAAATTTGATTTTTTATTGAATCTTGTTTAAGAGGTATAATTCTTGGTCCGCCTTCTGATTTGTTTTCAAGTTCTTTTTCACATTCTTCCCTACTGCAATGTGGGATTAAGGCCCATTGTTTTGAATTAATTGCAGTTTTCAAATCTTTTACAGTTTTAGGTTTTGCCGTGTGAGTTTTAACAAATTCTTTGGCTCTTGTAAAAAGATTGTTGTGAATTTTCTTCAGAAACGTTTCTAAGGTTTCTTGTATATTGTTTTCCTCAATGGCAATTTTTTCACCAGTATCGCGTCTTACTATTATGAATTTTTTATTATCTACATCTCTAGGTCCAATTTCAATTCTTAGTGGAACTCCCTTGAGTTCCCAATCATTGAATTTCCATCCAGCAGTATAACCTTCACGATTGTCAAAGTGAATGCGTAACTTTGTTTTGTTAAGCTTTTTTTCAAGTTCTTTACATTTTTTGATTACTTTTTCTTCCTTACCCTTGAAAAGTATTGGAATTATGACAGCCTGAATTGGTGCTACTTTTGGCGGTAGGATTGCTCCTTTATCATCCCCGTGAGTTAGAATTACACCACCTAATAAACGGGTTGAAGTTCCCCAGCTTGTTTGCCATCCAAAATGCCATTTTTCATCTCTTCCAAAAAATTTAACTTCATATGGTTTTGCAAAATTATGACCCAGCATATGACTAGTTCCCATTTGTAGTGCTTTACCATCTGACATTAAAGATTCAATTCCGAGTGTGAACTCTGCTCCAGCAAATTTGTCTGAATCAGTTTTTTTTCCTTTTACTACAGGTATTGCTAAGAGGTCTTCACTTAATTTTGCATATTCTTCCAAGGCCCAAGAAGTTTCTTTTTCTGCTTCTTCTTTTGTTTCGTGAACGGTGTGACCTTCCTGCCACAAAAATTCTCTTCCTCGTAAAAATGGTTTAGTCATTTTTGTTTCCCAACGCATAATGTTACACCATTGGTGCACTTTCATTGGTAATTGACGATAACTTTTGAGCCACTTGCTGAACATTGCATACATTATAGTTTCACTCGTTGGACGAATTGCCAATTTTTCATCAAGTTTATTTTTTCCGGCGTGTGTTACCCAAGCAACTTCTGGTGTGAAACCACTAAAATGTTCAGCTTCTTTTTTTATGAGACTTTCAGGTATGAGCATTGGAAAATAATAATTTTGAACTCCATGTTTTTTTATTGCATCATTAAAAACTTCTTGAATCTTTTCCCAAATGGCATAACCCCAATGTTTAATGACTATACATCCTTTAACTGGTGAGTAATCTGCAAAATCTGCCTTTAGTACAGTTTGTTGATACCATTCTGGGGCATCTTCCTTTTTTACAGTTAAACCTAATTCTTCGCTCATAAAGGAAGATAATTCTGGTTCGTAAAAAAGCTTTGGTATCCCGTTTTTTTGGATAATGCTATGTATACTGAATCTAAAAGGGTTTTAGCATTTTTTGCGTGGCTTTTTTTGAGAAATTTAAGTTTTAAATCTCCTACAGTTACTGTGTGTTTATTATTATAACCTGTTTCAGGTAAAATCCATTCGCTAGTTTCAAATTTACTTCCGTTGTAAAGTAAACTACAAAAGAAAGTTTTAAGATAGGTATCAAAATTATTTATTTGGATATAATCGAAAAACAATTTTTCATTATCTTTTTTTGAAGTATTTTGAATATTTGATGGACAATATTTTCTTGCTTCTTCTAAACCTTTTTCAATGTCTTTGAAATCAGCCCCTTGTCCAAAAATAATTTTATTTTCCTTTGAATAAGAAACATTTTGGAATACCTTCAGTTCTTCAAGTGTGTCAGCAACTAAGGTTTCCCCACATCTTTTCAAATAAAAAATATTGTCGTTTTTAACTAAATTTTGCTTTTGTCCAAATTTATTCTCTTTATACTTAGAGATACGCAACATAAAAGTCTATTCACTTTGATTTTAATAGTTAATGATTTTTTTAAAAAAGTGAAAACCCTCAAACAGCTTTATAATAATCATGAGATGTATTGAATGAAGACATAATTCCTTGTAGACAAGTTGCACTTTCAGAAGAAGGCATTTCAATTGAAAATTTTATTTCTTGTTTGTAATTTGAAATGGGGCCATAATTAATAGTATTATTATTACGTGTAATTGACCAAACATCACCCAGCGTTGCAGAAATTAACTTTGCAATTTTACCACAATAAAAAATTGCAGATAAACAATTATTTTTTTCTACTTTTTCCTTTATATCGATGTCTTCAAGTAAATCAGAAACTGTTTTGTAAGCATTTCCCATCCAATCATAACTTTCTTTTGGAAAGTTTTGAGAAAGCCTGTCATATTTTATAACATTTCTTATTTGATTTATTTCTTTTGAAAAGTCGAGCGGTGGTTCTAAAATAGTTTTTTCTTTTTGATAAGATATTTGTGTGTTTTTAGACACATAAAATTCCCTCACCTCACACTAATATGCTTTCTTTTTGAAAAGTTTTATAGTGGTGTGTTTTTTGTTTGAATATGAGGAAGCCTCGTCGTAGTCTTAGTGGTGTTGCAGTGATTGCTGTGATGGCACCAAGTTTTGATTGTCCTGGTGAGTGTTTGTTCTGTTTTAGGGGTGAGGGTGCTGCCCAAAGTTATACTGGAAAAGAACCGTCTGCACGAAGAGCTTTAAGACATAATTATAATCCACATGAAATAACAAGAGTAAGACTTGAACAACTTGAACTTAATGGGCATCCAATAGATAAATTAGATGTGATAGTAATGGGCGGGACTTTCAATTTTTACCCCAGAAAGTTTCAAGAAAATTTTGTAAAAAGAATTTATGATGCTTGTAATGGTATTGATAGTAAAACGTTAGCTGAAGCAAAAAAAGTGAATGAAACTTCCAAACATAGAATAATTGGTTTGACTTTTGAAACAAGACCAGATTGGGCGACCTTAGATGAACTTAATTGGTTACTCGAAATGGGTGCGACAAGGATTGAACTTGGGATTCAAAGTACGGACGATGAGGTATTAAAGTATAATAGACGCGGTCATGATGTTGCTGAGAGCATTCGTGCTACTAAAGATGCTCGTGACCTTGGGTTTAAAATTTGTCATCATATTATGCCTGGGCTTCCTTCTTCTAATGAAGTTAAAGATTTGGAAACTTTTGAAAGGGTGTTTAGTGAAGAATTAATGCCCGATATGCTAAAAATTTATCCAACAATAGTAGTTGTTGGTTCTGAGTTAGATGAACTTCAGAGGAAGGGGAAGTTTACGCCTTTGTCAGTGGAGGAGGCCATAAAAATTATTGCTAAGGCAAAAGAATTTGTTCCACCGTGGATAAGGATTATGCGAATTCAAAGAGATGTTCCTGTCCAAGAGATTTCAGAGGGAGTGAAAAAAGGAAATTTAAGGGAACTCGTTTGGAAAGCAATGGAAAAACCTTGTCAGTGTATAAGATGTAGGGAAGTGAAATTAGCAATTGATATTCAACCTGAATTGATTGAACGTAGATATATGGCTGGTGGAGCAGAAGAAGTTTTTCTAAGTTATGAAGACAAGAAAAAAAATAAAATTATAGCTCTACTTCGTTTGCGTTTATTAAAAAGATTTTTAAGACCTGAACTTGAAGGCGCTGCAATGATTAGGGAGATTCGTGTGTTTGGTCCTGAAGCAAAAATTGGGGAGAAAGGACTTTGGCAACACAAGGGATTTGGAAGAAAATTGATGAAACGTGCTGAAAAGATAATTAGAGAAGAAGGTTATAGGAAGGTGGCGATAATTTCAGGGATAGGAGTCAGAGAATACTTCAAGAAACTTGGATATGAGCTTGAAGGGTTATACATGACGAAAACATTATAATTTATTTAGTGAGTAGAAGGATTTTTTAATCTATTGTTTTTAGATTACTGTGTTGAAGATGGAATCTTGGTTAATTTATGTAATAATTGCTTTCTTTCTTTGGGGTATTGGGGGAATAATTTCAAAACTTGCGACTAGTGGTATGAGCGCAAAGGGTGTATTTGCATATCATATTGTTGGAGTTATGTTGGCTGGTTTGATTGGTTTTTTGTTTTTTGATTTAAGATTAGAGTCAGGTAATCAAGGAATGTATTTAGGGATTCTTCTTGGATTTTTTACAATAATTGGTGAATTATTTTATTTAATGGCAGTTAGTAAGGGAAATGTGTCGGTTGTTACGACTATAAGTGCTCTTTATCCTTTAGTAACGATTATACTTGCTGCAACTTTTTTGAAAGAAATAATTACATTGAAACAAGGAATAGGGATGATTTTTGCAGTATTGTCTATAATTCTTCTTGCTTCGTAAATTGAGAATTATTTTTTTCTGGAAAGCGTGGATAAGTGCTTTAGGTGTCGTATCTGACCAAAATCTTTTAAATACGTGAAAGGATTTTGTGCTATGAAGGATATCGTCCGTTTGCTTGATAATATTAGTTATAAGGAATTAGCCCGTATTTGTGGTGAAGAAGAATTGCCAAAAAGTGGAAAGAAAATTGTAATTATTAAAAGATTGGTTGAACATTTGCCAGAAGAAAAACTTCGTTCACATTTAATTGAATTTATGGGTATTGGAAAAAAGATTGCAGAACACAATTATGTTCCGAAACATAGAATAATGAATGAAAAAGAAATTCAAGAATTGATTTTGAAACTTGGAATAAAACGATGGCAATTACCAAAGATTTTTGACAAAGACCCAATGTCAATGCTTATTGGGGCAAAACCTGGGGATATTATTGAATTGACTAGAAATAGTCAAACTGCAGGAGAGTCAATTTATTATCGACTTGTTATTAGAAGCGGCGTGTAATCTTGATTTCCTTCGAGCCTATAGGAAAAATTGTTTCTGAAATTGAAGACCCAAAAAAATTAGAAATAGCTTGTGAACAAGGTTTAAATTGTAAAATAAAATCGAAAATTATTTTGAATTCAGATCTTGAAAGAGGGTTGAAAGGGATTGAAAAATTTTCACACATATTTGTTATTTATTATTTACACAAAGTGGAACATATTGAAGTTCTTACTTCGCCTGTCCCTTCTTCTATAAAGTGTGATAAAAAAGTTGGAATTTTTGCATCAAGGGCACAATATAGACCGAATCCTATTGCTGTTCGTTTAGTAAAACTTTTGAGAATAAAAAATAACGAAATTTTTGTTGAGGGATTAGATGGAATAAATGGTAGTCCGGTTTTGGATATCAAACCATATGTTCCTGGTTTTGACCGACCAGAAAGTTTCAAGATTGCTGATTGGTATACTTGGTTTGATGAGTAGTATTTCTAATTTTGAATTAATTATGAATATTTAGCTGTTTGATATATAAATTAAAAATGTCTTGAATTATTAAATGAAATTAATAATTACGAGACATGGGGAAACAATAGAAAATCAAAATAAGATATGTCAAGGTCAAACAGGTGGAAACTTGTCAGAAGAAGGCATTGAACAGATAAAAAAATTAGGAAAACGATTGAAAAATGAAGCTATTGACATTATTTATTCAAGTGATTTAAAACGAACTATTGATACTACTTGTGAAATTTTAAAACATCAACCGGAAATTGAGGTAGTTTATGATAAAAGATTACGTGAAAGGTATTTAGGAAAATTACAAGGTTGCAAATTTCCAAATAGTTGGGATTGGGCTAATCTTCCAAAATATGTTGAATCTGATGAAAAAATGTGTTTTAGGGCAAAAGAAATTTTTAAGGAAATTCATCAAAAGAATAAAAACAAGACAGTTCTAATTGTTGCTCATGGTGGTTTGAATATGGCATTGTTTTCTGTAATATTCAATAAAGGTTTCACTTCACTTTTAGAATTTAATGAAAGTAAGAATGCGTCAGTTTCCATTTTTGAGCTAAAAAATGATGAAGTTCCAATAATCCACTTATTAAATTGTGTGAAACATCTAGATTCTGGATTTTAACTTAGAAGAAAAAGATGTCCCGACAGCTATCAAAGCTTCCCGACCGGAGGTCAGTACAACAACGACCGCATCGAGGCTTAACTTCCGTGTTCGGAATGGGAACGGGTGTTTCCCTCGACCTATGACCGTCGGAACAATGTAGATATGTAAATGCTCTTTAAAATCTTTTTCATTAAAAAAAAGGTTTATTGGATAGATTTAGTCACATATTTCTCTGCTTCATCTCTACCTTTCCAATCTTTTAGTTTTACCCATTTTCCCGGTTCAAGATCTTTATAATGTTCAAAGAAGTGTTTAACTTTATCAAGAGTAATTTGAGGTAAATCGTTGATTTCTTTAATTTCTTCAAAACTTTTATCTAATTTACTAATTGGAACTGCTAAAACTTTTTCATCCATTCCTGCTTCATCTTCCATAACAAGCATTCCAATTGGTCTGCAACGAATAACACTTCCTGGAATGACTGGTTGAGCACTTACGACGAGTACATCAACAGGGTCTCCATCTTGAGCAAGAGTTCCTGGAATGAATCCATAATTGAAAGGATAATACATTGATGTGAAAAGAAAACGGTCGACAAAAATTGCTCCACTTTCTTTTTCAATTTCATATTTTATTGAGCTATTTGCAGGGATTTCTACCACAACAAAAAGGTCTTTTGGAACATTTTTACCGGGAGATATTTTTTTGATATCCATGCTCTTACAATATATAGGTCTTTAAGTATGTTTTTTTCTCCAATAAATAATAAATATAGTGAGGTGGATGTATTAAGTGGAATTTCAGATAACTATAGCCGGTGAAGCCGGTCAGGGAATAGCTAAATCTGCGGAGATTGTATCTAAAGACTTTGTTTCACGTGGTTTTTATGTCTTTAATTATCGTGATTATGGTTCGTTAATTAGGGGTGGAGAAAATTTTAATGTCTTAAGAATTAGTGATGAACCTGTATACAGTAACGATTGGACTAATGATTTTGCGATTCTTTTTGGGAAGTTTTCGTCACATCATTTGAATAAAATGAAACAAAATGGGATATCAATTGGAACTCTTGAAGGGGTTCAAGCTAAAATGAATCCGAGTTTAATTATTAAGGAAATTGGGGCAAATAAAATTGTTGAGAACGCAGTTTTACTTGGGGCTCTTTACAAGGCAATGGGACAACCAATTGAAGCTTTAATTAAACAAATGGAAACTTATGGTAAACACACAAAAGTGAATCAAATTGCGGCGCAAAAAGGTTATGATACATATAATGGAGAAGTGAATGAAATAAGATTCAATGTGCGAAAAGGAAATAGATATTATGTTAGTGGGAGTAATGCAATTTCACAAGGTGCGATTGCTTCAGGAATGGATTTGTATATAGCGTATCCAATGACTCCAGCTACTCCTGTTCTTCATATTTTAGCAAGAGTGAAAGATGATGTTAGAGCAATTCAATTAGAAAATGAAATTGGTGTAATTAGTGCGGGACTTGGTGCAAGTTTTGCAGGAGCTAATGTTATGGTTGGAACTAGTGGTGGTGGGTTTGCTTTAATGAATGAGGCCTTGAGTCTTCAAGGAATTTCAGAAATTCCAATTGTTACATATATGTGTATGAGACCGGGTCCTGCTACGGGAATACCAACATATACTGGACAAGGAGACATGCAATTTGTGTTAAACAGCGGTCACGGTGAATATTCAAAAGTTGTTATTGCCCCAGGAGATCCTAAGGAAGCATTTGAACGAACGGCTGAAGCATTTTATTTAGCTAATAAATATAGGGTGTTAAGTGTTTTATTAACTGATAAGCATTTAGCTGAAAGTGATTATACTTTTGATTCGTCCCCAACTTTTAGGGTGAAACCAACAAGAAATTTAGTGAATCAAAGTAAGGATTATCTGAGTTATAAAATAACGGAAGATGGTAATTCCCCAAGAGCGGTTCCCGGAAAAGGAATAGCACGCGCAACAAGTTATGAACATGATGAAATGGGTTATACTGTTGAAGAAAGTGAAAAGATTAAGATTATGGTTGAAAAAAGATTAAGAAAAGCAAAAACACTTGAAGATGCAGTCAAAAAACTTGAACCAATTACTGTTTATGGAAAGGGTAAACGACTTGTAATTAGTTGGGGTTCAACTAAGGGTGCAATTGTTGATGCAATTAAGCTTCTTGAAGATACAAGATTTTTACAAATTTCATACCTTAAACCTTTCCCGAGTGAAGAAGTTAAAAAAGAAATTGAGGAAAGTTTGGATGTAGCAATTATTGAAAATTCAGCAACAGGTCAAATAGCTGCATTAATTAGGGAAAATACAGGACTCGAAATAAAAAAGAAAATTCTCAAATATGATGGGCGTCCATTTGGATATTTAGAATTAGCAGACAAAATTAAGGAGATGTTTAAATGATAAATTTGAATACGTCAGAACAAAATACATGGTGTCCCGGATGTCATAACTTCGTTATATTAAGTTGTGCAAAAAAAGCAGTAAGTGAATTAATTAATGAGGGTCACGCTAAACATGAAGATTTTGTTACTGTTACTGGAATTGGTTGTCATGCAAAATTGTATGATTATATAAACACAAGTGGATTTTATGGACTTCATGGAAGAGCCATTCCTACTGCAAATGGAATAACTTTGGGGAATCCAAAACTTAAAGTAATGACCTTTGCTGGTGATGGAGATGTATATGCCGAAGGAATAAGTCATTTTATAAATGCTGCAAGGGTAAATCCAAATTATGCTTTGTTTGTGAATAATAACAAAATTTTTGCACTTACTACTGGACAAGTTACCCCAACATCTGAAAAAGGTTTTCCTGGAAGAAGTACTCCTAAAGGAAACCCATTCACTCCAATGAATCCTGTTTCACTTGCACTTGAAGCTGGAGCAAGTTTTGTTGCAAGAGAGTATTCACTTGATGTGAAAAATTTGACAGAAACTATGAAAGCTGCAATAAAACATAAGGGGTTTGCATATGTAGATATTATTCAACCGTGTATTACTTTTCACAATTTTACTGAATATGTAAAAGATAAAATGTATAGATTAAATGGACCTTTTGAATACAAAAAAGCGATGGAAAAAGCTAAAGAATGGGATTATTCAGATAGTGCAGATGCCAAGATTCCTGTTGGAATTTTTTATGAAGAAGAAAGACCGACATTGAGCGATTTATTTGATAATAAAAATTGGAGTGAGGCTTATCCTGAAAGAAAAATAAATTCCGCGCTTTGGGAGCGTTTTAAAGTCTAAAATAGAGTTTATTTGTTAATTCTACCTTCTTCCTATTCTTTTTTTAGTTTTTTCTATCTTTTTTTCATTTCTTTTTAATTTAGAGAAACCTTTTTATGTCGATAATTTTGGAATGAAGGTGGTGTCTAGGGCAAGAGTTGCGATTGTTGGTCCTGCTGAATTTAAAGATAAAATTATGCCGGCGTTTTTCAAGAAGTTTTCAACAGTAATGTATTTTCCGTCTGAAAGTGTGAAGCTTAGTGTTGGAAAAAAAACAACAGCAATTGCAGGTAATTTAGATATTGGGACTTTTCACTACGTTTTATTATTACCAAAACAATCCAAGAAAGAATTTTATTGTACTCTTTCGGCAATTTTATCAAAACGAACAAAAGTTTCTGCACCAAAAGATACTCTTCTTTATTTTTGGAATCGTCCTGCAATGTT
This sequence comes from Candidatus Altarchaeota archaeon, assembly GCA_030590165.1. Lineage (GTDB taxonomy): Archaea > SpSt-1190 > SpSt-1190 > SpSt-1190 > SpSt-1190 > JAUUZA01. Next base: position 23,399 of record JAUUZA010000005.1, read on the forward strand.
AAGGCGAATTTCAAGTGCCGGAGTTCCTATTGAAAGGTCGGCTTCAATTTCTCAAGATGTTGCTTTTAATTTTATTAAAGATAATTTCAAATTTCCAATTGTTCTAACGACACCTAAAGGAAAAGAAATAAGAGTTAATAAAGAAGAAACACTTAAAGATGTTCTTTCACTTTTTTCTGCAGGTCACACAGTTTCCATTAGAAAACCAATGAAGAATGCAGAAGAATATGTAACATTTGTTAGTGAGAAAGAAACAGTTGGATTCAAAGTAGTGAATGATAAAAAACTTCCAGTTAAAGTGGGTTCAGATATTTCTTCATTAGCACAAAAAGTTAGAAGGAAATTTAATCTTGATTTTTGTTCTATTAAGTTTATTAAGAAAGGAAAGAAAATTTGTGTGAGAGACATTAAACTTGTTCCTGATTTTGAGGCTTTTTTTAATGTTTCAGGAAAAGATGTTGCGACAGTAATGGCAAATGAAATTATTCATAAAATTACTGTTCCTGATATTTCTGAACTATTTGAAAAGACAATAACTGGAATTGGAAAGATTATTGATAAAGCAGCGAGGTGGGTAAGTAATGAAATTAGCAATCTTAGGGCCTTTAAGTAGGAATTATGAAGAAATACGATTATTGGAAGAAGGAAAGAAACTTTTTGATACTGTTAGTTATTTTCCCATACCTCAAGTAGTTATTGAAACTAATGGAAAAGGTTCTGAATTGACTTTTAAAAATAAAAAACTAATAAATTATGATGTTATTTTACCTAGAATTCCGAGAACTTACAAAAATTTTGGAACTTCAATTATTGAAGCTTTGTACGCTTCAGGAAAATCCTTACCACTTGAACCTTGGTCAATAATTGCATCTCATAATAAATTTTTAACCTTGGTGCGACTTGCTGAAAAAGGAATTCCCGTTCCTGAGACTCACCTTTCACTTAAACGTTCAGTTCTTGAGAGTGTATTTGATGATATGACTTATCCTCTTGTTTTGAAATTACTTTATGGTTCAAAAGGAGTCGGAGTTATGTTTGCCGATTCGAAGCAATCAGCAATAAGTATAATGGATGCACTTGAGCGATTTGATGAACCAATGTTTGTTGAAAGTTTTATTCCACCGGGAAATGAAGATATCCGTGCTTATGTAATAGGAAATAAAGTTGTTGCAAGTATGAAGCGTGTTGCTCATGAAGAGGAAAGGCGTGCAAATATTGGAATGGGCGGTGAAGGTTTTCCGTATAAACTTACAACTGAAGAAAAAAAATTAGCAATTAAATCTGCAAAAGCAATGGGAACGCAAATTTGTGGTGTTGATATTATGTCTAGTCCCGACGGTCCTGTAATTATTGAAACAAATGTGAATGCACAGTTTCAAGGAATTGAAAAAGCAACTAAAAAAAATATAGCAAAAAAAATTCTTACATATGTTAAAGGTAGAGTACATGAAAAGTAAATGGCTAAATCGGCTAATTGAGTATGGCAGTTATGGTGACGCCCCTATTGTTTTTATTGCGCCTCATGAAGGGGGTGAATTAATAAAAATTGATGTTGGTGAGTCTAAACAAATTGTAGAAATAAGTGAGAGAGGAACAGGTTATTTAGTTAAGTTAGCCGCAAAACAAATTGGAGCTACTTTTATTATTAATCAAGTTCCACGTATTCAAGCTGATTTTGCGAGAGATCCAAAGCTTTTAGGAAAAGGAGAAATTTTTAGATATTTTTTACTTGGAAAACGGCGTGAACTTAAGTGTCACATTAATAATAATTATTTGAATCTAATGGAACGATTTCATGGATTAATTGAAAAATTAAATCCTTCTTTTATAATTGATTTTCACAGAATGAGTAGTGAAGATATTGATATTAGGCTTGGATTTGGTGTTGGTCGTAAGTATATTGGAGGGAGTGAAAATGCACTTGACTTTAGGAAAAGAATATTTAATAAATCAAATTTTGATGATTTAAAAATTATGATAAGTAAACGAGTTCTTGCTGGGGAGAGTGAATTTATTCTTAATAAACATCACAAAGGAAGACGAGCGGCTTTAGTTGAATTTAGTTCTCAAAGGGGATTTGATTTGGAAAAAGGTAAAATTTCTGCTCGATATGAAACTTTTGTAAAAAAATTAGCGGAAGTTTCAAATGAATTTTAAATTTAATCTAAATCTATTATTATTCCGACGGGAACATGGTCTGAACCGAGCGTATCACCTAAAATAAAAGCTTTTTTTAAATTAGTTGAAATTTGTTTTGAAATAGTAAAATAGTCAATACGCCACCCAATATTTTTATGTCTAGCATTCGATCGATAAGACCACCAGCTATATTGAATTTTTTTTGGGTGAAGATAACGAAAGGTATCAATTTGATTTTGTTTCAAAAAAGAAGTCATCCAATCTCTTTCATTTTGAGTGAATCCCGGATTGGTTTTATTTTGTTTAGGTCTTGCAATATCAATTTCTTGATGAGCAACATTAAAATCACCACAAATAATTACTGGCTTTTTCTTTTCAAGTTTTTTGACGTGATTTAATATTGCATTATTAAAATCAAGTTTAAAATCTAATCTCTTGAGACCGTGTTGTGAATTGGGAAAATAAGCAGTAATAAAAAAGAAAGTTTCAAATTCTGCAGTTATCACTCTTCCCTCTCTATCAAATTTTTCAACTCCCATTCCATTTATTACTTTTAATGGTTTTTTCTTTGAAAGAAAGGCAGTTCCGGCGTATCCTTTTTTTTCGGCAGCATTCCAAAATAAAAAATAATTAGAGAAAGTTTTAGGAAGCTCAGGTTTTTCATCAAATTTAATTTCTTGAAAACCAATTATGTCGGGAGATTCCCTTTCTAAGAAGCAATAGAGACCTTTCTTAATACTAGCTCTCCAACCGTTAACATTCCATGATAGAAGCTTCACATAGATGGGAAAAGAAGAGCTTAATAAGGCTTATTTATCTACCTTCATGATTATTATTGTGAGAAAACAACTCTTCATTTTATTGTTTATTTTTTTGTTTTCAATAGTCAGTGCTTATGAAATAGACATTCAAACAAATTCAAGTGTTTATGCTCATGAATCTTTCAATATCAAGGCATATGTTACTGATGAAAGTGTTCCTGTTTCTAATCCAGATTGTTATATTGAATTTTATTTAGATGATGATTTAATTCAGGAAGATAATATGGCGGCATATGAAGAATACGCCCAGACCATAGGAAGTTTTTCTTCAGAAGGAAGTTATGAAGTGAATGTCTCGTGTTATGGAGTTTCTAAAATTACCAACATTGAAGTAATTTCTAATTCAGATTCACATCTTAGTGTATCTGGGGGAAATTCATTGAACGACATTGCATATCTCACTATGACTTATGAAGATAGATATGATTCTCCAATAAATTCAGCAGATTGTTCTGGAAGTGTTTATATTGATGATGATTTCTTTAAGAGCGTAACATTATATTTTATAGGTTCAGGAACATATTCTGGAAATTTTATAGTTGATGAAGTTGGGGATTACAGGGTTTCTATAACTTGTTCTGCTTCGTCATATTCAGATTCAAGAGATATTGAGACTTTTTCACTTTCTGCAATTCCTGTTTCTATATCTATTAGTAACCCAACATTAACAGGCAATTTTGGAGATACTGTAAATACAGATATAACAATAAGTCCGTCAACCACTATTTGCACTTCTAATTATGGGACGTTAACAAAAAAATATTCAACACGATATTCATTGAGTGTTCCTTTGGATTTTATTGATATTAAATCTGTTATTATAAGTTGTTCTGCTCCAGAGCATTTGAGTCATTCAAAAACAATTTCCATTAATTCAAAGAAATTAAATACACAACTTGAAGTAAAAATTACTCCTGAAATAATTTATTCTTTCCAATTATTTTCCATATATCCAAATTTCTATGATGTTTATGGGAGGCCTGTTTATGATGCGTCGTGTATAATAACTGCAGATATTTCGTCAACAGACGTGAAAAGCTTTCAAGGGGCAGTTTTTGGCGCTCCTGTTGGACCAAGTGATTTAGAAGTGGGAATTATATGTTCAAAATTTGGTTATGAACAAATAAATAAAAAATTTAAACTAAAAATAGTTCCCATTCCTCTTTATGGAACGCTTCAATTTCCTGAAAAAGTTAAACAAGAGGAAAATTTTGATTTTGTTATGACTCTAAATCCAAGAATAAATGCAAATTGTTCTCTTGAAGGAAAAATAAATTCGAGGGCTGGGAGTGTTTCTCAACGCATTAGTAAAAAAATTAATTTGAATGGACGTGGTAAAATTGAATTACAATTGAACGGTTCTGGAACTTTTGAGTTTGAGGTATCTTGTTCTCCAACTGGATATACTGTTTTTAAAGAGGAAGGCGAGATTGAAATTACGCTTTTGTCTAATGACGAAGAAATAAAAGCGACATTAATTTTAACTGTGCTGACAATAATTCTTGCAGCAGGATTCATGCTGATTAGGAAGTGGTTATGATGTTAGGGGATTTATTCGGAGTTATGCTTGAACATTCATTCTTGATGATAATTTTTCTTGTGGATTTATTCATTATTTTTGCTATTATTTCATTTATTTTTGGTAAGATATATGGGACGAAGCGACCGGATAGGTTTATTTTATTATTTTTGAAACGATTTGCCATGAGACATCGTGTTGGCACGCCTAAAAATATGAAAGAACTTTATGATTATGCCCTTGATATTTATATTAAAAAAGGGATAATTTCTCGTAGAGATGGGACTGGATTTAAAGCCAGAAGAAAAATTCTTGAAAAAATTGAGGACAAAGAAAAAGAAATAATTAAATCAATTTTTGACGGTTTTGAAGCTACAAAATATGGAGGAGGACTTTTGAATGAGAAAGAGCTTATTTCTTATTTGCTTAATCAGCTTAGTAATGTTTAATGTATCTGCAACCTTTGTTGTTCCAGGTTCTAATGAAACAGTTTATGCTGCCTCTTTTCTTCCCTCAGCACTTCTTGAGCTTGAAAATCAAAGTAAATTTGTTTTGTTTAATGAAGAAGGATTTCCATATGGATTTATTGATGATGGTAGTTTTGTGACTTCTCTTCAATATGGAAATTTAACAATTTTACCTTATTTAGGTGAAGATAGTGTAGTTATTGGAAGTTCTTCTTTGGAGAGCGCTTCGCTTGATATTGCATCCTTACGAAATGAATATGGAGAAGAAATTGATTGGGATTTGTTGCGAGAAAATGATTTTTCAAAATATGCTTATTATTCACAGCGTTATGACGATTTAGAAGATTTTCTCAAAGAAGGTCTTGGGGTGGACACAAAACAGAAATCAATTGATTTTATGAATGAATTAAATCCCTCTGCTCTAAATGATTTGAATAATGTTTTTGAAGCGTTGGAAGATCAAGCGATTGGTAATTCACACTATGATGAGCTTCTTGACGTATTAAATAAAATGAATAATGAAGATTTAAGTAAATATTTAGATGAGGAAACATTATCAAAAGTGAATGAATTTATGGATGATTTAAAAACAGATCTCGCGAAAGATTTGTTAAAAAATATTATAGATAATGTGGGAAAAGATGAACTTAAACTTTTGTATGATTTAATGAAGCAAATTGATCCAAGTATTTTATTTGATATTGCAAAGGAGTATACACGAAAATTAGCAAGTGATGGGACACTTGATAAAATTGGAGAGACTCTTAAAGATTTAGAAATAAGTAGTGAGATTAAAAAAACTTTTGCTGAAGGAACTAAAAATTTCTTGAAAAATACTTTGTGGGATATTCTTCCAAAAAATATATCATATTATTTATTAGCTCTTGCAGTTTTGATTTTTACACTTTCTTTAAGGAGGGTAGGTGGATGAAAAAGAAATTTAAGGAATTTAC
>JAUUZA010000026.1 GCA_030590165.1 Candidatus Altarchaeota archaeon
ATAGTTAAAATTATAAATGATTATCTTAAACAATGAGATGTTTCACCACAATGAAAAACCTCAAGAAAGGGAACTTAATGTTAAAGTTGGAGTTTATTTTAAAGAAAATGATAATGAAATTACTGAATTTGAAAAAAAATTTAATAATGCAGGAGACGCAGTAAATTGGATAAAGGAACAAAGAAAACCTTTAAAGTGGAAGAGGGGGCCTAATGGTTATATTGGGCTCATATATCTTGATACTCTTACTAATATTCGATATCTTATAACCCCTCACAGAGAAAATCTTTCTTTCTTAGCCCTTTTTGATCACTTTGATCTTAATGCTGAAACCGGAGCTGAAACAAAAGACGGTAACTTTATTGAAGGTTGGTCAAAAGCAATTTGGCAAGGTGCAGCAACTGAAGCTGTTTTCTTTAAAGATAATAAAATATTGCTACCTGACGGAAAATACAAAGACATTATTGAAACTGGAAACAAAGATTTTCTTGAAAAAGCGAAACTTGACATAAAAACAAAGACCGTTGAAACAGAATATCCTGAAGTTGGGGAAGAACTTTTAATTAATCGAGGCGGATTCAACGAACGAATTACTTCTTACTTTACACAAGAGAAAAAAACTTACTCGCTTGAAAGTGGACAAACAATAATTATTAAGGGAGAAGGAGAACCAAAAGGAATAGATTTGGAAGGGGGATATACAAAGGAAGGTATTTGGAAACATTTTAATCGAGAGGTTGGGGTCTTAAATTTGAAAACTCAAGTAATGAAAGTATACCAATTGAATAAAAAAACAAACAAACCCGACTTTATTAAAAAATATAAACTTCCTGACTCTAAGTTACTCTATACTGGAAAATTTCTAACATTACTTTTGAATACTTATCATGATAAAAAACTTGGCGGGAAACAAACAAAAAGTAAAAGATGGATTCTTAATTTTTATAAAAAATTAGTAAATAATCCAAAATATGAAACAGATCACGGTGTTGAAAATCACTTAGAATTTAGAAAAGATATCTTTGGAAAAGACTATTTCAGCGCATTTACTGCCCCCATAAAAGACTAAGTAATTAAGCGGGAAAAAAGGAATTAAACTCCAATATTCTTTTAATTATTGAAAAGTACCTAGTGTAATGATTAAGACCCCTCAAATTCATAGATTCGAAAGGCGTAAGGGCATTCATTTTGATGAAAACGATTATGATGTTGTTGATTACTACTTAGGTGGTTTTAATGGTGGCGTCCAAAACAAAGATTTTGAAATTTATACTCAAGACAAAAAACTTGATTCTGAAAAATTAAACAGAATTTTCTCATATCGTTCAAAAGATGGAAGACGAACTCTTCTTGGGAGGGGTACATTTAATTATCAAGACACAAAAACAGTAAGTCACATTCTTTCAAAAATAGAAAAAAAGGAAGAAATTGCTCTCGCTTGCTTAGTGAGTGAAGATTCAACAATTTATTTTAAAGATTATGAAAAAAGGGGAAAATTTAAAGATTATAAAGGGAAAAAAATGAATAGGAAGGAAATTGAAACAAATCACACTTTCTTAGAAAGTATTGTTGCACTTAGTACTGTCTTAAAAAAAATTTATGACCCATTTAATGACATCAAAGAAAATTGGAGTATTTTTCTTGAAAATGAAACCCCCAAAGAAAATATTGCAATAGGTTCAATCTACACTCTTCCTTTTTCTGACGAGGGTCGAGTAACAGATTCAATTATTGTAGCACAGGGAAAAAATTCAAAACGGGTTGTTGAAGGAATTACACAAACAAAAAGTGATGATTATGACAAAACAAAAAAATGGAAAGAAATTAGTTATTTTGCCAGAGAAGGAATACCGTTAATTGAAAATGCCAGTCCTGAAACAACACTTAGAGTTGCAATGGCCTCGGCGGTAGCCTATGGCCCTCTTTTTGACGGTTATACTCAATTGACACTCGGTAAATATAAAATAGAAAAAAAACCAGACAGTAAATTTTGTTTATATGAAAGAGGTTAGTAATTATGAACAATTCCAAAAAGTCAAAGCAATACGAAAACGAAGTTTCAGAATTTTTATATTTAATTCACAAAAAACTCAAAGTCTCAAATCCTAGAAAACCAAATCTCGGAGAATATTTAAAAAAAGCATTAATTGAAAGATACGAATTAATTAATCCATTTAATGATTTTCTTTCCTTCGCTCACGGAGACAAAGAAACCAAAGAAGCAAATAAAAGATGGTATTGTAGACTTAAGTATGTTGAATACATACGAGAATTTCCTAAAAGAGATAAAATTAAATTTCGAAGACTTAAGGACCTAAATCTTACTAAATATTTAGAAGGGGTTATTAATGAAAAATTTGAGTCTGAAGATAAATTTAAAAATTGGATAAATACTGAAGATTACAAAACACAAGTTTTCTTTCATGACAATAATAAATTTGTATTATATCGAAGAAATGACGGATACACCCTCTCTTTCCCAAGTTTAAATAAAAACGAGAATAAATAAACACTTTGAAAAACTATTGAAATTAAAAAATAATTATTTCCCAATTTCAGGCATTCTCCCTGCCATATTCGCAAGCATTGGGATAATATCAAGTGCAGTCAACTGACCCGCTCCACCATCGAGTGAATAAGATTCTCCAAATTTTTTTACTCTATCTTTTGTAACATTTGTTCCATAAAATAAAACAGGAACTTTATCACCAGAATGTGTTTTCAACGAACAGGGAGTAGCATGGTCTCCCGTTATTGCTATCGCTAAATTATCTTTATTGAGTAGGATTTTTAGTAAGCCATCAATTTTCTCAATTTCTTTCACTTTTTCTTTTAATTTTCCGTCGTGTCCATAAGTGTCTGTTTTTTTGAAATGAATAAAAAAGAAATCAAAATCATGTAAATACTTTAATGCCGTTGGAATTTTGTCTTCATCTACTTCAACTTTCATAGTTTTCATCCCAGCAAATCTGGCAGCACCAAGATAAAGAGATTCTCTCGCAATACCTAGGGTTTTGAGTCCAATCTTACTTCCCAAACTTTCAACTTCTATATATTTCCCAGCACCTCTCAAGAGTAATCCATTTGCCGGCTTTAACCCGTGTTTTTTTCGTTTACGATTAAATTCGCTTTTATTCATTACCTTTTTTGTGGTTTCATAAAGCCACTTCATAAGTTTAAGTTCGGGTCCCTTTTTTGGAAAAACCAAGGGAAGCCCCTTTATTTGTGGGTCCATATCGGGAATATCCACACCTTTCTTCCATTTTTTTACTACAAGTGCTCCCCTATGACCACAACTATGTTTTAATATAATCTTCAATCTAAACGGATTTTTTTTCAGAGCTAAATTCACTTCTTTTGTAATTTCAACCAAATATTTATCATCTCTTCCAGCTCTTCTGTCAAGTACTATGTCTCTATTACCCATGGTTGCAAAATTCACTCTGAAACACAAATCATCTTTTTCAAGCTTAAAATCCATGCCAAGTGACTCAATGACACCCCTTCCTGGATACTCGTCTAAATCATATCCAAATAATAAATTATGAGCAATTCCTGAACCAACAGGGATTCCTGGTTTCATTGGAAAATGAAATCCAGTCATTCCATTTCTTACCATTTTATCCATAACTGGTGTTTTAGCAGCTTCAAGTGGTGTTTTATTACGAAGTGATTTGTATTTTCTATCACCCAAACCATCAATAATAACTAAAACCAATTGCGGACCCGGAAGCATATTCATTCTAAACTCTCCTCAATTCTAAGAAGTTGGTTATATTTAGCAGTTCTTTCACTCCTTGCCGGAGCTCCTGCTTTAATAAATGGTGATTCCGTAATTGCAGCAAAATCTGCTATAAAACTGCTTTCAGTTTCTCCCGACCTATGAGAAATTATCCAACTCCACCCTGCCTTCCTACAAAAATTAATTGCATTGAGTGTTTCAGTAATTGTTCCTATTTGATTAGGTTTTACTAAGAGGGCATTAATTGACTTAAGTTTGTGAGCCTGTTCAATTAATTCCAAATTTGTTACAGTGATGTCATCCCCAACTATCAAAGATTTCGTTTTTCTCAACAATTGAGAAAAACCATTAAAATTTTCTTCATGAAGTGGGTCTTCAATTGAAAATAAATTAAACTTTTTTGAAATCTCACTAATATAATCAATATAATCTTCAATAGATAATTTCCAACTATCAATTGAATACTCTCCTTCATTAAAGTATGAAGAGGCAGCACAATCCAATGCAATTGAAACTTCTCCTTTTCGCCCAACTTCCTCAATTGCTTTTTCAATCAACATAAGGGCTTCCTCAGTTGTCTTCAATGGGGGCGCAAAACCACCTTCGTCTCCAACATTAATTGCAGAACTTCCATATTTTTTTTCTAAAATCTTTTTTAGTGCATCATATACATCCAAAGCAATTTGTATTTTATCTGAAAACTTTTCAGCCTTCAAAGGAACTATCATAAATTCTTGAATTGAAAGGTCATTCCCAGCATGCATTCCCCCATTAATAATATTCAACATTGGAGTTGGAAGTGAAATTGCTTTTTGTTGTTCTGATTGAAAATATGCAATTGAAGTTGCGAGTATAAGGTCAACCCCAAACTTCTCTTTATTTTTCCCACCAGATTCAATCAAAAAATTATCTAACTCTTCTTGGTTCTGAAACTCATGATGTTTAATTATACTTTTGAATTCAATAAATTTTTTCATACTTTGTTCTGCTGAAATTTGAACGGCTTCATTCTTTCCCCTGCTCTTCCCCGCAGGAACACTTGCTCTAAACCATTTTCCCTTTCTTTTCAATTCAATTTCAATTGCCCACTTAGCTCGAGAATTAATAATTTTTCTTGCTCTGATGTCGTCTATCATTAATCAAAATTGTCAAGACGCGTTATTAAACTTACCTTATACATAAATACCCCCAAATCTCGTCTTATCATGAGTATTTTGCTAGTTTCAATGGAAGCCGCATTGAAGAACGAAGTAAACACATACGCAGGTGGATTAGGCATCCTAGTTGGAGATAAACTTCGCGCAGCTCGTGACATGAAACTTGATTTAGATGTAATTACCTTTGCTTATCCAGGTGGATATGTCAAACACAAGATTGAAAATGATAAAATTTTATGTGAGCCAAATCCATACAACCCAAGAAAATTTTTCAAAGTTCATGATGAATTTAATCTTAAAACAAAATTTGGAAATATTCCAATTACTTTACTAAGAGGAAAAAATTCTTGGTTAATCCAAACAGATTTTGCTAAAAGATTGTACATAGAAAAAAATGATGAAGCTAGATTAAAAAAAGAAATAATTTTTGGTCTTACTGCAGCTAAAGTTTTGAAAGAAAATAACTATGACATTTTACACTTGGAAGAAAGTCATGCCGCTTTCATTGTCCCAAAAATTCAGAAAAAAAGAAGAATGGTATTTACAACTCACACCCCATTACCTCATGGACATGAAGTCTGGCCTAAAAACGACGTTAAAAAATTATTCGGAAAAACTGAAAATAATTTAACAAAACTTGCTCTATCGCGTGCTGATTATGTTAATTGTGTTTCACGTATGCATCGTGATGTTGCAAATGAACACCTCGGTGGACGTGCGGATTATGTCACAAATGGTGTTCATATTTCATGGATGCATAAAAAAATTCAAAAACTTGCAGGAACTTCTCCTGAAAAATTAATATATGCTCATTCACTTAGTACTGATAAAATTGCAAGTGAAAAAGATAAGATGCGACGAACTCTTGCTAGATTCATAAATGAAAATGCTTTCAAAAATAAAGAATTTAAGGAAGATGTTCTTACAATTGGAATTGCAAGGCGTTTTACTGGATACAAACGACTTGATATGATACTAAAAGAACTCTCAGTGCTAGAAAATATGGCTGAGAAAACTCCTCTACAGATTGTTTTCGCAGGAATGGCTCATCCTAATGATATTTCTGGAATTAAAATGATTGAATATGTAATTGGAATCATTGAACATGCTAAACATGTTTCACTTGCTTACTTACCTTATTATGACATGGAAATTGCTAAAACTATGATTGCAGGAAGTGATGTTTGGTTAAATCTTCCTTATGAAGAAAAAGAAGCAAGTGGAACAAGTTGGATGAAAGCTATGATGAATGGAACAATTTTAATTTCAACACAATCTGGGTCAGTTCCAGAATTTTCAGTCCATAATGAAAATTCACTCCTCTTACCATACGGTGATTCTGAAATTCAAAGAAAAACTTTATTAAAAAATATTAAATTACTCAGCCTAATGGGAGACAGAAGATTTGAAATGGCAAGAAATGCAATTGCAACTTCAAGCAGACTGACAGCCAAGAGAATGATGAATGAATATCTTAGTCGTGCTTATTTACTTGAAATATAAAAATCTAAAGCTGTCGGAAGATTTTCAAATGAGTTTTTTATTTCAAAAAGCCCCAAAACTTTTTCTTTATAAATTTCAGCCTCAGGAAGTTTTGAAATTTCTTCCCTCAATTTATTAGTCATATATGTTCTTGTTCCTTGTTTAAATTGTTCTTGTTTAGACAAAACAGGCAGACTCGAAACAAATTTCAAATAATCGCGAACCATTTTTTGCAGAACTACTGTTTTTACTTCTCTCTTCTCAGAAGAGTAAATTACTTTCTCATAATCGTCTGCCATTTTATTATAAAATTTTTCACTTTCTTTTATTTCTTTTTTAAAATCTTGTTTTGCTTTTTCATCAAATTGGTTTAACCTAAAATAAGCTTCAAACTTTTTTTTATCTTGCATCTGTCTTCTTTTCACATTATATTTTATATTTTTTAAGTGAATTTGTTTTCGGATATTATTTTTTGTTATTTTCAATTCAATTAATCCATCTACATAATCAACGTAATTAATAAAACCCTCAACAACTAAATTTCCCGCAGATTCGAGTGCTTTTTGTTTTTTAACTCCGTCTGAATTCAAATAAAAAGAGTTTTTACCTTTGACAACATCTCTATTTAATTCGACATCTTTAGAATATAAATTATAAGCCCTAAAACAAGCTTTATAATGACCTATTGATTCTTGTTCAAAAATTTCTTTAGTAATTTTCACACCATTAATTTTTTTCGGATTTTCTAAATCTCGAGCTAGTGTTTTTTTAATTATTTTACCTGAATTTTCAGAGGTAATTCTTAACCCTGCTAATAATTGATAAGCTTCAACACCCGGAGGACGATCACCTTGTTCTAATGCCATCTAAATCCTAATTAAATAAGAATAAAAAGGTTACTACTCTGGAGATTATTTAATCTCACCTAACTCCTACTTTCAGTCCTTAAATATTAAATCTTTAAGAATGTCAAAGTAGGTTTTCTTTACGTCCATTCTAAAATCATCAAAGAATTCATTTTCATTTCGATAACAATTTTGATTTTCTGGATAAACAAAAGAAGCCAAATCCCCAGTAATAGTATTAAGCTCAATTTTATTTTCTACAGGAAGTAAAGCATAGACAAAAGATCTCTTTACTTCTTCTTTAGCTAATAAATATCTAATAAACAAGGAATGTTTTTCCAAAGGGGCGGCAATTTCATACCTATTTTCAATAAGTTTAAACAATTTTATTGTGTTTTGATAATCACCTAAAGAAGAATAATCATTAATTTTTGTTTCAAATTCCTCTGAAATTTCTTGATCAAACCAAACCTTAAAGTTTTCCATTATGTTTCTTACTTGCGCTAAATAAAAAAGTTGTTACTCCATCATAAGCACTTATCTTAAATTAATTTACTTAAACCGTCGACGACTTCACGACGAGCCGAGGCAGCAAGTGAAGTGGTCGGTCGGACCGGATGGGATTTGAACCCACGATTTACAGCTTAGGAGGCTGTCGCCGTATCCAGACTGGGCCACCGGTCCTACTCCAAGAAGAGCAGTTTTACTTTTAAAACCTTATTAGTTTAAATTTTATGAAAGATTTGAAGGGCCAAAAATTCCCCATCCCTAAATTCAAACACAATATTACTGAATATCTTCCTGAAGCCCTTTCATCTATCGGTCTCAATAAGGTAGGGCTAATTGATGACGAATATGATAAATGTATCTTCGTTCTTCTTGATGGTTTTGGACACAAAAGGATGTCAGATATAGGCGTTCTGGGCCAACTTGGAATGCAAATTCATGAGTTTGGTTCTGTTATTCCATCTATAACTTCATCCGCCCTATCAAGTATATTTACAGGTAAGACGCCGGGAGAACACGGTGTTATAGGCACAAATTTCTGGATGCCACAAGCAGGTGAACAGATGTCCGCTCTTAGTTTTTCAAATGCCAATCATTATCCAATAGAACTCAATCCCTCTAATTTGCTGCTGACTGAAACCATACCAATGAAATTAAAACAAGATAAAATTAAGATGGATGTAATTTTATCGGACGATTATCAAAGCGGATTAACTGAAGCAATTCATGAAGGTTCTGATGTTCATTTTGTTTCTGGAATTGGTGGTCAATATGAAGCCTTAACAAAATTCTTATCTTCAAAAAAGAAACTCGCTTTTTCTTATTTTATTAATCCTGATTATCATTTCCATCTTGGACTTAGTGATGACGCAACTCGTTGTCAAATCAATGCTATCTTCTCAATGCTTCGTAGATTGAATTCTCATAAGAAAGCCAAAAAAACTTGTTTAATTTTAGCAGGGGACCACGGAGGAATTAAACTTGACACGCATCTTGACTTAGCACCTCATCAAAATTTATTCAAGGCCACATTAAGACCTGGATATCGTTACAGTAATTTATTCACTTATCCCTCAACACGAAAGGAAGCAATAAATGTACTTGACAAGTGTTGGGTTTTTGATGGTCAAACCGCTTTGAAAAAAGGGATTTTTGGAAAGGCTCATGAAGAAAGTTTCAAACGAATTGGTGACTTGGCTGTTTTTGCTCAAGATGGTCTTTGTACAACAAGTGGAAGTCCTCCCTTAGCCGGAGGACACGGTAGTATAACCTATGAAGAAATGAGCACTGCCTTTGCGTTTGGACGATTGAGTGAATTTAATGCAAAAGTTTAGTGTAATATTTAAAAAGTTTACAGAAATATCTTCCTAAAGGTAATGATATGGAAAATTTAGTTGAAAAAACAAGTATGCCTCTTTTAGGAGATAAATTCCCAAGAATGAAAGTTCAAACAACTCGTGGACAAATAGAACTCCCAAGCCATTTTGCAGGAAAGTGGTTTGTTTTATTCAGTCATCCTGCAGATTTTACACCTGTGTGTACTACGGAATTTGTAGCTTTTCAAAAAAGGTATGATAAATTCAAAGAATTAAATTGTGAATTAATTGGTCTTAGTGTTGACCAAGTATTTGCTCACATTAAGTGGGAAGAATGGATAAACAAAAATTTAGGTGTTGAGATTCAATTTCCAATAATTGCAGATACCGGATTAGTCGCTGAAAAACTTGGTCTTATTCATCCAGGAAAGGGAACGAATACAGTTAGAGCTGTATTTGTAGTAGATGCTGATGGA
>JAUUZA010000035.1 GCA_030590165.1 Candidatus Altarchaeota archaeon
GATGATTTAATATATGATTTAAATAATCCTTCTGATTTTTTTTCTGAGTTGGTTGATGCTTCAAATATTCAACAGCTCCAATTAATTCCTTATCAAGAGGGAATATCTTGTAATGTCCGATTTTCTCAAAACAATAATTTGGCAGGGAATTATAATTTTTGTTTAGTCCTTGCAACAAAATTAAATATACCTCTTTATGTTCACAAAGATTTGTTAGAAGCACCAAGTTTCAGTCTTAAAGAAAACCTGTGAGTGCTGATTGTTCTTCTTGTTCAGTTATACGCTTAACTGTCCCCCAACTTTTTCTAACAAAGGAAGGAAGTTTTTCTTTTGATTTGACAATTTCCTTAACAAATTTTGCGGTCTTTGGGTCCCCAGGATAACCAGAACCAATATCTCCATATTCTTCTTGAATTTTTTTAATTCGTTTATCGCGTAAAACCTTAGCAATTATACTTGCAGCTCCAACAATTTCATATTTGAGGTCAGCTTTATGTTCTGCAATTATTTTTATTTTTGGTAAATTGAGTTTTCGTTCTAAATTTCTTTCAAATGCGTCAATTATTACTTTGTTTGGGGAACCTTCTAAAATTATATCCCTTGTTGCCATTTTTTCTAAACGATTTAAATTGAAACCGTCAATTTGGTGGGGTTCTATTACTCTAATGAAGGGTTTTCCAATTTTTCTTAATTTTAAATCAAGTTCTTCACGAACTTCTGCCTTCAATAATTTTGAATCTTTAACGCCCATTTTTTTTAATTCAGGGACAAGTTCCTCATCTAACATGAAACCGACCATAACCATTGGTCCAAGAACCGGACCACGACCAGCCTCATCAATTCCCATTATTTTCAATTTATCCCCAATAAAATCTTATTGAGGTCTTATAAGAGCTATCCCTTCCACAGAAGAAATATTGCAGACATAACAATGAGTGTTGAAAGGGCATAACCATAAACTGCAGTTTTAACAGGTTCAATTATTAATTTTCCTTTTAAAAATCCGGCTTCGACCCAGTATTCTCCGGGGGTGAGTTCTGGAAAACCAGTATATGATCTGCCAAATTTAGTTAAAATTATTGAATTTTCTTGGCTTACTGTTACATTTGATTCGCCATTAATTATAATATAATTTGTGAAAACTTTAGTGAATTCTTTTTCTATTTCAAAATCTCCAATTCTTAGAAATGCCATGTCGCAGTCTCCACCTGCCAAAATGGTTTGAGTTTTTCCTTCCATTAATACAAGTTCTCCTGTTGGATGAGTTCCACATGACATTTGGAAGGGTAAAATCAAATTATGATGGGCTGTAATATTACATTCGAAAAGTCCTTCATAACTACAAACATAGTCAAAAAAACTAATATTTTCAGCTTTATTTGTAAAAATTGTGTGTTCTCCTGGTAAAAGGGGTAGTTCTATTGCTGCATTAGTTCCATTTAGGTGGACATAAGCTATGGCGTTTCCATCAAATAATACTGGACCTGTGGCATTCATTACTGCAAAATTGATTGGAAGTGTTAATGCGAGTAATAATGCAAGCATGCTGAATATGAGTTTGGGTAGTTTAAAAGTTTTTATTATAGAGTGGCAAGAGGTTATTAAATTCTTGTTTATACTGACATATTTGTTACAATTAAGTGATAAATATTATAAAGAATAAACTAAAGTAAATACTTGTATGTCAGACCAAGATGCGCTCACTGTTCAAAAATTTGAGAAAGGGGCCAATGAAGTATATGTTGCTCTTGAACATAACTTCGAAGAATTAACAAAAAACTATCGAGACAAGAAAAAAGAAATGTCTGAAAAGTTTGAAGGTAAAACCTTTATTTTAGATGGTAACAAAGTTGCTGAAGAGTTAATTACCTCTGATTTTATTACATACTTCAACGAAACATTGAAGAAATTAGGCAGTAAAAGAAAAGTTAGTGAGAAAACTTTGAAAACTGTTTTAGGAACATTTGGAAAAAAAGTAGATGAAGAAGTTGAGAAAAATCCAAATGTGACAATAGGACAATTGTATAATCCTTCTTCAATATCCTCAGCATTTTTGGAATCTATTTCACTTAATTCAACTTCAGATTTATTTGATGTTGTTTTTGGATCAGAATCTGGTTATACGAGTATCCCAGAAAATAAGAAAAAGATTGATTCACTCAATATGCTCAATATAGAAAAAAAAGCAGGTGAAGTAAGAAAGATGCCCGCCGTTCCTTTGGATTTGAAAATACCTTCTGCGTTGTTTCTTGAAGGATATGATTCATTTGGGGTAAATCATAAAGGAGAAAATTTTTATTTAAAAAAGGATAATAACCCTTTTGGGTGTGGTCCTGGCGTAGTTAGAGCTGAAAAAGATAAGGTTGGGGCTTATTTGAAATTTAAATTTTTTAGGTACATTTTAAATTCTTTTCCTCTTGTTAATGACTCAGATGAAGATATTATTTATTCGTATCACGCTTTGGCTAATAAACAAATAAATGTAATTGAAGAAAAAGAACAACAAAAAATTGAACTTCAACAAGAAGAAGTACCTGAAAAAACAATCAAGAAAACAGAAATAAAGACGAAACTTAACGAAGGGCCTTCAACTGAAAATAAAAAAGGAGACAATAAAGACCCTCTGGAAAGTTACTCAAAGCTTATTCAGGACTTTTCAAAAAATGAGAGTTTTAGTGATTTGACTCCTGATGCTTTTGAAAGGGTGATTGATTATTTTGAAAATGGAAACGAATTTAGTAATGTTAAAAATGGTTATTTTCTTTTAATGTATCTTGAAGCTAAGTATGAAAAGATTCAAGATAAAGGTTATGACTCAATACTTTATGTTTTACATGAAGAGTTAGAAAAACTTAAAGAAAAGGAAGAATTAACAAGGTCCAATGAGGAGCAAAACGAAGCAAATGAAAAATTAAATAAATCAAGTGAAAAATTAAAGTCAAGTGATAAAACACCGAAAAGAAGGATAAGTTCAATTGATAGCTTTGGATATTTTGATAAATTTTATGATTCTAAGCCAAAGGAGGAAGGATATTTATTCAATAAGGGAGGAAGTGGTAATAGTGAAGATTGGATAAAAATTCCACCTAAAGGTGCAATTCCTGATGAAGTAAAAGAGATGTTGCATCAGTGGAATCACACTCCAAAAGCCATTGTTGAAAAGGGAAAGGTAAAAAAGTATGTTAAGAGTGGGAAAGGATTAGACCAATGTGTTGAACAGATTGAAAACGATTTCAAAAATATGTATAAAACACTTGTAAAGTCAATTAATGGGGCTTTCAAGTTTAAAAAAATTAAACGCTCTTCTGATTTGGAGTATGATGATGCCTTTGCAGATGAAGTTTTTGAAAAGATTTCAAAAGTTTCTTTTGGAGGTAAGACGGTTTGGGGAAATTCAGATAAAGCAAATTTTAAAAAAGTTATAGGGGTTTTAATAAGTGAAATTGACCAATATACCTTTTCTGGTGGTAAAAAAACAGAGTTCAATCAAAAAAGGGGAAATCTCATTGAAGGAATGGGAGTATACCTTACCGATACACTTATTGGTAAAAGAATTGGTTTGAGGTATTTGAAAGGGGTTGATTCTAAAGTTTGGAATACTAATTTGAACAATTTTTTATCAGATCCTAAAATTAAGGAAATTAAACAAATGAAAAAGGACGGTAAAGCTGAACTTAAAGAGTTAACTACATATCACAAGTTTTCAGGCGAAGGATATTATCAAGGTGAAATTGAAGTTAAGAAAGGGAATAAAATTAAACTTAAAAAAAGAAAGTTCGGAGGTAAAGAAGTAATTAGGCTTCTCGCATCCGGATATGATTTGAAAGTTTCCAATAAAAAAGGTGAAGACGCTAATTTTATATTCCATTATAATTTAAAAAATAGAAAAGCTGAGAGAAAAAGCAACATTAAAGGAAGTGTTGATTTGAAAAAGGAGCAAAGTTTAGGTAGTGGAACTAATTTTGTTAAACTTCTTAATGAATATATTAAAATTGAAGGATATTCTTGTGCTTTGGGAAAGGATTATGGACACATAAAAGAAGCTTTTGAATCTGGTGCTGCAAAATATGCGAAAGTTATTGCACCTCCATTAATTGGTGCCGGTCTTGGAGCTATTCCAGCACTTGCTCTTGTTTCTACTTTAGGAATTGGAGTTGCGGTTTCAGCTGCATACAAATTATTACTTCGCCCTTTAACTAATGTATATCGTAAATCTGATATGCATTTGATGCGCACAATAGAAAAAGCCGCAAAATAAAGAAAATATTTTGAATTATTCTGATTGAGAATTAGACCACTACTCATATCTATTTCCCCTTTTCTTTAATTTCATGCTTCTCTTGATACTTGGTATTTTGTTAATTGCATTTTACCCATTTTCAAAATTTCATTTTTTTTCCCCGTCTCATCCAGACCCACTCTTCATGATTTCTCATTCTTCTTGGGTTCATCTCACTCTTAATTTAATTTCACTCTTACTTGTTTGGTTGTTAGCTAATCGTAATGATGAAGATGAAAAAAAACTCATAGCAGTTTTTATTGGAGCTTCAACAATTTCACTTTTTATTCCTGTAATGTTTGGACAATCAGTGATTGGAGCGAGTGCCGGAATTTATGGAATGATAGGTTATCTTCTTCCTGATTTAATTGGTATGATTCCCCTTCCCTTTTCATATGGAATTTTTCTTATTATGATTCTTTCTGAAGGATGTTTTACTTGTAATGCGTGGACAAAACTTTTTCATATTTTTGGTTTGACCTTAGGGATAGTTTTTAGATATATGTTCGATGTTAATAAATTGAAATTAAAAGAAACTGCCCGTCAGCTTAATCTTGGAACTGACTTTTATTCCCTCATGGGTTTGGGTTATCCCCTAGGTTATGTTAAGTATAAACATCAGTCTAAGAAGTCCGATAAATAATTTTCATTGCTTTTTCCACAACTTCTTTCAATTCATCTTGAGTATATGGTTTTGGGAGAAAATCTTTGAACCCTTTTTTGTTTTGAGCCGAAATTTTGAAAGTACCACTTGATAAAATTATATAGGCGTTTTCATCAAATTTTAGAATTGCATTTTTGAAAGTTGCTCCAGTACGTTCTTGTTTATCTTTAAGATTAAAATCACTAATAACTAAGGAGTCTTTTTTATATTTTTTAAATGCAGTGTCATAATTATTGGCAACATCAATATTTAGGTATCCCAATTTATTGAGTCTCTTTTCTAATAATTTTGAAAGTGGAGCTTCATCATCTAATAATAAGATTTTAGTTTTATATTTGGTATCATCATTTTTTTTAGGCATAACTTTAATTATAAAGTATAAACTTAAAAAAGTTAACACTAATTAAAAATCTTTACAAAATGAGAGTTATTATTTTTTAACTTCATCAACGACCTTCTGAAGTTTTGTAATATTTTCAGCTAGTGATGGAATAATTTGTTGAAGTATTCTTTGCATGGCTTTGATTTGAGCCCCAACATTTTCAAGTTCCTTAGCATATTCCTCAACCTTACCAAGACTTTCTTCCTGAAGTCCGGCATATTTCTGTTTGAGTTCAATTGCCATATTTTTGAGTTCTTGAATATCAGTTCGAACCTTACCCATGTCTGCTTCCATATCTTTTAGACGGAGATCCATTCCTTCTGTTTTTTCAGCAACTAATTTTTCGACTAAGGCTTCAACATCTTCAGATTCAGTTTCTAACTGAGCAACTTGTCCAGGCATCTGGGGCATTCCCCCCATTGGTTGTCCTGAGACTGGTGGCATTCCTCCCATTGGTGCTCCTGCCATTGGTGGTCCTGACATTCCTGGTGGTCCTGTCATAGGTGGTCCTCCACCTCCCATGGCTTGATTTGCTTGATTCATAGACATTTCAATCTCTTCAGGGCTAATTTTTTCAGAAGCCAAAGTATCAAATATTTGAGGATCAGGCATTCCCTGTTGCCTCATAGCTATGATGCGCGAAGTTAAATCTCCTGCGCCCTTTTTCTTTTTACCAAAAATTCCACCGAGTAATCCCATTTTATTCACCTTTTTTGAGCATTTTTTCTACTTGTTGTCTCGTAACAAGTTTCACAGGGTTTAAGAGTTGAAGATATGCATTGATTTCTTTTATTTCAGCCCTGCTTGCAGTCTTCAATAATTTACCTTCAATCCTTCGTAATATCTCTTTCGATTCTTCAGTTCGTCTTTTTAATTGAGATGACGCTTTTATTAATGTTTTAATTTTTTCGTCATGTTCTCTCTGGGAACGTATTGAATTCATACGAAAGCTTTCAAATCTATTAGATAATTCCTCAATCTGCGATTCAAGAATTCTTATTCTTTCCTCAACCCCACTGAGTCGTTTGTTTATCTCTCCCTGCACAAAGACTCTCATCTTAGTAGTTATTTAAGGCTTTATAGAGCTCGAATTTCTTTAACAAGTAGTAATAGGCTAATAAAAAGCAGAATTACAAGTGGTTTCCAGAATGAAGCCAACCAGATTGATGCAGCACAAAAAAGAAGAGACTTTAGCTTTGTTTTTCTGAAAAGAAGATAAGCACTAAGAGAAAGAGCGAGTTCAATCAACATATGCATAAATATTCTACATTTAATATAAGATTATGGCAGAGGGTGCTTATTGGGGTTATTGGAAGCATAAGATTGAACAGATGTGGAAGGAGATTGAAGACCTCAAACAGAGAGTTATTGAATTAGAATCAGGAAAAGCAATTAAAACTCAA
>JAUUZA010000045.1 GCA_030590165.1 Candidatus Altarchaeota archaeon
AATATTGAAGTAGATTACGCTTTAATTGAAGCAGTCAGCAAACTCGTAAATAAAGGGAGAGGAAGTGCAATTTCCCAAGGCATACAAAAAGTTTCTAGTCCATCAAATAAAGAAATTATAGGAAGCGAACATTTTATTTTATCAGTTAAGAAAGCCGAGAAAATTCATAGTATGCTCTTCAAATTGAAAGAAAAAGAAACAAGCAGATTAATGGGTGTTTCGAGTAGTGTTGAAAGCAAAGAAGAACTTTTAGATTCAATATATAATTTACTTTCTGAAAATATCGACGATGTCAAACTTTTAATCTAATCCTAAGTTTTAAAATGAGAAAATAGAGTAATAATGTGTAGATGGCCCGAATGGTGTAGCCTGGTAGCACAAGGGATTGTGGTTCCCTTAGGGCGGGTTCGAATCCCGCTTTGGGCCCTTTTTTAATTTTTTAATAATAAATTTAAGCTAAGCACCACATTGAAGTTATGACAATTGAAACACACAGTATCATTAGCCCTAAATTTATTTCGGAAGGGAGTAAAGAATCAATTAAGGCAGTTTATTCCTTAGCAAAAATAAGAAAAGATGTTTTAAACAAAATGAATTCTTTTGAATGTCCTGAACATATTTCATTATTCTTAGTTTATTTTGAAAATGGAAAAGAAGTTCATGAATACCAAAACAATAAAATTGAAATAATTCCTCTGACTTATGTTAAAAAGTTTGAAACGCTGGACAGACTTTTCATTTCTGGAGAAGACTTTGAAGAAGTTAAAAACAGTTATAAAAATTTATTCAAACAAATCCACGGAAAATTGTAAAAGGTTTTTTAGTATATACGCATCGTTTTGTAATGGGAAGCTTGGATTCAAAAATTGATGGAAAAGTAAATCAACAAATTAATTTATTTATTCAAGAACTCAAACAATTAAGTTCAAAAGAGGCTGAAATTGCAAAGAAAAATTGGGAAGATTATAAACCTGAATTAAAAAAATGTAAAGGAAAAGATGAGGTTACTCACCTTTTAATTTCATTCTTTCAACGCCACATAAAAGCAGTGAAAGACAGTGTTGACGGAAAAACATTTTACAAATTCAGATATTCTTCAGTTGGAACAATAATGCAGTGTATGTATGCAATCAATGCCAATAAAAAATTAATAAAAGACTATATTAGACATATACACGCGATTCAAGGACAAGATGTAGGACGAGGAATTCGTATGGCGGATGAAAAACAATTTGAGACTCCTGATGAGATTAATCAACATGAAAAAAAGAAAATACCCGTAAATCAATTTAAAGCACGAGACGAAAAATCAAAACCCCAGACCACCAATTGGGGAAAATCTAAAAAAACAAAATCAAGCAAGCAAAATAAAAAAACAAAAAAACAAAGTAAACAAAATGAAAAAAGGAGTGAAACAAATTTTGAAATTATTTTGGCTGCAATATTTGCAATATTTTCACTCGGCCTTTTCATTTTAAAACTTTTAATGTAATATACAAAAAACCTGTACAAAAATTATAAAAAGAGACTATGAATAAAAAGGGTATGGATGCTGTGATGCCATTCCAAATTACAAAAACAGGTGGGATTTCGTTCCAATTTACAAAGGGGAGCACACGCTCTCACAATCATGTAAAGAGAATGAAATCAAGCCAATGGGTTCTATCCAAAGAATAAACGTAAAAGTTCTTTGGAAAATATTGGATGAGAAAGAAAAAGAAGTGCTAAAGTGCTGTGGAAGATGTAGTGCTAGTGCTTTAGTAAGAAAATTAAACGCGGAAAAGGGGTGGGCTAAAAGCTCGCTCTGGTATACTTTAAAAAAATTAAAGAAAAAGGGAGTGATAACTTGGGACACCGGGATCTTAACTATAGTGAAATGATTCAATTATTACTAGAGAAATATAAAATTGAAGAGTAACTCTCTTCTTTTATTTTTTATTTAGTTTCTGAAATTTTCTTGAATAAACCAGTGAACGCTTTCTTTCTGTGTGAAGTCTTCATCTTTATCTCAAAATCTTCTGCAAAAGTTTTAGTGAATCCTTCTGGAATAAATATTGGGTCATATCCAAAACCAAAACGCCCTCGAATTTCATCAATTACTTTTCCACGAACAATACCTAAACTTAACTTAAAATTCGACCCGTCAAAATAACACGCCATACACCTAAATTCTGCACCTTTACTTTCTTTGTTTTCCATCAATTTTATTATACCTTCATTACCTATTTTTTCAATAACAAAACGTGAAAATTCACCAGGAAAATCATTCAAGGAATCAATAAAAAATCCAGAATCATCACAAATTACTGGTGTCTTTATTTCTTCATATGCTTTTTTTGCTTTAGCCATTATAATATCTTCAAGAGTACCCCTTATTTCTTGGATGTCTATATTCTTTTGAATGAGCTTAATTCCATATTCTTTAGCGAACTCACGAGTTTCTACAAATTTATGAATATTACTTGTAACCATAAAAAGTTCCATATTATTAAACTCCTAAATCCCTAATAAAGGAATGTACATTTTCTAAAACTAAGTGTGGATTTTTAATTTTACCCTTCTTATTCCTTTCTTCAGCTATTTTGATGACCTCCATTTCTAAATCATGCATGGCTGAAAAAACAAGTAAATAATCCCAATCTAAATCTTTTGCAGTTTTCATTTGGGCCTTGCTTTTTATTAATCTCAAAAGTGACACGAGTTCAGTTTTTTCACTCAACCCTTCATCAGAATACGCCAAAAATAATTTTGATTTCCTTGTAAAGAAAATCCAAAAGAAATTCAAAAGCCCAAATAATATTACACTAATTCGAAACTTTACTAAATAAGTTGGAACACTTAATAAAATCAAGAGCGATAAAATAAAAAGACCAAATTCAATACCAATAACAATTCCCTTATAGGTATGTTTATGTATTTCTTTTTGAACCTTATATGAAAGGGGAACTTGTTTCAAATTTATAATAAGTTCTTTTAATTTTTCTTTTCCAATCTGAGATACCCTATCTTTAATCCACTCTTCGTCCAGAAATATTGAATTGTTTTCTGAAACTAAGGTTAATAAATGTAAAAGTTTTTTATCAAAATCTTTCTCAACTTTTTTATTCAAAATTTTGATGTGTCTTGAAGTTATTTTAATCAAATCTCTCCGAGCAAGGTCAAGGATAGACGCGCCAATAACAGCATTTTCATCCAAAGAATCAAAAAAAATTATAAAAAGTTCAAAGGGCGTTCTTTTAATTGATAATGATTTGAAATTTTTTCTTTGAATTTTCTGAACTTTTGATAATAATAAAATTATAAAAACAATGAAAATTTCTAATGAAACAACCTTTATAAAATTAATAAAATAATTGTTTTCTAATCTTGTAAATAAACTCAGTTGGTTCCCAAGTCGTAAAAATTTTTCTTCAAATTTTCCTTCAATTGCATTTCCTCTAAAATATACAGGAAGTGACGCCACCACATTAAAAGACGCAATAGATGAACTTATACCTTCAATAAGATTTGGAAAGGTAAATGTTTTTGCATTCACTGAAGTAAATTCAATTGTTTTTACATTAGTATTCTCAAAAAACCTACCACTAAAAAAACACATATCCCCATAACAAACATAAGGGTCATTAATCGTATATGAAAGTGAAAGTATTGCTTCATTAATAAATTCACCTTCACACCGCACTTCATATTTTCCATCATATGAAATAAAGGCTTCACCATTACAATTTACTGAATTTATTTCTATGTTTTCAAAAGGAAGTTTTCTGAAAATATCTTCGTTTCCAAAAACTGGGATAATCCAAATTTCAGTAACATTAACATAATCTCGCCCAAAATAGGCATCAATGAAAACTGAATTACTCGGTGAGTTACCACCAATAAAAGTCATCATAACAAAAACGAACAAAATAAGAAAAGGAATTGT
>JAUUZA010000030.1 GCA_030590165.1 Candidatus Altarchaeota archaeon
AAAAAATGAAAATATGTTTGAAAAAGTTGAAATTTACAAGGGTTTGAAAGTTAATGTTTTATCTCTTGAACATTTATTAGACTTCAAAATATCTCGATATAATTCACATAATAGAAATCTTGATTATTGTGATGTTTTGGCATTGGCTCCAGTTGTTGCTGAAAGAATTGAAAAAGGTAATTTTTCATATGATAATCTAAACACTCTCCTAACAGAGGTTTATCCAACTCATTCTGAAGAAAGTAATGAATTATACCAAAATTTCAAACATCTCGTTACTTTTTTCCAAGAAGAAAAAGCCAATTCTGAAAAAATTACAAGGATGTACAACAAAATACACCAATGTATTGAAAACAGAACACCAAAAGAATAATCAGACGGATAACAGATTCATCACACTTTAATCAGATTCAATATCCTCATCACGAATAATAATGGTGCAAGAATTTTATAAAGCATTGTAGCTTCTTCCTTTCCTACTGGGCTTTGGTCTCAGCTCCATTCGTATTGGAGTTTAATGGCGAGGTAGCTCAGTAGGTAGAGCGCTGGACTCATAATCCAGAGGCCGTGGGTTCGATCCCCACCCTCGCCATATCTTTTTCTTATGCTATCAAGCGAAGCGAAAATAGTATGTATGTAAACTGGACGCAGTTCACCCACACCCTCACTATATATTTTTCTCTCCAAAAATTTTTATTAATAAGAATTCCAAATCTTAATTTGTTTATCTGGTTTCTTTCCAAACTCATACTTCTCAAAATGTTGACCCCATTGAGTCTTCATAAATTCACTAATGTATTTTTTTCCAATAGTTGGATACCAAAGTTTATCATGATAAAACCCACTTGCAAAAATTGGAATATTAAACAAAGGAGTATGAAACAATAATTTCTCAACAAAGGGTAAATACTTACTAAGTTTTGTTCGAAGCACTTGGTCGAAAAATACAACTGGGCTCTTCTTTGTTTTAAATCCAAAGTTTGGCAATTCGTCAAAATCACCCATTAATTTTATTTCATCTGGTTCCCCAATACCTAATCCTCGTTCATGAGCAAGTCGAATATACTTAATATCCATTGGATTAAAGCCCATAATTTTTGATGAAATTGCATCAATTGAAACTTGGTCTGCCCCAGCGAGTATAATATTTCCTTCAAAAGGAACCATAGTTCTTGGGCCAGCTCCATTCCCACAAACACTCCCATCCATCACAGCAAAAATTCCCTTATGAACTTCTTGCTGAATGGCAAGCAGGTCAACAAGAACTTCATGAATATATCTATGAGCATGATGTCGATATTTTGGAATGAGCCCACCAAATGCATTCTTCATTGCTCCAGTTGTTGTAGTATGGCCATGAGTCTTCACAGTCGGTAACTGAACAACACTCTTACCTAAAAACATTTTTGGAACAAGTATACCTTCCTTGAAAAGGTCATCCATTGCAAGCATTTCAGCTTCAGGATGGAAGGTTTCCCATTCAACATCAGTTAAAGAAATAAAATCTCGTTTATACTTTTCTAAAACAGGAAGCCACTTATTTCCCCAAGCTCCCTTCCAAGGTTTTGTAACTACGGTTTGATTTTCAACAGGATAAACATTACGATTCTTCAGTACATCAAGAACGGCTTCAAGTTGCCAAGGCGGTGTTGAACATGCCGGATAAAATAAGGACCAACTAAGATTAATTTTTAATATGACTTCCTTACGAATATGGCGGGCATATCCTGCCAGTCTCATTGCTCGCTTACAATCCTTGATATACGTTGAAGGCGAAGTCTTAACAACTGCAATTTTACCCATAACAAAAATATTTTTCCAACTTTAAATATTAGGACGACTTAACCTTAATATGGGATTCGCAATTGATTTTGCATCACTCGTCCTTGGTTATCTTTATGTTTCCTTAGCAATATTTCTCCATGAAAAAATTAGACGGAAATATGATGAATTTGTTTCAAGAAAAATTTTACATATTTTAGTTGGTAATGCCATACTTATTCCCTTAATAATGGGCGCTAGTATTTGGGCCGCGGCTTTACCTTCATTCAGTTTTCTTATAATTAACACCATACTTTTGAAAAAACAATTTTGGAAAGGATGGGAGGGAATTATCTCTTATCCTTTTTCTGTCTTAGTTTTAACTTATTTTGGATACACTTTCGATTTCATTTATTTACTCTTACCTATTTTCATTCTCGCTTATGGAGATTCTTTTGCTTCATTAATGGGAAAACTCATGTTCAAATCAGAGAAGAAAAGTCTTCAAGGAAGTCTTACTATGTTCCTAACAACTTTTGCAATTTCATTAGTATTTCTTAATCCCATTCAAACTTTGGCTGTTGCCCTTGTTGCAACTTTAGTTGAGGGTTCAAAGTGGGATAATCTTACAATCCCATTTGCAGTTGCTGGAACACTCTACTTAATTTTGTAAAAACGTCAACGGATTTCGAGGAGCCCGAGCGAAGCGAGTGGCGACGAAGAAATCGGTTGGGACCGCTGGGATTCGAACCCAGAGCCACGAATTCCCGAAACTCGCATGATACCAGATTACACTACGGTCCCTTAGAAACATTACTTAATTAAATATTATTAAAGTTAGCTTCACAAAATTTTTTTGTAAGTATTTGAAAATAATTCTGGAACCCAATCATCGGAATGTTCTAAAATTCGTTTGAGACTTTTATCTTCTGCATTAATTGACAAAAGACAAACATTTTCCAATTGCTTAGAAAAAGTTTCAATTAAATTAGAATGTCTTTCTAAATTAAGGTCAAGACCATAGGTGTCTATTCTTTCAATATAAACTTCACTTCCTCGATTTTCGTATAATATTGTTGCTGAAAATCCATTTTCCTTTTTAAATTTTGACCGCGTATTAAATTCAGGAGACATATCCTTCTATATTTTGTCATTTTAAAATATTAATTAATTACTAACATAACACCTGAAATTTACTCAAGGTTTTCGAGCGGAGCCCGAATCCCGCGTAGGGAAGGAGCGGGAGAAGGGCGTAGTGAGAAAAACTTGAGCCAAGGGGGATTTGAACCCCCGATCTATGAGTCCGAAGCCCATCGCAGTATCCAAGCTGTGCTATTGGCCCATTACTACTTCAAATTTTTAGAATATAAAACTAAGGAAAAAAATTAAATCAGAGAGTAAAGAATAAAACCCAGTAGTAAGTAATTTTTTATGAACTTCAATGCTTTTATTCCCTTACTTCCTTTAATGGCTGGTTTTCTTGTACGGTTTTTTTTAGAAGAAGACTGGAAAAGAGAAGTCGAAAAAGCTCTTTTTACAGGAGTTCTCCTTTTTGCAATTATACTCGGACTTAATTTTTCTGTCCTTCTTTTTTACTCAAGTTTAGTAATCTTAGCTTCCCTTGAAACAAAAACAATCTTCAGTTCAATATTTGGAGTCATTATAACTATCTTTGCTTATCTCGTTGCCAATCCTTTATTTTCAATAATTCCACTCGCATTGACAGGAATTGCAGAACCCTTAGCTCAATTCATAAACAGAATTTCAAAACGAACTTCACGTGGGTTCGGCTGGGCAATTTTCATGTCAACATTTTCAATAGCCGTGGCTTCATTTTTATTTGTTTCTCTTGGACCAATCAATCCACTTTGGGGAGTACTCATAGGATTAATTGCAACATGGGCTTCGCATCTTGATACCAGATATGACAGTGCATATGTACTCATTGCAATGGGTTTCATTTATGGTGCACCTTCAGCCATAGTAATGGGATTTGGAATTAGTTTAATTTCAAGTTCACTTGCATACTATCTCAAATCACTTGATTTCAATGGATTAGTTGGTGGAGTTCTTGTTGGAACCCTTGTCTTTGGGGCATCTCCTCTCCTCTTCTTCATAATGTTTGCCTTCTTAGTTTCAGCATCAATCCTTGGGAAAAAATCAAAACACAAAGACAATCGTTTTCATCAAAAAGGAAAAAGAAATGCAATTCAAGTACTTGCAAATGGATTTGGGCTCTCACTTGCCTCTCTTTTAATTCTTTCAGGATTTGATGCAATCGGAATGGGAATTGCTGCAGTAGCAGCATCAACTGCAGATACTTGGGCAACTGAACTTGGAAGTAGAAGTAAAAGAAAACCACGACTCATAACTACATTCAAATTTGTTGAAAAAGGAAGAAGCGGTGGAATAACACCCAAGGGTCTAATAGCAAGTTTACTTGGCGGAACTTTTATTTTCATACTTACTCTTCCTTTCTATGGCTTTTTGTATTTAGCACAGGGACTCGTCGGTGGGGCACTTGGTTCACTTGTTGATTCATTAATGGGAGCTACTTGTCAAGGACTCTACAAATGTAGAATGTGTAATAAAATAACAGAGAACGAGACTCATTGCGGGAAAGCCACCATTCTTGAAAAAGGTTTGAGTTGGATGAATAATGATATGGTTAACTTACTTTCATCCATTATTGCAATGGCGGTGTTTATCTGATAGCTTTGGAACGCATTCGAAAACTTCTATCAATGGCAAAGGATAGCCCACTCCAGAAGCGATATGTCAAATTGGCAAAAAAAGTATCAACTAGGACGCGTACACGCATTCCTTCTAACTTAAAGCGTCAAATATGCAAGGGGTGTAATGCACTTCTTATTCCAGGGAAAAATGCGACAGTAAGAATAAAACAAAAGAAACTCCGTATAAAATGTGCTGAGTGTGGTAAAATTCAGCTAATACCACTCAAACAAACACAGTAAATTCTTATAAACTCTCTTTGAACTTTCAAGGTATGGTAAGTGCAATTGATGTTCCTGCTGATAAACTCATAAATGTAGCTCAAGAAGAGCTTAAAACAGAAATAATTATGCCTGATTGGGCAAGATTTGTAAAAACTGGTGCTGGAAGACAAAGAACTCCAGATCAAAAAAACTGGTGGCAAATCCGCGCAGCATCAATCTTAAGAAAAGTTTATGTCGATGGCCCTGTGGGGGTTAATCGATTAAGAACTTGTTATGGTGGGCGAAAAGATAGGGGAGTCAAACCATGCAAAACATACAAAGCAGGCGGAAAAATCATTCGTACTATACTCACTCAACTTGAAAAAATTGGATATGTAAAAACTTCCAAGAAAGGAAGAGAACTCACACCCAAAGGACAAAGCTACCTCGACCAGATGGCAAAAAAGGTGAAATAAATGTCCGGAGCACCCACGCAAAATGGGAGTCAAGAAGAACAATATAGACAATTGCTTCTTCTGAAAAAAAGAATGCTTCGTCAGGGTGTAACTAGCGATGCTCGAGAAAGACTTGGGCGAGTAAGAAGTGCTAATCCACAATTAGCTGAACAAGCAGAATCTATCTGTTTACAGTTAATTCAACAAGGTCAGACAGTGAATGACGAAATCCTAAAAAGGATATTAATGAAACTGTCTCCAAAAAAGGAAATAAAAATAACGAGGCGATAAAATGGCCAGAAATAAAACTTTAGGAAAAAAACTTAGATTACTCAAGCGAGGCAAACAAAATAGGCCCATTCCTATCTGGGTTGTACTCAGAACAAAAAGGAAGGTTAGACGAAATGTCAAGAGATTCCTCTGGAGAAGGAGTAAACTCAAACGGTGATTAAATGAAAGAAAGAATAATAGTAGTCCCATTAAGAAAAGCAAGGAGAGGAACAAGCAGAAAGTTTGCCTCAAAAGCAGTAAGATATTTACGAAGTTTCATTAGTAGACATATGAAAACTGAGGAAGTTGTAATTGAAAAAGAACTCAATGATTATATTTGGAGGAATGGAATAACCAACCCACCAAGGCGTGTTGAAGTTAAAGCCATCGTAAAAGAGGGAATTACTCATGTTGACTTAAGTTCAGCTAAAATTAAATTAATTAAAAAAGAAGCTGAAAATAAAAAGAAGAAACCAGTAGCAAAAGCAGAAAAAAAGACTGAAACAAAAAAGAAATCTGTAAAAAAGATTAAGAAGAAAACAGTAAAAACTGCTAAAAAGAAACCAGCAGCTAAACAAAAGAAAAAAGAAACAGTAAAAAAACCAGTTGCAAAGAAAAAGAAAGTGACAAAAAAACCTGTCACCAAAAAACCAGTTAAGAAAAAAGCAACAAAAGCAAAAAAACCTACTGTTAAAAAAACTGTAAAAAAGACTGCAACTAAAAAAACGGTAAAAAAATCACCGGCTAAAAAATAGCCGCGACTTTTTATTTTTTTTTAATTTGTGATAAATATGATACTCAAAACGCGTGTATATGGTTGCGACTTTGTCGGTTTATTTTTGCTGTCAGCTGGAGATACTATTTATTACTCAAAATTTTTACACGAAACAAATTTTGCAAAAGAATTACAAACCACTAAAGCAAGAAAGTGTGAATCACATATGTTGGGTATGTTTTTTGCAGGAAATAAAAATGGAATTGTAGGTGGATTACCTCTAAAAAATTCAACACTAATTGAAACTAATTTCAATGCACTTGGGAATTTAATTCTCACTAATGATAAAGGTGCAATAGTCTCACCTTTAATTAAAGATAAAAAAAGCGAAATTGAAAAAGTTCTTGGGGTAAAAACCAAAGTTTCAACAATAGCCGGTATGGATTTAATTGGTTCTCTTGCAATTGCAAACAATAAGGGGGTAGCAGTTCATCAAGAAACAACTGAAACTGAAATGGATTTAATTGAAAAAACTTTAAAAGTTGATGTCGATTTTGGTACACTTTATAGGTCAGGATTTTTAGGGTCAATGGCCACTGCAACAAATGATACCTTAATTATAGGCCCCTCAATTTTAGCTCCAGAAATTGCATTACTCATGGAAATCTTAGAAATTGAATGAAAATGCTTTTCTACTAAAAGCGAAGAATTCATTTGTGTTCATTCCCGTAGTATTCATGATTGTTGGTGGCATCATATTCCTTGGTTTTTTGGCCTCTGACTTTTTTGAAAAAACTAAAATTTCAGATAGCATCATTCTAATTTCACTTGGTTTAATTATAAAATACTGCGGATTAATTGACGTTGCAGCTTTTGAACCATTCACAGAATTTATTGCAAGTCTTGCAATTTCAATTATCTTATTTGAATCGGGTATGAATATTCATCTTGACGAAATGGCAACACATCTGTCTTCTGCATTTAATATGGCAAATTTTTCATTTGTAACAAATTCATTCGCAATTGCCGGACTCGGAATGCTCTTCATGGGTTGGGACCCTCTCATTTCTCTTATGTTTGGTTTTCTTGTTGGAGGAACTTCAGCCGCAGTAGTAATTCCTCTTGCAAAAAAACTTATGACTGAAGATGATGCCGTCATTGCTGAACTCGAATCTTCAATAACAAATGTTTACAATGTTGTCTTTACTATGGTTGTAGCAAATTTAATTCAAAATGTAACAAACCATTCAAACACAGCCCTTCAATCTTTATTATCTTATTTATCCATTGGTGTATTTTTGAGTATAATAACAGGATTTGTTTGGATAGGAATTGCAAAAAAAATCTGGAGAAAATCAGCGTCATACATGCTAACACTTGCAATGATGTTAGTACTCTATGGATTTACTGAATTTGCAGGAGGGAGTGGTGCAGTTGCTTGCTTACTTTTCGGTTTAATAATGGGAAACACAAAGGAACTTTCAGAAATCCTGAAGACTCCAAGAATTGGAACTGGAAGATTTGCAAAATTCAGCCAAGAAATTTCTTTTCTTATTAGAACTTACTTCTTCCTTTTTATTGGATTAATTCTTGAACTTCCTTATGACATTAAAATGTGGGCATTTGCAGTTTCAATTGCATTAATTGTATTTTTATTACGTGCACTCATTGCAAAAATCTTGAAACTCCCAGGAGAACTTGCACTCCTTATGCCAAGAGGTTTGAGTGAGGTTGCCCTTGCTTCAATTCTTATTGGACTAAGGCTTCCCAACGCAACAACTATTATGACAATGACTGGATTAACAATAATCACCACAAATCTTTTTCCCTCTTTCATTTTGATGTTTTACAAACCTAAACATAAAACAAATGGCAACGGAAAATCCTTAAAGCAAGCTGCATAATTCGCACATGCACTTCTTTTTACACCTAACAACAAAATGTAATCTTAATTGTAAATACTGTGAAGGTGCATCTGACAAAGTTCTTGAATTTGGAGAACGGGAATGGAATCTTGAATATCCTCCCTCTGAAATTTCATATT
>JAUUZA010000016.1 GCA_030590165.1 Candidatus Altarchaeota archaeon
TTCACAATTTCCCTTCTCTTGGTTACTTACTTCAAAAGTAACTTCATTAACCTTCCTTCATGCTTCTTTCGGAATTTTTATTTTAAATAAATTCTCAAACGACTTTCTTTTATTAAAAGTAATAATAACAACTTTTGTTATTTTTTCAGCAATTATTTCAAGTTTTAAAGCATTCACTCAATCAGATCATAAAAAAATTCTTACACAAACAGCAACAATTTCATTTGGTATCTTAATTCTTCTTTTTGACCACTTATTTTTTGAGAAACTTTTCTTAATTATTTTATTAAGTATTTCAGCATTATCTTTTCTAATTGAAACATATTCGTCATTCTACCATTATTCATCAGGAGTTGGTTTCAAACGAAAATCACTTACTTCTTTAATTTTTCTTTTAATAATTTCAACAATCATTTCCCTCCCAATTTTCAGTATGACTTCACTAAATTTTCCACTCATCTTTCTTTCCTTATTTTTATCAACACATTTAATTAAATTGTATTTTGAAACTTTTTCAGGAGGAATACCACCGAAAGAAAATATTGAAACTTTTCTAACTTTATGTTTAGTAATCATTTCAATCTTGAATTTTGAATTTTCAACAATTAATCTAAATACTTTTCTTCTTTTTTGTTTAATTTCTTTAATTGGTTTTTTAATTTCAAAACTACGTATTCTAATGTCTTTAACTACTTTTCTTGAAAAAATTTGTTCAATTAAACTACCAGAACTACGTCAAGAAGAAGATTTGATTGAACAATGGGGATTTGCATTTGAGAAAATATTTTCAAAACTAAGTGATTTAACTTATAAATTATTTTCAGGTTCTGTTTTTCATGATGTCATGTACATCGCAGGTTCAATAATTATTTTAGCTGTGGGGGTAATTCTATGTTAACTGTTTCATTACTTCTGGTCTCAAGTTTAATTGCATTGAAAAGAAAAAACATTGCAAGGTGGTTAGCTCTTCTTTCACTTTTCTTTTTCACAAAAAGTTTTTCATTTGAGTGGTTACCGGGAATAACTTTTTCATGGACGAGTTCGCCTTCCCTTCTTTTCCCTGTTTTTCTATTAATAATTGCTTCCTCTATATTTTATTCTCGAAATTTGGATAAAATACAAACATCTATGATTTTACTACTGAGTTCAGGAATAATTGGGTTTCTTGGCTCTTCTTCACCCTTCCAACATTTCTTCTTTCTCGAATTAATGTTATTTCCAACCTTTTATTTAATTAGAAAAGAAGACTCTTTTTCTGCCTTCAAATATTTTGGTTTTATGCAAGTTTCATCCATTCTAATTCTTTCAGGACTCCTTGGTGAAGGTTTAATTTCATCAACATTACTTACTCTTGGCTTTGCAATTCAAATAGGACTTTTTCCTTTTCACTCTTGGCTTGCCGATGCTATCACTCAATCCCCAACCCCTTTAAATGTATTAATCAGCACTTCACTTATTGGATGTGGATTAGTGGGCCTTTTAACTTATTCTTCAACACCACTCTTACTCCTTCCACTCGGAATTGTTTCAGCAATTTATGGAGCAATATTAGCCACTACACAAGATGAAGCGCCTCGTTTACTTGCATATTCAACTCTTTCTCAAATTGGAGTAGGTGTCCTTATTTTAGTATTAAATCCTGAAATTTTACCTCTTTTTATTTCAATACACGCACTAGCAAAAGCCTCATTAATATTTTCATTTAATGAAATTTTTGAAAAAACAAGACGTCAAACTCTTCCAGACATACGGATTTTTTCAATTACCCTTTTCATTTCCATACTCCTATCCTGTTTATCCTTACTTGGTGTTCCTCCCTTACTCGGATTTTTCACTGAATTAAATCTTCTCATTTCAGCATTCACTTTTTCACCATATCTTGGACTTCTAATTGTTTTCACTCTTATCCCAACCGCACTTTACTGTGAAAAATTACTTTCAATTTTTAGAAACACCCCAGAACAAAAAATTGAATCGGAAACCCCTTTAATACTTTCAATAATTTTAATCATAGGAGGCCTTTTATGGATGTTCTAATGTTAACTGCTTTCTTACTTCCTTTTCTCGGGAAATTTAGAAAAATTGCAACTACTTTTGCTTTCTTCCTTGCTCTTTTCTTAGCGATAAATAATAATTATTTTATTGCTGTTTTCTTTTTCACTTTATCTTTAGCAATATTGTGGTTGTCTGATTGGACGGATGCAAAATATCCACTTTTCTTCTTAGCTATGTTTGACTTAATTGGACTTTTAAACAGTTCCAACCTCTTTGAACTTTTTATTTATTTTGAACTTGCAATTTATGCCTCATATTTTTTAATCGCAGACCCAAATAATTTCAAAACTCTTTTTAGATATTTCGTTGTTAATTCAATTGGAAGTGCTTTTATGCTTTTTTCAATTGCTCTTTCCTTCTTCAACACAGGTTCACTCACTTCAATAAGTAATGGACCTTTAATCTTTTTTGTAATAGGGCTCCTCATCAAATTAGGAATTGCCCCCTTCCAAGACTGGCTTGTTGAAATTTACAAAACAGTCTCTCTTTCATCATCTCTCTTTTTTGCTTCAGTATTAACTTCAGTAAGCCCTCTCGCACTTTTATTAGTCATTAAACAACCGTCATTACCTCTCCAATTATTCGCCCTTTTATCTATGTTTATCGCTAATCTAATGGCATTAAGAGAAGATTCCCTAAAACGCATCCTTGCTTTATTTGGTGCCTCTAACTTGGCGTATGGTTTACTTGCTATTTCCACGGCAAGTGAAGCTTCAAGATTTGCAGCACTTTTTATTATGTTAAGCCATGTCATTGCAATAAGTTTTGCACTCACCGCTCTTGCAATATCTCAATCAACAAAATTAAATAACCTAAAAGCTCCGGCAGGACTTGAACTTCCTTTTTATGCTGCCTTCTTTGCTTTATCTGGTCTTCCACCTTTTCACTTATTTCCTGCAAAACTTCTTTTATTCTCGGCAGTGTTCACTGAATCTCACCCTTTTTCATATTTATTATTAATAAATTTAGCATTAGGTGCATTCACTTCAATAAGAATTCTTTCAGGAATTCAAGGCTCCATAAAATTAAAGATTCCAAAAAAATTCAGAATACTTCTTTTTGGTTTTCTCATTCTTTCACTTTTACTTGGACTTTTCCCACTTCTTTTTACGAAAGCACTTCAAAGTCAGATGCAACTTTTTTCTAACTAAAACATAATGCACCTTTTACAAGGTCATCATATTCTTCCTTAGAAAGTTTTTCAATAACAACACTGGCATGAACTAAAACAAAATCCCCTTCTTTCAAGTTAGGAACTGCAAACTTAGCTTTTTTATCCTTACCATTAATTTCTATTACTTTTTTTTCAAAATCTTTTATTATTCCTGGAACTGCCATACACATTTCAATCACCTTTATTGTTTTCCTCGCATTTTCTAATGCTTTCTCACTAATTTTAGTATCAAACACTCGCTTATATGTTTTTACGCCGAAAAAAAGAAAATTTGAATCCACAAATTTTTGTATAGTCTTTAACCCAATTTTATGACTATAATTTGAGAAATCTAATTCTTTTGAAATAAGAAAAGGAACATCTTTATTGAAATGTGCTGCATCAACAATAATGATTTGTTCAAAACCCTTTAATTCAGTTAAAACATTTTCAGGACTTGCGTACGCAAAAATTACTTTAAAACCTTTATTTTCAAGAGCTCTACCAATAAAAATACCTACACCATCATCCCCCCTCAATTCATTACCCATTGCAAGAAGACATTTCACAGGAAACAAACACACAATACTTTAAGTCTTTTAAGATATTGTAATCAAGGTCGTTAAAAAATGAATAATGAAACCAAGGGTACTTTATTAATATTATTAACCGCTCTTGAATCGGGAGTTGCAATTGTTTTCAACAAATTTTTTGTTCAAAGAATAAATCCAACTTTATTTACTGCACTTCGCGCTTTTTTCATAGGTTTAATTTTTTATGTCATTACCTTTTTCACTAAACAAAAAACTAAAACTCCATTCAAAAAAATTATTTGGATAGGTTTAATTGGAGGGGGACTAGCTTTTCTCCTATTTTTTAATGGACTTAAATTAACTACAAGTGGTCGGGCAGCAGTCATTCACAAAACTTTACCTATTTGGGCAAGCTTAATGGCTTTTTTCTTCCTCAAGGAAAAAATAACAAGAAAACAAATCTTTGCTCTATTACTTGCAATGTTGGGTTTTTTTATAATTGAATTTGAAAATATCCCGTTTTCAATAAAAATTGGAGATTTTTTGGCCCTTACTGCAACACTCTTATGGGCCTTGGAAAACACTCTTTCAAAAAAGTTTATGAATCAAGGAGAATCAAATTGGAGAATAACTTTCGTTCGTATGTTTTTTGGCTCTCTTTTTCTTTTTGCAGTTGTTTGGATTCAAGGAAATTTTCATTTAATTTTTGAATTAAGTCTTGCACATTGGGGATATATTGCATTTTCAACAGCAATGCTAACTTGGTATGTTTTTACTTGGTATTGGGGGTTGAGATATATTAATTTGTCAAAAGCAAGTAGCATACTTCTCATTTCACCAGTAATAGCTATGAGCCTTGCTCGATTTTTTCTCGGAGAAATACTGAGCGTAATTCAAATTTGTGGCTCCTCATTAATTATCATGGGTGCTTTTATTATTATAAATGAAAAAAGTGAAAGGAGGAAAAAAAATGAACTCGCTTAAATTAATACTTCAATTTGCACGCCAACCAAATGAAGAAAGACTTTGCGGTGAAAAAAACGAAAAGATTTATGATTTATTGAAAGAATCTTCTTTATCGAAAGTTCAAGAAAAAGAAATAACTAATTTCATCAAAAAACTTTATACTGTGAATGCTTTTACTAAATCACTCGGGAAAGCCTATAATAAAAATCAATTTGAAGAAGAACCTGTCAAAGCATATATTTTTGGATATTCAGACTGGGAAAATATTAACAAAATAGCCATTCCTTCATTGAAAAAAGAATTAAAAAATGTTCCCTTAGTTGAAAAAAAGAAAAAAATTGAAAACCTTCCAGAAAATGTTCCTTTGAACCACAATTTTCTTGTTCTATATTTTGGAGCTTTATTTAATCCAAATATCCCAACAAATTTTGATTTTTTAGACAAATGTAAAGTTTCTTTAGGAAAAGTTCTTGACAACACCAACATTTCATATAACGCCCTCAATAAAAATTATAACTTAGAACAAAAAGAAACTGAAGTTACCTTCCCTTTCTTTGACGCAAAACCAAAAGACTATGTTTTTACACACCACAATACTGCATTCTGGAAGGCGACACCTGATTTAATGACAATTTATAATAAAAATTTAGAAGTTTTATTGAAAAGTGCCAAAGCTAATTGGAAATAGGCGTTATCTTTTTATAGTCTCAAATTGAGCTTTCAAGTGGAAGTTCGCTGTGTAACTTGTAATGCTGATTTGTCCACTGTTAAGGACTCACTTATTTTTAAGTGCCCTGAATGTGGAGAGGAAACCATTAACCGATGTGGGAAATGTAGAAAAAGTGCAAAACTTTGGAAATGTAAAAATTGTGGATTTGAGGGACCATAAATGGGAACAGTTGTAGCAAAAATAAGAGTAATGCCTGCAGACGGTTCTGACTTTGAAAAACTTAAGAAAAGCTTAGATTTTGTCAATGTAATGGAAGAACACCCAATAGCTTTCGGACTAAAGGCTTTGAATATCTTAGTAAAAGTTCCAGATTCTGATGGTGGACTTGACAGTGTCGAGAAAAAACTCACTTCAAATAAACTAATTTCAAGTTACGAAATTTTGGAAGTAGGTAGGCTATAAATACCTCCTTTCCTTTATTTTCTTATGATTATTAAGGAATTTAAACCCATTGAAGATGTTTCTAGTATTTTACTTGGGTTTCCCGGGGTTGGAATGGTTGGTTCAATAGCTTCTGAATTTATAATACATAAATTGGGTTTTGAAGAAGTAGGTCATATAAGAAGTGATAAACTTCCTTCATTAGCAATAATAAGAAAAAGTAAGCCTGAAGCCCCAATTCGACTTTATAAAAAGAAAAAATTGCTTATTTTAGTTTCTGATGTTATGATTCCTGATGACCTAACTCACGAATTTGCTAGTGAAATAACAAAATGGATTAAGGCAAAAAAACCAAAAGAAGTCATAATCTTAGGTGGGAGTGAGAAAAGAAAAGGGGGAAAGGTTTATGTTGTCAGTTGGAAAAATGAATACCTCGACAAAACGAACCTCGATCATATGAAATTAGGATTTGTTGTCGGAATTTATGGTCCTTTAATGATGGAACTCAAGGAAAATAAACTAAAGGGGTATATGATTCTTGCTGAGGCAGACCACAAACCAGATCCAATAGCTGCAGCAAAGATAATTCGTCATTTAGCAGAACATATAAAACTTGAAATAGACCCTTCTGCACTCGAAAAAGGTTCTTCACAAAAAGAAAAAGTAAAAGGAAGTACTTGGGACCCTTATCCAAGTATTTATGGTTAAACTAAACTGAACCAACAAGTTTAATCTGAACTACGCCAGGAAAATCTGCCATTTGGCTAATTTTAAGGGCTGTATCTATTACCATTCGTTTATTTGGACCAATCGTTTCCCCCTGTATTGAAGTACAAGGGTTACAAAATATAAGGGCTGCAATTTCCCCATTCGGATTTCTCGCCGCAAGATTCAAAATTCTTGAATCTAATTTATCTACCTTCAAAAAACTGAAGACTATTAATGCGATTCCAAGAGCCACAATAATTAAAGGGTACCATGATTTTTTTCTTGTTCCATAGGGGGCACTTCTAGTCGGATAATATGAATACGAAGCAGGATAAGGATAACGACCAGCTCGTTGAGCATACGCACCTCGATTTGCTGCTGCCCTCGAATAACGAACCGGTTGCGACATCAAAACTCCCTCCCTTGAAACATATATTACTAAAAATCAAAGGAAGTTAATATGCTTTCCTTGAAACTCATAAATTCACACACAAAGAACAGCAAGTAATATTTATCCGCCTTGTTTCTTCTCTTTATGTTGGGTGTTGTAAAAATCGGGAGTGCTATTTTTAATAATGATGATAAAAATTATGTTGAATCTTTGAAAACCTTCATAAAAAGTTTCAACGGAAATGTTGTATTTGTTTCAGGTGCAGGTCCACAGGCAAAAGAAATGTTAAAAACTTATCGTAAATTTAAATTTTCAGAAGGTTTTCTTGACCATTTGGGAATTCAATTGACTCATGTAAATGCCCAAGCGCTTGCTCGCGTAGTAAAAGGAATTTACTGTAAAACTTTTGTTGATATTGAAACCCACCTAAAAAATTTACCAATAACGGGGGGACAAGTTCCAGGTCAAAGTACTGATGCTGTTGCGGCTGAACTTGCTGACTTTCTCGGAGCCGACATCCTCATTCTAGTCAAAGATGTTGGGGGAATATATGCATCAGACCCTAAAGAAAACCCAGGAGCACGAATTGTCCACAAAATGTCATTTAAAGACTTAAAACCATTGGTAAAAACAAACACAAAGGCAGGTCAATATGGCGTTATTGATAGTCAAGCTTATCAAATAATTTGTCGTTCAAAAATAAGGACTTATGTTGTTGGGCCTGATTTTAAATTTGAAACTGGAACTGAAATTGTTGAAAAAACAGAAGGAGTCCAATTATCCTCGTTCTAATCAGAAAATATTAATAAGGTCTATGAAGTGAATTAAAATGGCCAAGAAGAAATTCAAACTAAAGCAAAACCACATGCTCATAGCAATGGTTGCTTT
The DNA here is from genome assembly GCA_030590165.1 of Candidatus Altarchaeota archaeon. Taxonomy (GTDB): domain Archaea; phylum SpSt-1190; class SpSt-1190; order SpSt-1190; family SpSt-1190; genus JAUUZA01. The sequence continues at coordinate 7,806 of JAUUZA010000016.1, forward strand.
AATGGTTGTATCTTTAATTCCTAATCTAAATTTTAACCAAAAGGAAGATACCCCAATACAAAATAATGAAAATGAAATTACATACGAGGGGGATTGGATGGGCTTGAAAATTTATAAAAAATTGACTCAAGACACCGAACTGAATACAAGCATTTATTATCTTAATTTAGGAAATGGATATCAAATGGTTTTAAGGGCTGACCCAAGAGAAGCAGCCCTTGTTGAAAGCCCTCTTGGTTCAGAAATTTATTCTCTTTTATATTCATCAACCAGAGTTTACCTCTTATTTGATCCTGAAGATTCAAATAATGTAAGTATAGCATATGCAGAATTAGCTAGATATATATCGGGGAGGCCTTTTGAAATCGTATTCGCAACAACATCTGAATTCAAAGACGAATTCAATAGAACCATGCCATATGTAGACCCTTTCAATGTAACATCAAACGAGGCTTCCATTTATTTAAAAATTGTAAACGAAACAAAAATAACTCGTGAAAATCGAACTCTAATTATATCTGGAGAAGAAATGTGGAGTTTGACAACAGCAGCTGCAAAAATTCAGATGATATTGATGCGATTAATATAGGGTGAAAAAATGAATTGGATACTTGATGCAATTATAAAAATGCTTCCGGCTTACTTTGGAAATTCTGCCCCTGTTTTCTTGGGAAAAATATTTCCAAAATTAACGAAACCAATTGATGGTGGAAAAATAGCAAAAGACGGAAATCGTCTTTTAGGAGATGGAAAAACTTGGCTTGGAATTATCGCTTCATTTATTGGCGGCGCACTTGGTGGATTGGTTGCAAGCACATGGGGAATTGGTTCCATATACAGCGGGATGTTAATTGGCTTCTCTGCCATTTTTGGAGACTCAATTGGTTCATTCATTAAACGAAGACTTAAAATGAAAAGGGGTTCAAATGCCGGACTTCTTGACCAAATGGATTTCATTATTGCAAGTTTAATTGTGGCGTCTTTCTTTCAATCTTTCACTTTAGCTCAAATTTTATTCATTTTAATTTCAACACCCTTACTTCATAGAATTTCAAATATTATTGGATATAAACTCAAATTGAAATCAGTTCCGTGGTAAAATGATTTATATTTTTGATATGGATGGCACTCTCGTTGACTCTTCAGACGCCCACGCAGAATCTTTTATTAAAGCTTTCAAATTAGAAAATAAAATAATAACAAAAAAAGCAGTAAAAGACTTAATGGGACTTTCTGGAAAAGATATTGTCAAAATTCTTGGTGCCTCAAACTTTGATGAAACTTACAAAAATAAAAAAAAGTTTTTTTCTAAAGTAATTGACAGGGTTAAATCACTTGACGGTGCAACAGAGGTTCTTACTCAATTAAAAAAACAAGGGCACACAATTTGTATTGCAACCTCAGCAAGTAGAGATACCGCAGAAGCAATACTTAAAAAATTTAATTGGCCAATTGATTTTTTAATAACAGCAACAGATGTAAAACATGCGAAACCACATCCTGAAATGATAGAAACCATTCGAGAAAAATTTGAAGGAAAAATGATTATGATTGGTGATGCAAAATTTGATAGGGAAATGTCCAAAAATGCAGAAATTCCTTGTTTAATCTTGGGTGACGAAATTAAAACTCTTTATGATGTTTTAAAACATAAAGTTTAATAATTATTGATTTAATTTTTTTAGTGATATCTAAATATAGAAAATACTGGAACGCTGATTGGAAAATTTTTGACTATCTCGGATTTATGTCTCCAAATATGTGGACTATGACTCATTTAATTATTACAATATTTTCAGCAATAAAATACTATCAAGGTGATTTTTTCTTAGGTGGGATTTTATTTGCAATAGGAAGTTTTACTGATTTAATTGATGGAAGTGTCGCAAAACACTTTAATAAAACTTCAAAGTTTGGAGCAATTTTTGATGCCACAGTTGACAGAATTTGTGAAGGAATGGTCTTCATTGCCCTTGCTAGATATTTTTATGTCTCTGTTTTTGCAATGGCTTGTTCATTTATTGTTAGTTATGTTCGAGCAAAAGACGATAGAATTAAAATTGGAGTTGCAGAAAGTGGAGAACGCGCCATCCTTCTTTTCTTAGCAAGTATCTTCAACTTTGTAGAAATGGGATTATACATTATTGCAATCTTAGCAGGAATAACAGCCTTAATGCGCTTAAACAAGGCAAAAGAGCTCAATAGCTAATTATAACAACACTTTTATTTCTTGTCCCTTATGAAGTGCTTGAGCCATCTTTTTTCCGACATCTGTTTTCTTTCCAATTTTTACTTTTCCTTTCTTACTAACAACTGCACTAAACAAATATTCCTCACCTAGTCTAAAATCAACCTGACGTCCACAAAAAGATTTTTCAAAATAAAATACAATTGCATTTTTATTTTCATCCAAATCATAATTAACTTCTTGACCTCCAAACGCTTCGGTCTTTGGCAAGTCAGCTAAATCTTGAATGTCAAATTTCATGCCTAACTTTTTTTCTACGCCAGTTATATTTGATCCTTGTTTTCCAATAACTCGTGGAATTGCTTCAGCATCAACATAAATAATTGCATTTCGTTCTCCAGTTACTTTCACTACTACATTAGATTTAGTAACATTCTTCTGGAAATAATGTTTAATTTCTTCTTCAGCTAATTTAGCCAAGGGATTAGATGCAGCACTTTCTCTTACAGGAACAATTGCAGTTTCTTCACCATACGTATAAATTTCAAACTCTGCTTTCTTAGTAAAGAAATCTCGAACCTCAACAATTGGTCTTGCAAGGTCGGCATCTGTCATTCCACTTGGAACTTTAACAAGCATCTCAAGTTCAAATACCTTAGAAACTTGACCACCAACAAGATAGATTACAGTATCAAGAACTTGTGGAATTACTCCCATTTCTAATCTTCCTAAAAATCTTTGAATGGCATCAATTGCACGACTGGCGTGAACCACACCTATCATCCCAACACCAGCAAGTCTCATATCTGAATATACTTCAAAATCAGTAGTACCCCTCAATTCATCATATACTGTAAAATCAGGCCTAACTAACAAGAGTACTTCACCAGTTGCGGCAGGGTCACCTTCAAGATGACCATATTGAGTTATCATTTTTGAAACTGACAAATCACGAGGATGTTCAATAGTTTTAACAATTTTTTTCTTTGCTGAATAAAACTCCGCAAGTGCTTGAGCAAATGTAGTTTTTCCTGCACCGGGTGCTCCAGCTATAACAATTCCTTCAGCCCTTTCTTCAAATCGTTCCATTAAAGTTGGGTCAAGTTTGTAATCATCAAGCGTAAGAATTTTCACAGGTCTTACTGCAGTTATTTCACTACCCTTACTGAAAGGGTGTCGTGTAATAACTATACGATAATTTTCATACTGAACTACAGTTGCACCTTCTTTATCAATTTCAATAAAAGCATTTGAGTTTCGTTCGGCTTTTTCAACTATTTCTTGAGCAAAATCTTCTACAATTTCACGAGTGAAAACTTTTTCAGTTACTTTAACAAAATCCCATTTTCCCGGTTGACCTTTTTTTGCAAAAATTTCAAGCCCTTCTTTAATATGAATACTCATAGTAGTTTTATCAAAAAATTTGGCAATAGATAATTCAGCAGCTTGGTCTTGTTTGAAGAACATAACAGAAAGACCAAGTGAACGAGCAATTCTATCTTGAACTTCACTACAAGTAAAAATTGTAGCAGTTTCCATTTTAGAAATTTCTCTGGCTTCCCAATCTGCATTTTCTTTCGAAACAAATCTTGGTTTTTCACCTGTAAATCTAAGTTCAATTTTTCCATCCTCAGCAAGAGTTTTCAATGCTATTAATTCTTTAGACCCAACAAAACCATCAATTTTTTTGAGATTCATTTCAGACTCTAAAAGAGCTAAAACGCCCATTGGAATTATAACTTCTCCACCCTTTACTGACTTACTAACCACACCTGATACTAATGACGAATAATCTGCTACTATCTGCATAAAAGAGAAACTCAATCTAAGTTAATAAGCTAATCCTTTCTTTTTCCGTTTAACAAATAAAAGAGTCTTGAAAGATTTGAAATCCATGCAAAACTATTGTAAATTGCAATAAACCACGCAAAAATTCCTCCTCGTTTAACATTCCGCCAACTTTCCACAGTTATAACGAAACCAGCAAAAACAAGAGGCAAAAGGAGCATTATTGGATTGACATAAACTCCAAACAAAGTTTGAAAACCAGCAATAAATGCAACAACCCCAACAGTAAGTGCACTAACTCCAACCCATTGAGTCCACCCCTCTCTTTTTACTAAACGCAACCCTGCATTAAAATTTGTAATACCTAAGACAAAAGCATAAATTGCATAAAATAAATTCATACTTTTTTCTTTTACAAAAGAATAAAAAGTTAAGCTTTATGAAATGATGTGGAAAAACTCTTTCTATTCCTTGATGTTGATATGACTATTTGTAAAATGGTTTCTTGGAATAAGGTACATGATTTTTATAAAACAGGTCTTGAAAATTGGACTGAAAAATATTTCAAAAAGGAAATTACTATGAATGAATGGGTTGATCGCGATTTAGCAAAATTACTTACAATGTATATGCCAAAAGACGATGAAAAACTTTTCAAACTATTTAAATTTAGAGAAGGTTTTGAAGACTTCCATCAAAAGTTTTTTGACTTTTTCAAAAAATCAGGGGGTGTATTTCTTATTTCAGGTGGATTTCCTCCAATGATTAAAACACTCGGCGAAAAACTCGGAATCACCTCTTATTCAATTAATTATAATTGGGACGGTAAAAATCTAAAAATAAATTCTTACATGAATGGGGAAGACAAAAAAAGAATTATGAAAAAATATTCAAAAGAAGGAAAAATAATTTATGTGGCTGATGATGTCTTTGATGGACACGAACTCGATGATTATGGACCAAATATAACAAAAATTGTAATGGGTAAAACATCTGGTTATCCTTTATGTGTTGAAAATTTTCATCAACTTGATAAATTAATTAAAAATTTAATCAAACAAAGGGGGTTTAATCTTGAAAGTTAATCTGAAAAGTATTTCAATAAACTAATCTAAGTTTTTCATGAAAGTAATTATTGGTTCAAAAAATCCTGTAAAAATACAAGCCACAGAAGAAGTTTTCAATAACTTATTCCAAGAAGAAATCATTGTAAAAAACGTTGGAGTAGAAAGTCAAGTTTCAGCTCAACCTTTTGGAAATGAAACTTCTCTTGGTGCAATAAACCGCGCAAAAAATTCTAAAAAACTGTTTCCAACTGCAGATTATTTTATTGGGTTGGAAGGTGGCCTTTTATGGCTCGGTGAAAAATTAATGTTATTTACTTCTTGTGCAATAATCGGACCAAATAATAAAATGGGAATCGGAACTTCAGGTATGATTGAATTACCAAAAAAAGTTGGAATGAGAATGAAAGAAAAAGAAGAATTGGAAAAAATTATGGATGAATTATTGGGAACTAAAAACATAGGTAAAAAAGAGGGTGCTGTTGGTTTCTTAACTAAAAATTTTGTAACAAGAAAAGATTTTTGCAAACAAAGTTTAAACCTTGCCATGGCAAAATTTAATAGACCTAAGTTCTTTGAATAAGCAAGTAATAATTTCAAATATTTGTTTCTTTACCTGAAAACTATTTCAATGAACGTGTTTAGTTTTTTCATGGAAGAAGTTACATACAAAGATTTTGCTAAGATGGACTTGCGCATTGTTACAATAGAAAATGTTGAAAGTATACAGGGGGCAGACAAACTTTTCAAATTAACAGTTAATATGGGAAAAGAAAAAAGAACAATAGTAGCAGGAATAAAACCTTATTATAGTGCAGGAGACCTCCAAGGAAAACAAGTTGTAATTATAACAAATCTTGAACCAAGAAAAATTAGGGGAATTACAAGTCACGGAATGATGCTTGCAGGTCAAGACGAAAGAAGTGTTTCAGTGCTTAGACCTGACAAACAACTCAATAATGGCGCTAAGGTATTGTAAATACAAAAAATTTAAAAATTAAAGAAAAAAAAGCTTATAATAATTAGAAAGTAACAATAATCATGCGAAACCAAGGTCCATTTCCACGTCCACCTGGTTACTCATATATTTCAAGGTCATATACTTCTCATGAATACAAAAAAATCACTAAACGGATTAAAAGACTTAAAGATTCAACAGAAGAACTTAAACTTTCCAGTAAACATAGTTTTGAATTATCTGAAATTTTCACAAAATTTAAAAATTTGAAATGGGTTTCTTTAAACTGGTGCAAGATTACTGATTTACCTGAAAATTTAGGGGAATGTACTTAATTGGAAGAATTTGAGGAAGATTTTTGTTATAATCTTACATTTCTACCTGAATGTTTTGAGAAACTTATTTTTTTTATATATCTTTCCGTGTCAGTTTGTAATCTTACAAATTTACCAAAGAATTTTAAAA
>JAUUZA010000034.1 GCA_030590165.1 Candidatus Altarchaeota archaeon
CAGAGGCTTCCAAATCTTAGAAAATTAGTGAATGAAATTGTTAAGTTCAAGACGCTTCCTTTCTGTTCAAGGTGGGTTTCGAAGCCAGAATATTTGAGAATGCTTGTAAAAAGTGAGACTTTGCATAATTATCCTCTACTTGTAGAAGTTTCAGGGGGAATGGTTAGTCAGGCTGAGGATACCTTTTACATAAAGGACGGGAAGGTTACAATAGTAACTTAATTTAAGTTCCGTTAAGTATACTCTTGTGCTTGGGTATACCTGCGAGGGCACGGCAGATAGAAACTATCCGATTATTGGTTCTTCTGAAAAGAAACTTCTTCTTCGGTTTTTGGAGCTTTATTCAACTAAAGGGGACATTTTAGATACTTTGATAAAACAAGCCAAGAAAAAATTTGAATTTAATGAAGAGTCTATTCGTTTTTGGGCCCCAAAACTTATTGAGGGGCGTTTTGGTCCCTTTGAACCTCTTTTTTCTGAGGAGCTTGAAGAAATTATGATTAATGAAATTAATGGTTCAATTTTTGTTTATGATAGAAAAAGAGGAATGGAAAAAACAAATTTAAAGATAACTTCAAAAGAATATTTTCTTGAAATTGTTAATAGAATGTTGGCTCCTCTTGGGAGACGAGTGAATCAAGCTAATCCACGAGAATCAGGAATTCTTGAAAATGGAGATAGAATTAGTGTTGCAATTCCACCATATTCACGAGAACATTCACTTTCAATTAGAAGATACGCTGCAGATTCATTTACTTTATCCGACCTCATTGAATTGGAAATGTTGACAGCTGAAGCTGCTGCGTTTTTATGGGCAGTTATGGAAGCAGGAAATATTAATGTGGGTATAGTTGGAAACACCGGTTCAGGAAAGACAACATTAATGAATGCTTTAATAACTTTTTTTCCTAAAAAAAGTCGCATAGTTATTATTGAGGATATTCCTGAAATTAGACCCTTACAAGAACAGGTAGTTGGATTGATTTCAAATAAAACTTTGAAAATTTCAATGAAGGATTCAATTCTTGATTCACTTAGACTTCGTCCAGATAGAGTAATTGTTGGGGAAGTTAGGAGTAATGAAGAGGTTGAAGCCTTGAGAGAATCTTGTTTGGCGGGGCATGCACTTGGAACTTATTTTACTTATCACGCTGAAAGTTTAAAATTAGCTTATTCTCGTTTAATGAGTCAAGGATTTCCAAAATATGATTTAAGTGTGATTTCTTTGATTGTGGTTTGTAAACGATATGAGGTTAATGGAAAAACAGTAAGGCGTGTTATTGAGATAGGGGGGCAGAAACCAATCTTTTTGATGAAAAACGGAAGACTAAAAAAGATTAATGAATTTAATTCGGAATACTTAAAAAAATCATTTGGAAATTTAGATAAAGAAATTAAGAAAAAAATAAAGTTGTTGAAGAGTTTTAGGGGAATGAAACAGAAAGAATTATTTATGAAGTTAGGGGGAAATAAAAAGTGATTTATGATTTGAATTCTCTAAATAAAATTGCAGTGAAAGCTGGAATAAAAGATGTTGAAAGGCTTTCAAAAAAATTTATTCCGACTCTTTTTCTGCCTGTTTTCTTAATAAATATAAATCTTCTTCTGGCTTTTTTGTTTTTGATATTGTTGTTGAGATTACCCTACCTTTATCTATGGTATTTATCAAAACAAAGACATAAAAAAATTAGACAACAGCTTCCTCTTTTTATTTCATCTTTGAAGTGGATGTTATCAATTCACCCAATTCAAAAAGCACTTTGTATTGTTAAATTTGGTGAGGTTTCAAAAATTTTTAAGATATTCTGTGTAAATTATAATAAGGGTGAAGATTTTCAAAAAGCAATTAAAAAATGTGCAATTTTTCCTGAACTTGAGGAATTAATAAAACGTTTAATTGTAATTTACAATACGGGGAGTGGGGAAGAATTACTTAATCTTTATGCAGACAAGGTTTCGAGTGAAAATTTAACTCGTGCTAGAAAACTCTCTGCAAGAATGGAGATTTTTGCTGTTGCCTACACTACGGTTGCAGCAATAATTCCTGCTATGTATTCAGGACTTACTATGAATGCAGGGGGAAGTAATGCCATTTATTTAGGGGCTTTAGCAAGTTTATTATTAGTGATATTATGGAAAGTCGTGGAATGATTATTGCTTTAGGTGGGTTGGCCTTAGTTTTTCCAGAGTATGCACTCTTTTTTGTAATGGGTGCTTTGATTTTTGTAATTTTTCAGAGATGGAAAATTTCAAAGAAGAGAATAAAATCAGATGAAATGTCGGTTGAACTTTTATTCAGTTTAGGTAGTTTAAAAAATATGACTGAAGTTTCAGTTGCGAATGAAATGAAAAAATTCAATTGTTTTGAAGAATATGTTATTAAATTTGAAAAAACATCAAAACTTGATTTTCCAAATTTTGGTTGGAAAAGTTCAACAGTTGCAATGGCTATTCGTTCAGCTCTTAAAACTGGAAATCAAAAAATTCTTTCAAAAGCTCTGCAACAGATTTCTGCCAGACAGCAGTCCTTGAGTGAAACACAATCTATTATGACATCACAAAAGTATACACTTATTGCTTCAATGGCAGTTGCCTCTGCTATATTGGGTTTGACTTCATCAATATCTGGGCAAAATTATTTGTACTATGTTATTATTCAATCTTTAATTTCTTCTCTTTGGGTCACTTTTCTTGGAAATAATTTTTATGAAGCACTTTCACTCTCTCTACCCCTATGTTTATCTGCATATTTTCTTTCCCTTCGGTTTGTGTAATCCTTTTATTCTTGTATGTAATAGTGATACATGCGTGGCATGACCACGGTGGAATGGCTAGTTATTGCGGCTATAGTTTTATTGGCGTCTAAGTATGTCATAGGATATTGGCAAGGAATATGGAATCCAACAAAGGCAAAGGCTGAAGAGCTAGGGGCGTCGTTTAATGAAAGTCTTGATAACCTCAATGTTTTGAGCGAGAAACAAATTTTACCTCTGCCAAATCACCAAGAGTTGCATTTGGAAGGTTTTTGGAAAAACTTTGGCCTGTAGAAATTATTCCACTTAATTGAATTTCGAGAGTTTTTTCTAGTTTCTTTTTTATTTTATTGTCTGGAGTAAGTTTTCCTTTTACAACTCTTTCAACAATATTAAGTTTTTCAGAAATTTTTATTGCGAGTTCTTTTGTTGTCAATCCCTTTTTCATCATTGCATCTTTTATTCGTTTAGCATAGTCTGGAAAAATATCCTCTTCTCTTTTTGATTGTTTAGTAAATTGTGGCGTGTATTGTGTTTTATATTGAACTTGAGATTTTCTGGTGACTATGGGTTTTGGTATTGATACTTCCCTCCCTAATTTAGTACAATTTTCACAAACAGAAAAAAAAAGACCATCCGTCTTGATTTTTGTCACTGCTCTTTTTTCTCCGCATATTTCGCAAAGCATAATTTTCTTTATTATGTTTCTTTAAAAATTTGAGCGCTGAATTTCCAAATTTGTGATGTTTTCCACGCATTTTTATTTAAACCTGCCTTTTCTGAAACTGCTTCAAGAAATTCAATTATAGACATTTTCCATTCAATTGCAACCTGTGGGAGTAAAAGTCCTGAATTCAAACCTTGTTTGATAATAATTCCGTGTTTTCCAATTTCAATTTTCCTTTCTGGATTTTTTACAAGTTCAGGAGGAGTAAGTAAACTAATTTCAATTTTAATGTCTTTCATTTCGTCATGAGTTACTTTTTCAAATCTTGAATCACTTAATGTAGATATTGCCGCTAGTTTTAGATTTTTTGAAATTTTTGATGGCTTAATTATCCCAATACACCCCCTTAATTTTTCGTGTTTCTTAAGTGTCACAAAAACTCCCGCTTCACCCTCAATTTCAGGTTCAAATTCTTTATTTTGAAAATAAGCATCAATAATTTTTCTAGTTTGATTTATAATGTCTTCATACTCCAAATCAAAACACCCCCAATAATTAGGACGGCTAAGGATTCACTAAAGGTTATTCCAGGTGCTGTAACAAATAATTGTCCAGAGTTTGAAGCTAAAACATTCATAGTTATTTGTTCTTCCGAAGAAACATCAACACTATTTTTACTACTTGCGAAAATTTTAACTTGGACATCAGTAAGTATTTTACCTCCATACAAGACAAGTGTTAATTTCTTTACTTCATTAGGGCCTAAGTGAACATTTACTGAAGATTCACCCTCAAGTTTTACAAAGGGTAATTGGTCTCCAGATAAACTAACAATATAATCATCTTCTATTAATTGTGGGTCTCTTATGACGACACTTGCATAACGCATCTCACCAATATTCATAGTCACACTTGAGGGATTTATTGATAAAAAGTCATCAAGTACACAACGACTTTCTCCCTTATAATTTAATTTACAAGTCAAACCTTCCCCACAATCTCCTTCTGTACAAATTTTTCCAAGGTTGTCAGGAGCACAACTATCAGGAGAACCATTACTATCTGTATCAACACATGAATTTCCTTCAATACAATCCGAATCACTTGAACAACAGTCAGGATCGCCTGTACCGACACCAACCTCATAACAAAGCGGGCTTGGGCAATAATAATCTAAACTGATTGTACAAATTTCACAAGTACTTGTATCTGCATTACAATAATGATTCACGCTTGTTATATTCCCAGCATCATGACAATCATTATTGACTGAACAACAATCAGCATCAGTTCCAACGCAATTTTCACTTATACAAATTCCATTGAAATATCCTTCATCTTCACTTTCAGCACATTCAACACAGCGATTTCCAAGATAAGCACAAAATGACCCTATATTACATTGAAGGTCTGAAGCACAACACTTTGAAGATTCACAAATATCACTCCCTGAAATTGGTGAACATTCACCTTGTGCTTCTGTTATTGTTGTTATAACCTCACAACAATATTTTGTGGAATCAATTTGATTAGTTTCACAATTCTTTGAATTACACATTCGATTTTCACTACAAAGTTGACCACTTGATATTAAAGTATTACAAGACCAAATTGTTCCATAATCAAAGTATGAAGAAGCATTAGTACACCATTCTTCATTTGAACAGGCTGAATCAGAGACACAGCATTCATACCCAGAAGAACAACAAGCTCCATTTTCAAAGTGGGTGTCAGTAGGACAACAAACTCCATATGAACAAGTGAAATTGCTTGTATCTGTTCCCCAAGACCAACAATTTGGAGCGGCCGAAGGACAGGAAGTTGGACAATCTGAAGTTGCATCACATTGGTAACAGTTTGTATTGTCTTGTGCATTGAATAAAAGTTCAATATCAGTTACATTTGTAAAAATAATTACAGTAGTTTCATTTGAAAGAGTTTGTTTTGTATCATTAAACATTGCTAAAGGTATTAAGGTAAGAAATTCAATTAAGTTTGATGCTCCTGCTGAAATGTAAGTTGGTGAAGAAAATTCAGTGACTGATGTGTCTCCATTAGTTATAGTCAAACCAACTAAGGCATTAGAAATATCAATAGTTCCAATATTATTAATTGTTACATTTACACTTCCATCCGTTCCAACTTTAATATTATCAGAAATTGAACTGCTTGATGCTAAATAATTTAAATTAACTACTTCTTGTTCACAGCCAGTTGGAGGTCCACTTCCTGATGAACCACATGAACAAGTTAAAGTAACATTATTCACTCCTTGAGTGAATATATTTTCTAAAGAAATATAATTTACACCACCATTTGCCGAAACTATATTATTTGTTTGAGTATAAATTGAAGCTAAATTTTCATCAAATATTTCAACAGTGCAGTTTGCTTGTGTTTCACAAAGACAATCAATACTTACATTTACAAAAGAAAGTGAACTATTTCCAAACCAAGAAACATCTTTGTAAATATCTAAACAACTTCCTCCGCCTTTAATACATTCACCTTTATTGTTGATGTATTCTCGAGTCCCCGTGTTTCCATCAGAGTCACATGGAGTTGCACAAGCTAATTGTGGGTGGGTTGTATTGCACGACCCTTCTGAAAAACTGTAGACACCGGCAGTTTCAGAGAAGAAACCACAACTTCCCTTATATGTTGAATTTCCCATACAAGAGCAGTTTGAAGCCGTATCACAAGCGTAATTTGAACATTCAGACCAAATTCCTGAGTTACATGAATCAATATCACCATCTAAATCAGAGTCTAAATTAGTTGTTCCTGATGGAATACAATTATCAGTTATACCGTCCCCATCAGTATCGTGTGGACAAGCAAGTGATTCACAACAAATTCCTGCAAAATTACCTCCATTTTGAGTATCACTTGGATTTGTTGTGTCATTGAAATAAATTATTTCTTTTGATAAAATATTATAACTTTCACAGTTGGATGTTGAACAAACACTGTCAATATAACAACCAGTTTTTTTTCCCTTTAAACAAGCACAATCAAAATTACCCGCCCCACATTCAATTGAAGTACAATCAAGGTCATAGCTTGAAGTACATAAATAATTTTTAGAATCATCTACAATAGTTGCTGAAGCATCACAATAAGACCTACAATCTGTTGAAATTCCTAGTGAACAGTTTGTAACCTTGCCACTTGGTGATGTAAAACACCAAGTTCCAGTATCTTGAGGACTACAACAATTTTTTTCTTCACCTTCTAAATTATTTTGATCTGTCCAAATACCATTCATTTGTTCACAGGCAGTTTCACAAGAATCCGTCATATCTGAAGTGAGACTCCAAGTTCCAGTATAATTATCACAAAATTTATCGTAGTAATTATCATTGTCAATATCTACTG
>JAUUZA010000010.1 GCA_030590165.1 Candidatus Altarchaeota archaeon
TCTTTTGTCCAAGTTGAATTACTTCCACCTTCAAATGGCATATTCAAAAACGCAATAGAATCTCCATTTCGTTTCCAATCAAATATATTTTTTGCAACATCTCCATCTAAATCTCTAAGATAATCACGAATATTTGGTCTCTCGTCACAATCGGATTTTCTTACATATTCTTTGAGGGTGTCTTTTATTTGTAAATCTTTAGTTTTTTTGATTGTGTATTTAACAATTTTTTCAAGGAATTCTTCCTCTTTTTTTGTAGGTTTTAAATATCTCTTTATTAAAGGAGAACGTTTCATGTTTCTTGAAGCATTTGTAATTTGTTGTTCTCTTCTTGGAAATCTTTCCTTTAAATATTCAAAAAATTCAGCAGAATGTTTTGGACTTAAGAATCCACCATCACTCATTGTTAAAAGTGAATTCATCGATACACTACTTTCCTTACTTTTTTCAATTATTTTTTTCATATTTTTATATACTAAACTCTCTCTTTCTTCACTTGAAATAAACCCACTTTTTTCTGTTTTTATTAAAAGAGATATTGCGTTATAAGAATTCTTCTCCTTTTTTAATTCCTTATTAATCTCATTAATTACTTTCTTTTTATTTTCCCCAACTAAAATATCTGAAATATTAGAGTAAGTTTTTACATCAAAAATATGTTCTATAGGTCTTAAGATTGTCCAATCATTATCAAAAAGATAATTCATAAAAGTCTCTTCAACTTCTTTCTTTGAACTAAGTTTTAATTTATATGCCTCAGAAACAAGGCGATATTTTAATTTTGTATTAGATATCTTATCAATTTTTCGATGAATTTTGTTTTTTAATTTTTTCTTAGTGCCTTCAGTAAAAAAATCTAAAACTTTAGATTTAGAAAGTTTGGAAAGAATAACTGAAAGGTTCTTTTCCTTTTTAAGCTCATCTTCAATGAAACGATTAGAAAAATATACAACACTTTTTTCGGAATAAACACCTTCATTATAAGCTTCTTCTATGAGTTCAAGTTTTTTATTAAAACTTTTTTCAACTCTAAGTTTCTCCCAATAAATTCTATTTCTCAACATTTTCCAACTTGATTTTCCTAATGTTTTTGATAATTGATATTTGGAAGCCATTTTTAAAACATATTCCAATCCCCCTTCCTTGTGTAATTTTTTATTAATAACTCTGAAAAAATATTTTTCAATTTCTTTTTTTGGGGCAATTCCAAAATAAGACATTTTAGATAAAACACTTAACTCTTCATCAGTTTCCCCCTTATTCACATCTTCATAAACACGTTCAAAAAGTAATTTTTGATCATATTTGTTATCTTTTTTAAATCTTTTAATTTTGTATTTAAGTTCAGGACAATCGTAATTTGTTAAAATTTTTATAAAATCCGAGGAAAGCACATTTAAAATATCCTCAGAAACTGTCTTAAACGGTTCTATTGTAGAAATTCCACCGAATCCACCTAAATTTTCAACATCTGCCTTTGACACAAATAATATTGCCACTTTATAGTTTAAATAATTAATTACTGCTTATTTTTAATCATAATTCAATAATCACCACCTTAATTGACAAAACTTTAAACCCCCCTAAAATAATTTATAATTCAAACACATCTTCAATAAATTTTTTCTTCAAGGCTTTTTTTATTTTATGAGCAAGAACAAGAGAGGGATTGTAATTTCCCTTTTCAATTGCAATAATTGTTTGTCTAGTTACTTTCACTTTTTCTGCTAAATCTAACTGTGTCATTTTTAACGCTTTTCTCAAAAATCGAATATTAGTTTTCATTTTGTTTTCTCCAGCTTAATATTTGTAATGCTCTTTGCCAATGCCCCACCAAAAAGAGCTAAAAGGATTAACCAATTAATTTTTATTTCATTTACTAATGCACCCTCCATAATTTCATACAACAAACCAATAACAAGAATAGTAACCATAGTCCAGGACGCATTACGCTCAGCAAGTGCCTCATGTTTTATTTCGCGTTCATCTTTTTTCAAGTGAAACATAATATTCAAAATGTCAATACTAAAGAGAAGAAGAAAAACACCAGTTACAACAAAACGAAAAGAAGCACTCCAGAAGGGAAGAAGATGAAACAAAAAAAGCGGAAGCATTACTACCAAAATATATACCCATCCTTCTTTTGATTTAGGATAAAGACCCCAACCACCATATTTTCTTCGTGAGAACCACTCTGGTTTTCCAATCATAAAAAAGTAAAGTTTTATTTACATTTAAAGATTCCGAGAATGTAAAGTTTATATTACAAGAGTTTGACCTTTGACCAAATTCAATTCCTTAGTTATTCCAGCCTTAAACTCCACAACATATTGAGCCAACCCAAAATAAGGTTTACAAAGGAATTTACAAGGCCTAGCACTATGAACTATTTTTGTGATTTTGAAATCTTTATCAAGAAACACAATATCGAGTGCACTAACTGTTCCTTTCATCCAGAAAGTCTTTAAACCATATGAGGGGAATTCAAAAACCATGGCTTCATTTTCTAAAACCTTCTTATTCTTAAAACCTTGCTGCCAGCGTTCAATTGTATCTGCAGTATAAACTAAGAATTCACGCCCATTTATACTACATAATTCTGATTCAAATTCAACAGTAATTTGAGATAAAGTATCCGCAACTGCTGCAGGCAAGAGCAAGAGTCCAATTGCGATATCAAATATATTCACTTAAGAAAAACTCAAAACAAATATTTATGGATTGACAAAACAAAATTGTTTTAGTCTTTTTTTTCACAAGTCAGTAATGTATTTGATTTAATTAATTTAATTAATTTAGTTGATTTAATTGTAACTCCAAAATTAGGTAGGCTTTTTGAAAAAATTATTGTTACTGAATCCGTTTCTTCAATCAAATTATTTGCTAATTCACTCTTTAAGTTTCTCCATAAAACATAATCTTTCAATGTTGTTTTCCAATAATTTTTCAAATTAATTTCCGAAAAAAGAGTTTCAAAAAATTCAAGTATCTCTTTGTTTCTAAATAAAATCTCAAAGTCCCAAAAATGTGTAACGAGTACTATTGGTTCTTTAACTTTTTATTTTTCATATCCAATACAAAGCAGAGTTAACCTTCTTATTTATGTATTTATGAAGGTTAAAACGGTTACTTACATAAATACTCCTTAAGTTTTTCTTTTTCATGGCTTATGGTGGATATTCATATATTGATAAAAATTATAGACCAAAAAAAACAGATTTTGTTACAATTCTTTGGGTAAAGGGAGAATCTACTTTTGAAATGTTGTCCGAGGCACTTGCTGCTGAAAGTTCTGTTGGAACTTGGACTAAACTCGCAACCATGAACGATTTCGTTTGGAAAAAACTTCGTGCTCACGTTTTCAAAACCATAAAAGTTTCAGCTAATTCAGGATATGTTTACATTGCTTATCCATACGACCACTTTGATTCAAGAAATTTACTCCAAATTTTAGCAAGTATAAGAGGAAATATTTATGGAATGAAAGAAATTCAAGAACTTAAAATCCTCGATTGGGTAATGCCCGAAAAATTTCAAAAACAATTCCCCGGACCAAAAATTGGGATAAAAGAAATTAGAAAAATTATTGGAACAAAATCTCGCCCTCATGTTGGAACAATTGTAAAACCCAAAGTAGGGCTCTCAGCAAAGGAGTGGGCGGATGTTGCACAAAAAGCTTTCATGGGTGGTCTTGACATGGTAAAAGATGATGAAAATCTTGTAAATCAAACGTTTTGTCCATGGGAAGAAAGAGTCATAAGAACTATCGAAGCCGCCGATAAAGCAAAAGATGAATTAGGTGAGGGAAAAATTTATGTTTCAAATATAACAGATTCAATCCCAAAAATGATTGAACGAATTGAATTCTTAGATGAACATGGATGGAAACAATGTATGATTGATGTCTATGTAATGGGAATTGCTGGAACTGAAGAAATTTTGAGAGAGCTTCACAAGCGAAAATTTTTGGTTCACGCTCACCGAGCAGGACATGGTGCTGAAACCAGAGGCCCTTGGGGGGTTGGTTTTAACTTCTGGGAAAAAATTTATCGCTTATTAGGTGTAAGCCAACTTCACACTGGAACTGGTGTGGGAAAAATGGAAGGTTCACCCTTATTCATACAAAAATATGGAGAAATCGCAAGCAAACAAAAAATAAAGGGATTTGAACCTCTTTTCTTAAATTTTAAATGGGCAAAAAATATCAAACCAATGATGCCGGTTGCAAGTGGGGGACTTCATCCAGGACTTGTTGAAGGCGTTACAGCCATATATGGAAAGGACGTAACTATTATGGCAGGAGGAGGAATTCACGGACATCCTAAAGGCACCTTATATGGTGCAAAAGCTCAGAGGGCTGCTGCTGAAGATGTCAACAAGGGAATTAAATTAAATAAAACACAGAACATCTATCTTCAAGAAGCAATTAAAAAATGGGGATATGTAAGTGGAATTGAAATCAAAAAAAGAATAACTTCAATAAAAAAACTACCAATAAAAAAAATTGCGAAAGGTGGACTTGAAGCTCTTGATAAATTAAACTAATAGGTGATGTAATGAATACAATTGAAAAAATTGCAAACAAAATTAAAAAAATTGAGATTCAAGGAGCAACAAAAATTGCATTGTCTTCACTTGAAGTAATTCATGACTTTGCAAAAAAAAATAAAGTTGAAGAAATTCATAAAGGTATTAATTTACTTCTCAGCACCCGACCAACTGAACCCTTAATGATTAATACTTTAACTTCACTAAAAAAAATATCAGACCCTTCAGAAATTAGTGAACGCGCGTTTCTATTTAAAAAATCAATAAAAAAAAGTATGAATAAAATTGTTGAAATTGGAAGTAGATTAATTGAAGACGGTATGACTATCCAAACTATTTGTCATAGTTCAACAGTCGTTAATATTATTAAAGAAGCACGAGATCAAGGTAAAAAAATAAAAGTAATAAATACTGAAACGCGTCCAAGATTTCAAGGAAGAATAACTGCTGAAGAACTTTACAAAGCAAGAGTTCCAGTTAAGATGTATGTTGATTCAGCAATGTATTCTGCTATGAGTAAAGAAAAAGTTAATATTGCTTTAGTTGGGATTGATGCCATTTTTGTTGATGGAAGTATAGCAAATAAAATTGGAACTGGTCTTTTTTCTTTAGCAGCAGAAGCCTTAGAAATTCCATTCTATGCATCAGGACTCGCATTAAAACTTGATACAGGGTCTTTAATGGCACAATCTGTAAAAATTGAAGAACGTGACCCAAGAGAAGTATGGAGTTATCCAATTAACATTGGAAATCCTGCATTTGAAATAGTACCTTCAAAACGAATTAAAGGAATTATCACAGAACTTGGAGTATTACCTCCAACAACTGCACATATTCAGATAGAAAAAGCATATAAAATCTAAAATTGAATACCTAAATGAAAAATACAATATTGTCAATGTTTTTTATGGGAATGTTATTTTCAATTGCATTCAGTCAGGGATTAAATCCAGAGAATACAATGGAAACAACTGGAATCTCAGAAGAAAACTTACGACAAATAAGAAACTCAGTTCATGAAAGTGAACTAACACAAATACAAACAAGAGCACAAGAACGAATTCAAGAAATAACTAACAACGAAAATAGTTTGATTCAACAAAGAAAGAGTGAACGAGTCCAAGCACATGTTAATGGATTACTTGAAACCGTACAAATTGAAGGAAATAGTAATATGAATCAATTAGGCCAAAATATTGCAGAATCTGTCAATTTAATGAATCAAGCTGAAAAAAAAGTTCAACAAAAAAGTGCATTCAGTCGTTTCCTATTTGGAACCGATAGAGCTGCAGTTAATGAAATGGAAAAAAATTTGAATTTAACTCGAGAAAGAATTCAAACCATGGAATATGAATTGAACTCAACAGAAGACCCAGCAATTCGTGAAATGATTCAGATACAACTTAATTCAATGAAAACAGAACTTGAAGCAGTTCAAACAAAAGTTCAAACTGAACGAAAAGTTAAAGGATTATTTGGTTTCTTAATTAGGGACTAAACCTTTTATTTTTTTTATTTTCCCCTGCAGGGGATTTTATTTTTTTAAAAGAGTGATAACCTTTTTAGAGTTAAGCTTTAATTAAAGTTGTGAAAAAAAATTCGTTAATCTATGTTGCCCTTATCTCAATGGTTGTATATGGAATTATGATTCTTTTTTCTGAAAAATTAATTTTTCCTTCAGTATGGCTTGTTATTCTTCTTTGTGTTTTAACTTTTTTTGACTACATTTTAAAAAGTATACGATGGAAAATTCTTCTAAATCATTATGGGATGAAAATTAGTTTTCTTGAATCAATTAAGACATATGTAGCTGGATTGATGTTTGTAATAACTCCGGGAAAAGTTGGCAGCGTAATAAAAGCAGAATTGATGAATAAACGCCACGGATTCACTCACAAAAAAGTTGGATTCGTCGTAGTTGTTGAAAGACTTTTTGATATAATTGCTCACATCATAATAGGAGGAACAATGGCTTTTTTTGTAGCTCAACAATATTTAAAAAGTATGTGGTTAATTTTTGGGATTATTCTAATTGGATTAATCGGACTTTACTTTTTTAGAAATAAATTTAAATTTATAAAAGATGAACTTGGAAAATTGAAAGACACAAAACTCATAATAATTACAACAATATTATCTGTCATTTCTTGGATGATTGAAGACATTGAAATTTGGATTGCAGTACTTTGTCTCGGTGAATTCATAACTCTTCCACAAGCCGCCTTTGCATTTTCAGCAAGTTTGGTTTTAGGAAATCTTTCAATGATACCGGGTGGACTTGGTGCAACTGAAGCAACATCAACTGGTTTACTCCTATTATTCTCAATAAGCAATGAATTAGCAACTTCAGTAACTATGTTAACTCGTTTCACAACACTTTGGTTTGGGTTTATTATAGGTACTATAACTTGGTTTTTAACATATAAACAAATTAACTAAAAAATTAATTTAAAGAACCAATATACTTTATCCTATGAAAAAGGGCAAGCAAAAGAATAGTCAAGTTATTAGAGACGCATTAATTTATCTCATGGACGGCATTGAAAAAAATGACGACGGAATTAGTCAAATTTATCTCACAAAAAATCATAATTATAAAATTACTGAATTCAAGACTTCGGAAACAGGAAGACCAATAATCAAAAAAATTAAAATTGGTAAAAATGTAATGGATGCAACATATGTAAAAACGGTAAGGGAAGTTGGAGGACTCAAAAAAGGTGATTTTTCAAATCACTCAATTTACAATTTTAAGAAAGATGACCTTGAAATCTATGCATTAATATTTTCTTACACTTCACGTATAGACCAAGATGGAACTAGTTTTAAATTTGTACTTGAAACTCTTACAAATACATCAGAAGAAATGAAAACATATTTAGAAAGTAAAAATGATTACAAATCTCTTAAATCTGAGTGACTTTTTAGTTAAGTTTTTTAATGGCTAAAATCCATTTAAACTATTACCCGCTGTAGCTCAACCTGGTAGAGCGGTCGGCTGTAGCCGGAGAGCATGCTCTTCGGACCTTTAATTAGGATAAACTCAATGCGTTGGGATAAAGGTAGCCTCCGTTCAGAAACCGACTTGTTGCCGGTTCAAATCCGGCCAGCGGGACTTTTTCTTTTTTTTATTTTATTGAGAAGCATCCAAATCAAAAATTCTTTGGAGCTACATACATCTCAGTATGTCCGGAAAGAAGATTTTCTTCAACTTCATAACAATCAGATAAAACTTCTCCATCAACTCCAAGTGGAATCTTTTTTGAATTCAAATTTATTACTTTAAACTTTTTAACATTTCTAATAATTTCTACATCACCAGAAGGCTTATCACAATTAGAAAGATTATTAGCCAAACCCAAAAGTTTCAGTTTTTCGGCTTTCTTATTTGTCGGAAAATATACTAAACACATTTCACCATCAAATGGAGTTTCATTAGGAACTCCAAACTTACCCCCACCAGAGGTCCCAGTATTAAGCGCATATCCCCCAGAAATATATCCTTCGTAAATAATATTATTATTAACTTCAATAGCAACTTCTAAAGGTTTATGATTTAATATTTTTTTTATCCCATTTAAAACATAAGCAAAATTTCCAAATACTTTTTTTGTAAGAGTTCCAACATCACCAACTTCTGCAAGAATACCGAATGGAACGCCAATGAAACCTTTATCATTTATTACTCCTTCTTGAGTCTTATATTTAAAATCAATAACATCAAATTTTTTGGTTTCAAAACTACCTTCTTCAAGAAGTGAAATAGATTTATTTGAAGTTTCAGAAAAGGGTTTACTAAAACCTAAGGATCTTGGAAGATCATTCCCAGTACCACAAGCCTCAGGAAGAAAAATACTTCCTTTTTCACTTGCAAATTTTCCAAATCCTTTATTTCCTCCATCTCCTGCCAATCCTACTATGTATTGGGGAACCTTATTTCCATTGTATTTTTCCATAAGGTTTTCATAAAAATCTACATCTTTAGACAAAACAAGTGTTTCCCCTAAATTTTGAAAGCGTTTCAAAGATTCTTTATCAAATTTTGATTCTTTGAATGGACTAATTAAAAATAAATATTCTAAAGTTTTTGCCATATTTCAAATTTTTATGTCTCTTTATATTAGTTGTCTAACTTTATATCGACATCTGCTATTTTTTATTCTTAAAATATTCATCATACGTCACATGTTTTAACTTGTTTTTTAAAAAATGAATTAATAAATAAGCTCCAACAACCACTGCCATAGCGCCAAAAACAACCAATTGATTTAGTAGGAAAGTCATACTTATCTAAAATCATTAATCTATTATGATTTAAGCTTAATTAATACAATAAAATATTATTTTGATGAAATACTTTTTTCTATTTTTTATACAAACCTTCTAGCTTTTTCATCATATCATCATCAACCTTTGGAAACAAAATTTCTGCTTTGTTTAAGGTGTGTCCTACTTTTAACGCATCTTTTCCTTCCCACACTAAATCAACATTCAATAATTTTGCAACTTTCTTTGATTTAAGAGGTAAAATTGGGTAAAGTAGTTTATTTAGGATGACAAGAGAACTGGCAACAGTTCGAATAACTTTTGGTGCAATTTTTAAATTTTTCCAAGGTTCATTTCTTTGAAAATAAACATTCAATTCATGAATTAGCCCAACTGCAATCTTTAGTGCTTCTGACAATTTTGTTTCATCCATAAATTTTTCGTATTTGTTCACCGACTCCTGAACCTTCTTAAAAATTTCATCAGTTTCCACATCTTCAATTTTTGAACCTAATCTTTCTGAAAATTTCAAAGTCCTTTGTAAAAGATTCCCAAAATTATTCACTAATTCTTCATTAATAACTTTCTGAAATTCTCTTGCTGAAAAATCACTATCTTTCATTCCTTGTGGTGTTGTATATGTCATAAAAAACCTCAAGTACTCGGGACTAAATCCAAGTTCCTTCCATTGTTTAATTGAAATATACCATTGTCTACTCTTACTAAATTTTTTTTGTTCAAGAGTTAAATGACCTCGAACAGGAATCATACTTGGAAGTTTCCAATCTACTCCCATCAAAATTGCTGGCCAAAATAGAAAATGATGATAAGCTATATCTTTACCAATGAAATGTACAATATTATCCCACCAATCTTCAAATTTTTCACCTTTTTCATCACACCATTTTTTTAGGGTACTAGTATATGCAATAGGCGCATCAAACCAAACATAGAAGACTCCCTTTGAATCAGGAATTGGAACGCCCCACGAAATATCACGCTCAATATCCCAATCTTTAAGGCCATCATTAATCCAACCTAAAACAAAATTTTTGATGTCCTTAGGCGCATCAACATTTTCAACAAATTTTTCTAACTTATCTGAAAAATTACTAAGTGTAAAAAAGACATGTTCACTCTCTCTAATTTCCGCTTTAGCACCACAAGTTTTACAAATAGCATTCACTAATTGTCCACCTGTGAAAACCTTACCACATTTTTCACATTGGTCTCCATACTGTTCACTTGCCTCACAAAAGGGGCAAGTGCCAATAACATATCTATCTGGTAAAGGTTTATTTTCCTTAGGACACCAATATTGTTTTACACTTAATTTTTTTATATATCCTTTTTCCTTTAATTTTTCATATACTTCTTGAGTAATTTTAATATGTTCAGAACTATGAGTGTGATAAAATTTATCAAAATCAATTAAAACAAAACTCAAATCATCAAAATAACTTTGTCTCCACTTTAAGATATATTCTTCAGGTTTAACTCCTTGTTTTTCTGAACGAAATAATATTGGGGTTCCGTGTTCATCACTGGCACAAACATACACCGTTGGCAGCCCTTTAAACTTCATAAAACGCGTGAATATGTCGGCGGGGAGGTAGGTACTCTTAACATGTCCTAAATGAAGTTCCCCATTAGCATATGGAAGCGCTGCCGTTACAACTGTCCTTTTCACAATTTAAATGAAAGAAGAAAGATTAAAAAGATTACAGAAGTTCCAATGCCCTCTTCATAGTATGACTTATTGCATAAATTTCCCCATTTACTGGGTCAAAAAAGGCAATCTCATTGTCAATTGCCCATTTTAAGAGTTTAGGATGAACTTCATCAACTGAAATTGCTTCTCTTGATAATTTTTTAACGAACCTAAATTCTTTGGCTCCAACTGATTTTAATAAGAATTTCACTCTTGACATTTTTCTTTTTACAAGCGATTCAAGAACTCCTATTCCTCCAGTTGAACGGAAATGTTGAATTGAAATCCATAAATCAAATGGCCTTCCACCTACAACTGAAAAAACTTTCTTTGCTTTTACTTCATTCATACCTTCTTCTTGAAGCCATTCTAAAATATTAGTTTTTGGTAAATCACCAACATACATAAATTCAGATGCTTCTTCAAGTCCTGCTTGTTTCACTATTTCATCAATGAATAAACAATCACTCGTTACAATAATGGCATGAGCAATATGCAAACGCTTCGTTAAAGTAACTAAAAAGTTTAAGAGTTGAGCTAAATCTTTTGTATCAATTCCAGAATACTTTAAATTTTGAATTTCATCAAGAATAAGAACGGGTCGTTTCAATCCCTTTAATTTATTCACTAATGGAGCAAAGGGGTCAAGCTTACCTTCAGCCATCATTTTAATTTGGTTTGGGTGTAAAACAATTCCATCCTCAACATTACTGTGTCTTAATTTTTTTCTAAAATAATGTCGAACTCTCTCACTAAAACCAGGACGAGGAACAGTTAAAATTTCATGTAACTCAGTTGGACTTTTTGCCCGAAAATCATAAAGAATGACATCATTTTTAATTTGAGTTGCAAGCTTCATCATTAAAGTACTTTTCCCACTAGATTTTGGTCCATAAACAAATAAAACGAAGTTTGGGGGAGCATTCAAGATATTTGAGAGTTGCCACAACTCAGCTTCCCTATTAATGAATTTAAGCACTAAGAAATAGAATTCAATGGTATAAAATAGTTGCTCATTTTTTAATATCTAAACGATTACCAGTTGCAGCGTTAATATCTTTTATTATCATCCAAAATGCCACAAAAACAAGGAAGTCTGCCACGACGGCTATAAGAGTCAAACCAGCAATAAAGAAAACCGGTAGAGCTAATCCATGAAGAATTGGTATTGATGCAAGGTCAAAACTAAAGAATTTATCAGCAAAATAAAGAAGTATTGCTGCAACAAAAACTAAACCGCTCACCGAACTCACTGTCTTTTTTATTCTCCTTTCTCCTTTCTCTTTTTTTGTATCATCCCCACTCAAAAAAACACTTCCCAAAAGAATCCGGGAAATCATAAAAAATCCTGCAATCGCACCTAATATGAGAACAAACATGAGGATACTCAAAGATATGTCAGATGTGAATCCAAAATTAAGAAAAGTATCCAACCCTATAAATTTAGAGGGAAATACATCAAGAAGATAAAATATTGTTGAACTCGACAAAAATCCACCGAAGGGAACACCAGAAACAGGAACTCCATCAATAACAATTGAATTTATTAAACCTAAATTTCCTGCTTTGGCTATGAACATTACAACTGCAGTTAGTGAAATCATATTTGCAATTTTTTCATCTCCGAATCCATAACTAAACCAATACTTCACAAAATTATAAACGAATCCAGCCGGGATAAGATATGCAAAAATTATTATAGGATTTCCGGCAATTGAAATCCCAAAGAAACTTTCTAAGAGAGTATTCATTAAAGTATATGCCTGTTTTATGGGTTCATTAAGAAAAGTATCCCAGAGGAAAATATCAAGTTTCAAATCCTTGTAATATACAATAAGTGAATAAATAAAAAATAAAATTCTACCTTCAAATGCTTTTTGCTTCGTCATAACATCCTTGGTTGACGAAAAAATTATTTCAACAATCATGAATAAATAAACAAACGACAATACCGTAATGAGAGTTTCAATTATCATTTTTTATCACTTCAAATGTTTCCTCTTCCTTCCTTAAAGTTGTCAACATCACTATTTGCTGTTCCAGCAATAGTAGACCCTTCTCCACGCACATCCTTTGCGGCACCTATACTAAGTAACCCAGTATAAGCACTAATTATTCTCATCGCTAACATAAATACTATGAAGATAATAAATCCAACCCCTGAAATCATAACATTAAGCCAATTTGAAATTAAATCAAAAACATTTATTGCATTCAAAAAGAAAATTGCAATTAAAGTTATTGAAGACTGAAGGAAAAGTTTTGTTGTTTTTGAAAATGCAAATAGATAACGCATAATATATTCAAGCCAAATAAAAATGAATAATCCTGAAAAAACAAATTTGAAAAGACCCATTACATCCATTCCAAAAACGGCAGGAAGATATTTGAAAATCAAACTCGTTATAAAAAAACCAAAAAGCACTGAAGGCATATTCCCAAGGCCAACCGCAATATTCAAAATCATCCAGAATAAAATTAATATAATAAAAAATGCACGTGTAGACGGAAGCTCAAAAACATTGCAGTTATCAGGGTCATCACACCCTTCACTCAAATTCGGTACCAAACCAAAGGCCTTAAGATTATCAGTTATCATTGGGATAAATTCACCCAAGTCAAAGTCGAGAATGGTTTGTGCATATGAATTTGAAAATAAAAAAAGAAGAGAAAAAATTAAGAATTTTTTTCTCATTAATTCTCACCTTGTTTTTTCTTTAGGGCCTCATTAACATTTGACAGGGCTAATGCGCCTCCGACAACATTTGTTACTGAATCAACAGTAGACTTGGCAACGCCAGCAGTCATAGTAATCTGTCCTAAAAGAACAGCTAAAATTGCCATGGCAAATATTGCAGCAAGGAAACTCTGCCCCAAACTCAAACCAACAAAACTCGAAACTGCAACTAAAAGATTTGCAAATGCACCAGTTAATATTGCAATCAAAGACGCAAAAATTGCAATCAATCTCCGTGTATTTGTTCTGAAGTAAGCAAAGGCCAAAATATCATTCAATAAATAGTAAGTTATTAAGAAAGGAAGCAGACCAAATATGAAGAAACATTGCCATGCTGGGCGTTTTTCTGTCATGAGTTGAATTGCAATTTTATTTGACTTACTAATACTCTCTTGTTGAATCGCGTTTAAACTTGCAAAGAAAGTATCAGAAGTTATTGAAACATTACTTCCACCAGTCACATCGTCTTCATCACCAAAACAATGACCTAATTCATAATCACTTTCCCCATCGCAGTTTTCAGTAGCATAATCTATGTTGTTTTTTACTGTAATCATTTGAATATTTTCTTCAACCCCTACAGTCTCAAGGGAAATTGAGTAAAAATAAGAACTACAATTATTAAGACCTTCTTCATTTCTCGTCTCATCTGTAGCATCACTTAAACTAAGGTCTTCAACCGCATATCTTATTGGTCCACAAAGCGGGTGATTTCCAGTTATTTCTAAACCACCTGCTGAATAAATTGACATTGCATAAGGATTAATGAAAGGACAATATCCAACCTCCCCCCCAAAAGCGTTTTCTATATTTTGCCTAAAGCTCAAAAAAGCCTTACCGAATGTTGAACTTGGAGAAAATGCAGCCATTGTTCCAAAAATTAAAATCACGCCGAATAGAAGCCAAATAGTGTCTTGAGTCTTCCCTCTCATAAAGGAAACTGTCAGAACTATCTTATATGTATTGCGAATGAAAACTTATCTTCATTTAAAATAATCCTTAATTGACTTTTGTTTCTTAGCTTTTGGCGAACTTCCACTGCTACCAGTTTGTGATACTGCAGAAAGCATTTTTCTTTGAGCAAGCCCAGCAGCAGCTTGCGCAGACATTTTTCTTCCAGCCGCAAAGGCATTACTAAATGAAGAAATCCAATTAAGGAGCAATGAAATAAACATGAATATTAACAAAACAATAAGGAAAGTAGCTTGAACACTCATCGATGCAATATGTGCAAGCTGCCATACAAAATTTGAAAATGTTCCTGTCATTATAGCAAGGAAAGACGTCATTAAAATTATGAGGTATTTCACTTTGTCTCTCAAAGGGGTGAATTGTAAAATATCTTTTAAGAAAAAGAACATTGCGAAAAATGGCATTAATCCAAAGAACAACAAACATTGCCAACCTGGAATTTTATCTTTCAAGCTTAATCCAAAACCAGTCTTTACACTGGATTCATTCAAACCTTCAATCATTTTACTCGTTGATAAAAATATTTCACTTGAAATTTCGTCCTTACAAGAAAGGGCGTATTCTTCAGTATCATAATTATATATTGCTGCCATAGATGAACTGCAACTAAACTCAAGATTCCTTTCTTCTTTCCCATAAACATATTCCAATGCTCCATGTATTGGTGAACTCTTTGTCACTTCAAGTGCACCGGTTGAAAATAATTGAGACATATATGGATTGATATACGGACAATAATCCTTTGTTGTCATACCTGTTAAATTCAATTGTTCAGAAAGAAAAGGAGGAATTAAACCACCAAACAATCCGTCAAGCTGTTCTTCCAATTCAGGATTGTCCTCTGCACTACTAGTGAACCACATATACACGGAACCAAAAACTATCATCAAAATCAAGGCTAACTTAAGTAAAAAGTCACGCGGCATCAAAAAGGTAATAAGTGGGTAGCATAAAAGCTTTTAGAGGGAAAATAGTGAAAATTGATACTTCATTTTGGATGTATTCTGTTGGAGTTTTGGCCGTATTATTTCTTATTGCCTCAATTTTTTTTCTCATAAGTCCAAATAATACCCTTTTTACTGCATCACTTGCCATAGCGATTCTGACGGTAATAATCACTTTTCTTTTGAAAAGAAGTATAGAAAAAGGAAGTTCATCTGAAAAACTTAAAAAGGGAATTATTCAAATTGGAACTGGTTCACTTGTTTCTGGTGGGGCCTTAATCCTCATAATTTCACTCTTTATTTTCTTCTTTGGTGGCGATCCAGCCGCAATTCTTTTTGGTTTATTATCTATTGAATTAATTTTAATGGGTTTAATTTTTTCAGGAGCAGGAAAAGGGGGAACAATTGTAACTATCATAGGCTTAGTTGGTTTTGACGCTATTTTTGTTTTTTTCTTACCTAGCAAATTCCCAATTCTTTCAACCATTCCTCTTGACCCTTGGCTGGGGTTTGCCCTATTAATTTTATCTAAAGTTGCCATACTTGGTTTTCTCGCAACAATTGGTTTACAAATATTTCCTGAAAAAACAGGAGACGGAGGATTTGAGATTGCATCAATTTTTCAAATGCTTTTTGTTTTCTTTTTTGCAGCAATTCTAATAACCGCAATTGCTTTCCCAATATATTTCTTAGTAAGTTATGCAGGAACAGCAAGTGAAACAACAACCAGTTTAATTGAAGTTCAAAACCCACTCATTCAAACCTTTCTGACTGATGCATTTCTAGCAGCCGATAGTACTGGAAATGTTTTACTTCAAATCGCAGAGACTTTTGCACCAAGTGGTGTGGAATCAATTACAATCCCTACTAAAGTTTTTAGGGTTTTTGCAGGGAGTATCTGGTCTGTATTCCTTGGACTACCTCTCGAATATCCTTCAGGGGAACTTGTTTTGCCAGCAACAATAATTACAATTGAAATTTCTGTTTTAGCAATAATGATGTTTGCAGTTTTCTTCCTCAATAGAAACCACTTAATAAATTTTGGAAATATGCAAAAAACATCAAAAGGATGGATAGCTAAAACATATAAAAAACTAGAGGGAGCAGGTTATAGTTATCTTGAATTAAAAGCAATGAATTTTGTTGATGTGTGGCGTGATTGGTTAACTAACTCAAAACTATTTGGGAGTGAATTAAATGAAATCTCAAATGAAATTAATCACTCAATTAATAATGCAAATTCAACAAACTCAAAACAAACAAAAGCAAAATTAACAGATTTAGTTTTAAAATTACAAAAAGTAAAAACAAATTATCTCAAAGATTTAACAAATATGTCCTTTGCAACAGTAATGGATTTTTTCATTTGGACTCCTACTATGGTGGTTTTTTATCTCGGTGTTTTAATTATTTCAACATTAATAATGTGGTTACAAACTTTTGATGCTCTCAATTTTCTAACAATATTTCCACCTTGGACGCCCCTCTTCCTCGGATTAATGGTATTATGTGTCTGGTTATGGAGATCAATTTCACTTCTTGCAAAGAGAATGTATAGCGTGACTATGACTATGTTACCGGGGACACTTCAATATGTATATAATCTCCTTTTCATCTCAGAAGAAGCAAGTTTAAGCGGTCTTGCCATACTTACGGCTTCTTTAATTTCTTTAACTCTTCTTTCACTCGGGGTCGTATGGGGATTGAGCTTTGGAACTCTTCTTTTAGTTCTTGTTCTTTTTGTTTTATTATCGGCAGTACTAATGCTCCTTTCTAAAAAATTCTTTGAACTTGCAGGAACTTCATTTGTATTCATATTCATAATTCGAGCAATTATGAGTACACTTGAAAGTTCAGGAATGGGAATAACTCTTTTTGATATGACTTTATCTAATTCACTTTCAATCTTACTTTACTTAACTGTTTTTGTGTTCTGGTTTGATTTTCTTGTTCACTTATTTTTGATAGCTTCATTCAAGGCGACAAAAAATATATTCAGTTTAGTTGAGTCCATTTCACTTCCTTCCTTTGGTGGTCCTTCAGAAGAAATGATGTTAACTACAGGAAAAACAAGTGCGAAAAACACTGAAAAAATGATTGATAAACTTGTTGATGATTTGGTTGAAAAAAGTACAAAAAGAACCTCTGAAATGACAAAACAGACTGGAAAAGCATACACTGCAATTAAAGATGCGGAAGGTAATGCAATCATTTTACCGAATAAAATAAAAAAAATCTCTGACTCTGTCAAAGAAGCGCAAATCCAAGCATACAAAGTTACTGGAAAAAACAAAAGAAAGGGCAAAGAAGCAACATACGACATTTTAAAAACGACAAAACAAGTAATAATTACAGATAAATATGGAAACACAACGATGGTTCCACACACTGGCCCTCTTGGCGATTTAGGTAAATTTATTGCAACACATCTCAAACTTCCCTCCTTCAAAAAAAACAGGGTTGAAGCTATTGGAACACCCAGTTTAGAAAGTTTAACTAATATAAAAGACGATGACGCATTTAAGAACACTTTTAACTTTATGGAAACAGCAAAAGTTGGGATGGACGGTCATGTTTATTTTAATGGCTTAGAAAAATATGGAAGAATTAATCGAAAAGGAGACATTTCACTTATTGATAAAGAAACCTTTGACAAAACAGCAATAAATTATAAAAGCGATGTCGGAGCTATTTTGAAACAAATAAGACCAAGTGAAAACACCAATCAAATATCAAATGAAATTAAAAAAAGGATAATTCTTGAAAAGCACCACCCAGGTTTTGGTTCAGCCCATAATTTACTTAAAATAGACGATAACAAATTTGAGTTTTCAAACGAAGGAATAACTAACTTTAAAAAAAGAAAAGAATTAATTTATGAAAACAAAATGAAAAATTTTAATTTTGATAATGTTTTCAAAGAAAGTGTTCCAGGACAATATATTGAAATGCTTACGACAGGCAACACAAAAATGTTTCTAAAAATAAAAAATTCATATAAAAAAGGAAAAGATGAGGTCAAAACCTTCCAAATGGGGGATGATGATGGTTCTTCTCTTTTTTCAGTTAAAAATCCAAGAGGTATGGATATAGATAATTTTCAAAATATAATGAATAATTTGTCTAACGCAAAAATTAATGGGAAATCAATCAATTTAAAAGATACCACAAACTTAAAACGAATTTTAAGAGGTCAAACAAATCAGATGCTTAATATAAAAGATGAACAAGGAAACTCAATTGAAGTTTCTCTTGCTAATCAAAAATTTGGGAGACGCGGTCGTTTCATTAATCGGTTCCGTCCTGGTTCACAACAAATTTTGAAAATTAAATCAAAAGGAAGTGAATTAACTTTTAACAGTGAAAAAAGTTTCGGAAAATTTGTAGAATCTTCAACTCATTTCAAAGGTCTAAAGAGAAAACTATCTCAACCAAAAAGAGCAAGCAATACTTTAAAAAATGCAATATTAACACTAAAAAGACAAAATAAAAAAATTTCCACTTCTAACTTAAACGAACTTGTTGAAGTTGTTAAGTTAGACCAACAAACAATTGAAAAACTTGAAAAGTTAGACCAAGAATTCAAAAATGATTTAGAAGGTTTTGGTTTAGTAGCAAGATTTTTAGGGGATTCTTCAAACATCGAAACCCCAAATAAAAAAAATCAAAAATCTTTTGAAAAATTTTTAGAGAAACAAAATTTATCTGAAGAAGCAAAAAAGAACGCACTACCTAAATTAGGTGACTATTTTAAAAATAAAGAAGAAAACTTGGAAAAAAATAAAGATAGAAGAGATAAGATTCTTTCCAATTTAGAAGACAAAAACAAATCAAAACAGGAAATCTTAAGAGAGGTTTTTAAAGAAGTTCAAAAATCGGAAGATTATTCTCCACGACACGACACAAAAATAAGAAGAGCAATTGAAAAAAAATTTAAAAATTTATCTGATGATGTTTTTAATGAATTAGAAGTTGGACTTATCTTAAGAGATGCTGGTAACGGCACTATTGACCCCAACTCAATTGAAAATTCAATAAATAACATTCTTCCCAAACAAAAGTTAATTTCTAATTTAAAATCTCAAAAAACTCAAGGTGACTTTTTAGAAAACCAAAAAGAAAACCGAACAAAATGGAAAAAAGATGCAGATAAAATATTCGAAACAACTTCAATCAAGGAAGGTGATTTTTCATCTGAACTTGATTCAACAGAAAAAGAAGACCCTCCAATTTTTTACGAAAAAACGCCAAAAGAAAAACTTAAAGTTACAATTGAGAAAGGAGAAAAATTGTTGAAAAAATTAAAATCTAAGAAAACAGAAACAAGTGAATCAATATCAAGTTCAATAGACGAAGAAACTCAACAAAAATCAACCGAGGCTCCCGTGGAAGTTCGTGCAGAAAAAATATTAAAAGAAATTCTTGATAAAAAATCAGCTGAAAAACAAAATGTCGTGATTGAAGAAAAGCTTCAAAAAGAACCAATTAAACTTGTTGAAAAAAAGCAAGTTGAAAGTTTAAAACGAGAACCAACCAAAACACCTGATATATTAACTCCGCCTGCTTTAACTAAAGATAATAAGCAAAAGGAAACTATCTTTCCAGAAACAGAAAAAGGGTTTAAAGAGAGAGACAAACGTCGAAAAATAGACTACCAAAAAGCAGTGAAAGAAGCTAACATTGAAAACGCTAGAATTGAAGAAAATTACATAAAAGACAGAAATCTTGCTTATGAAGAGAATAAAAAAATAGATGCCGCAGATAAAGTTTGGATGAAACGAAAACAAAAACCAACTGTTAGTGTCGACATCAAAACAAACAGAAATGGCTTAACCGAAGAATTCAGAAACACCTTATCAAAAAGTAGTGTAGATGAAATAAAAATATTACAAGAGGAAATAATACGTAAAAATACACAAAAAAAAGAAGGCAACACTTCAGGTGAAGACTTAACTAAACAAAATATTGATGACATAATTGAAATTCACGCTGGAAATATTAAGCCACCACGTGAAAAACTAACTTTTTTTCAAAAAAGAAAATTAAGACAAGATGAAAAATCAAAACAAAAACAAATCGAAATAAATAAACATAACGAAGAAGTAGCTAAAAGAGCTAAACAAAATCGTAAAGAACGCTCTGAACAAAAAGAAGGGTATAAAAAAAGAAAACAAGAAGATAAAAAAATTGAAAGCCTAAAAACTGAAGCTAAAAATAAAGCTGACTTAGAATTTGAAAAAAATCAGGATCGAGGCAGATTACATGAAATTAAAGAAGAAATAAAAAGAAAAATATCAGAAAGTTCAGACCCACTCGAAATACAAAAGTTAACTATTGAATTCAATGCATTCGACACTAAATATGATGAAATAGGAAAAAAATTTCAAGAAGAAAAACTCAAGCGCGAAGAAAACGCAAAAAAACAATCAAAAAAAACAGAAAGAAAACTACAAAGACAAAAGATTAGATCTAAATTATTTGGAAAAAGAAAATCAGGAAACAAATCTCCACATTTAGATAACCTTAAGATAAGTCAAAAATCAGGAAGTTCAGACAGAAACAAAGCTATTGAAAAAGAATTAAATAAATTCCCAGAACCACTATCTGGAATTCCATCATCAGAACCAACAACCGAACCAAGTTCAAAAAAGGAAGAATCAACCCCTTCAAAAAAGAAAAAGCTGCTAGAAGGCTAATAATATTAAACAATAATTTAAATCCCTTTTTCCATCTAATTATATGCGTCAACCCATCGTCGTGGTCCTCGGACACGTCGACCACGGAAAAACTCA
>JAUUZA010000012.1 GCA_030590165.1 Candidatus Altarchaeota archaeon
ATTTCTCACTTTTTCTACAGTGTCACCCAATCCAACTCGTATAGGATCCACAGCCACTTTAATTACGGATGTTGAAAGCATATCTATCTCCTTTTTAGACGTATTTATGTTTACCCAGCAATTTTCAATCTAATTTTTTCAAAAAATTCTCTATCTTTTTTTGTTAAACTTGGCTTCGTTTTTTCAAGAGCAACTTCAAAATCATCCATTGAAACCTTTTTCATAAAGTGAGTCGGTAAAATTTCTAAAGTGCGAACAGATTCAGAATCACGACTCTTTATTATTTTTTGAATCATTGGATAAATTGGAGTCTCCTTAAATTTTTTAATTACCATTTCATCAGGTACTTGTTCTTTTATGAAAGCACGAAGAGTTTTTTTAGCGTCTTCAGTTTTTCTCACTGCATTTCGTATTGTTGCCATAACTGCACTTCTACAAATAGCAGCAACATCAGCACCAGTATAATTTTCAGTCGTCTCTGCAAGCTTTTTAAGGTCAACATCATCTTCCATCGGAATTTTTTTAGTATGAACCTCAAAAATCTTCAAACGAGTTTCCTTATCTGGGAAAGGTAAATAAATTAATTTATCAAATCTCCCCGGTCTAAGTAATGCATTATCAATTAAATCAGGACGATTTGTTGCAGCTAATACTATGACCCCTCTTAAATTTTCAATACCATCTAATTCAGTCAAAATCTGATTAAGGACCTTGTCAGAAACACCAGAAGAATCCCCTCCCCTATTCACTGCTATTGAATCAAGTTCATCAAAGAAAATTATTGAAGGAGCCATCTGTCTAGCTTTCTTAAAAATTTTTCTAACAGCACGTTCACTTTCTCCAACCCACTTACTAAGAAGCTCTGGACCCTTCACTGCAATAAAATTAGCATTAGCTTCATTAGCTACTGCCTTTGCAATTAATGTCTTTCCAGACCCTGGCGGACCATAGAGTAAAACACCCTTAGGTGGACTAATTCCCAATGAATCATACGCTTGAGGATATTTGAGTGGCCAATCTACACTTTCTTTTAATTCTTTTTTCACAAATTCAAGACCACCAACATCATCCCAATTCACATTTGGAATTTCTATAACTGCATCTCTCATTCCACTTGGTTCAATCTCAAGTAGAGCATTCATAAAATCATCCATTGAAACACTAAGATTGTTTATCACTTCTGACGAAATTTCATCTGGGATTTCCCCATGTTCATGAATTACTTCTGGCAAGAGTCGACGAAGTGCCTTCATTGCTGCTTCCTTTGAAAGCATTGAAATATCAGCACCAGTGAATCCACCTGTAATTTCAGAAAGTTTCTCAAGATTAACATCATCCACTAATGGCATACTTCTAGTATGAATTTGGAGCATTTCATATCTACCTAATTTATCAGGAGTTCCAATTTCAATTTCCCTATCAAATCTCCCAGGACGTCTAAGTGCAGAATCAATACTGTCTGGAATATTTGTTGCTGCAATAACTAAAACCTGTCCACGTCCCTTCAAACCATCCATTACAGTTAAGAGCTGACTTACCACCCTTCTTTCAACTTCACCATGAACATCTTCTCTTTTTGGAGCGAGTGAATCAAGTTCATCAATAAAAATAATTGCAGGTGCGTTTTTTTCAGCATCATCAAAAATTTCTCGAAGTTTCTTTTCACTTTCACCATAAAATTTACTCATAATTTCAGGACCGTTTATTGTAATAAAATGAGCATTGGCTTCATTAGCCACTGCCCTTGCCAATAAAGTTTTACCAGTTCCCGGAGGACCGTGAAGTAAAACTCCCTTTGGTGGGTCTATGCCCAATTTTTGGAATAGTGCGGGATGCTTTAATGGAAGTTCAACCATTTCACGAATCTTCTTAATTTCCTCACGCAAACCACCAATATCTTCATAAGTTACACCAGGAACTGTTGCTTCCCCCGGTTTCATTGGCTTCTCACTAATTTTAATCTTAGTTTCTTGAGCCACAAAAACAATTCCTTTCGGAAGTGCATTCGCAACAATAAAGGGAATTGATTGTCCCATAATATCAAAAACTAAAAGGTCACCTTTCACTACAGGTTTATTCAATAATCTTTGTTTGAAATAATTAGTAATATCACCCCTCAAATAAATTTTTTCAACGGGTGCTAAGAGAATTTGTTTTGCGGGCTTTGCATCTGCCCTATTAATTTCAATAATATCACTAAGACTTAATCCTAAATTTTTTCTGATTATACCATCAACACGAACAACACCCAAGCCTTCATCTTTTAAACGACTTCTCCAAACAACGGCGGCTGTTTTATTTTTTCCCACAAGTTCAATAATATCTCCAGTCGAAACCCCTAATTTCTCCATTGTTGTACTATCTATCCTTGCAATACTTCGTCCAACATCGGCGTACTCTGCCTCTGCAATTTTTAATTTTATAACTGTCATTGTATTTTCACCTTTTTACTCTTAGGTTTCTTAATTTTCTTAAGTTTAACTTCTAAAATTCCATTATGATATTTAGCTTTCACTGTATCCGCATCAACTTCAGCAGGAAGCCCCATATACTTTTTGAATTTACGAATAGACGAACTCCTAGAATTTTCATTCACTGAAACTTGTTTAATAGATGCAATAATTTCCAAACCATTTGAACTTGCATTCAATTCAATATCATTTTTTGAGGCACCAGGAAGTTCAATAGTAACTATAACTTCATCCTTAGTTTCAAAAATATCTGTAAGAGGTTCACGTTCCTCTGAATTAAAATTTTGTTTTTGTCCAAATCCTGCTCCCCTAAAGGGAGTAATAACATTAACACTACTACCTCCAAAAAGCCCTTCAAGCATGCTCTTCATTAATTTTTCAAATTTGTTTACATCATCAAATGGATCCATTTTTTTCACCTCTAATTGCTAAGCTCAATTAATAGGTAAAAATTTGGGGTTTAAAAGTGTTGTTTAGAAAAGGTTTTATTTATCCACCTTTAATTACAGACCAAATCTTAACAAGCATTAAATAATAAAAAGACGCTTCTTTTTAGTGAAGAAACCAGATAACAAAAAAAATGTTTTTCTCCTTGGTTCAACCAGTTTCTTTAATGATATTAGTAGTGAAACTTTATTTACTCTCTTGCCAGTTTATCTTGATTCCCCACTTTCACTCGGATTAATTGGTGGAATAATAAGTGGTTTGGGAGATTTTATTAAAATTTTTTTTGGTTATCTTTCAGATAAATTGGGTAAACGAAAAATACTTGTTCAATTTGGTTATTTACTTTCCTCAAGCTCAAAAATAATTATCCCCTTCGTTGACAAAACTTGGTTATTTCTAATAATGATTTTTGATAGATTTGGTAAGGGAATTAGGGAAAGCCCTCGGGATTCTATAATTTCCCTTTCAAAAAATAAAGGAAAAGCATTTGGAATCCAAAAAGCAATGGATACAACAGGTGCAATCATAGGTGGTCTTCTTGCCTATTTTTTTATTTCAAAGGGATTTGCGCTTAAAGGGGCACTCTTTGTTGCTGCCTTAATTGGTTTTCTTGCCCTAATTCCTCTTTACTTCGTAAAAGTTCCCCCCTTCAAAAAAACCAAGAAAAAACTTAATAGGGCCATAAAAGAATTACCAAGTGATTTGAAAAAATTCTCAATTGTGAGTGGAACTTTTGGACTTGTTTTAATTTCACCACTTATTCTTGTAAGAACTGCATATACTACTTTCGGAAATAATGGATTACTAATCTACACTTTATTCAATATAATTTATGCATCTTCAGCCGCATATTTTGGTTCTCTTTCAGATAAAGTAGGAAGAGACGCCATTCTTAAATTTAGTTTTATGTCTGCAGCTCTTTCTTTCTTTTTTATGTTCCTCGGAAGTTTTGGAATTATTCTTGGTTTAATTTTGTATGGGGCAGCATTTGGTTCATTTAGGTCATCAGCAAACGCCTTTGTCAGTGAAATAGGTGGCAAAAATAAAGGAACCGCTCTTGGATTGTTTCAAACAGTTTTAGGACTCTCAATATTTACTGGTTCACTTATCTTTGGTTATCTTCTAGAAATTTTCGCAAATAATGCTTATTTAATTGGTTCACTTTTTTCAATACTAACTTTAATCATTTACAAACTCATATTCATCCCAAAAATACGCCCAAGAAATTGGAATGTCTAATTTATTATTTAATCTCTTAAAAGTATCTCTTCAAAAAATCCTTTATCTTCAATTTCTTTCCTTAATAATTCCATTTCATTTTTGTAATAAGGACGAATATCATTAAATCTAATATCAATATATGAAGGGGCCCTAGAGAAAAATCCTTGTAAAATATATTTTTTAGCTCCTTTAAGTTGCTCAGCTATTTCTCTAACCATATCAAAAGTTATTAATTTTGGGGCTAGTGTCGTCCTAAATTCATAAGGAACTTTACTTTTTTTTATGAAGTCTATGCTTTTTTTTACATCATCAAAATCTTTTTCGGAAAGTTTACAAACAAGATAATAAGACTCAAAATCCAAGGGAGCTTTAACATCCATTGCAATATAATCAATAAGTCCTTTGTCAACCAATTCCTTCAGTTTTTCAAATCGTGAACCTTGAGTATCAAGCTTAACTAAAAAACCTTTTTCCTTCACTTTTTTTACAAATTCAATAATGTCAGGTTGAAGTAATGGTTCACCCCCTAAAAGAGTAACCCCATCAACTAAACCTTTTCGAGTTTCCAAAAAAGAAAAAAAATCAGCTGTTGAAATGGGCTTAGAAAATCTATCTGGTAAAACCACATCAACATTATAACAATAACCACATCTAAAATTGCATCCTTGAAAAAAAATTGTTGTTGAAATCTTTCCAGGGAAGTCAATCAAACTGGTTTTTATTATACTGCCTATCTTAACCTCCATTACACTCTTCTCCTTAAAATTTTTTCAATACATTCAATGTTTTTTCAAATGTCTTTCGCTGACGAAATTCTTCCTGTTTACCGTCATTCCATTGACTGACCGGCCTAATATATCCAACAACCCTGCTAAAGACTTCTGTCCTTACTGGGAATTCCTTTGGGCTAAATGTTTTCATTTTTTCATCTCCTATATTTCAAATTTTGCAAGACCATTTATCTTCAAAAGACCTGCCCTAACCAACTCATCTTGAGTATGTGGATAGGGACAGCGGTCATGCCTCCCGGATATGTATCCGTGAATGGGACATATACTGTATGTTGGGGTTATTGTATAGTATGGATTTCCAAACTTTGTTATAACTTTTTTAACAAGGTCAGAAACAACATCTGATTCTGGGGATTCCCCCAACCACATGTGTAATACAGTACCTCCAGTATATTTAGTTTGTAGCTCCTCTTGGTGAGAAACCACATCAAATACGTCACCTTCATAATTAACAGGCAACCATGTTGAATTTGTATAATAAGGATAATCAGTTCCAGCAGTTATAATATCTTTAAACTTTCGAGTATCAGCTCGTGCAAATCTATAAGTTGCTCCCTCACCGGGAGTGGCTTCTAAATTCCAAATTTGAGAAGTTTCATTCTGATAATCTTGAAGATTCTTTAACATATGGTCCATAACACGAAGTGCAAATTTTTTTGAATCTGGATCTTCAATACCTTTTCCCATAAAGTTCATTAAACCCTCATTCATACCGAGGAGTCCAATGGTGTTAAAGTGATGAGACCAATATTTATCTTCCATATCTTTTATTGTACGAAGATAATATTTTGCGTAAGGATACAATCCTCTTTCAGTCATTTTTTCTAAGAAGTCACGTTTAACTACTAAAGCCTCTTTGGCTGTATCCATAAGTTCATCAACTTTTTCAAAAAAGACTGTTTCATCCGGACTAGTATATCCAATACGCCCCATATTAAGAGTCACAACTCCAATTGAACCTGTAAGAGGTGCACTTGCAAAAATTCCCCCTGTTCTTTTTTTGAGTTCACGCGTATCAAGTCTCAACCTGCAACACATACTTCTAACATCATCAGGACTGAGTGTACTATTCACAAAATTAGCAAAATAAGGAATACCATATTTTGATGTCATCTGCATAATTTTATCATTAAGGTCAGAATCCCAATCCCATTTCTTTGAAATATTATAAGTTGGTATTGGGAAAGTGAATGGTCTTCCTTTAGCATCACCTTCCATCATAACATCAACAAAAATTTTATTAAACATATCAATTTCTTCAGCATATTCACCATATGCTTCTCCTATCGGTTTTCCGCCTATTATGGCCTGTTTATCACGTAAATCTTTTGGAACATCAATATCCATAGTAATATTAGTAAAGGGTGTTTGAAATCCAACTCGAGTTGGAACATTCATATTATAAACATAATTTTGCATAAGTTGTTTCACTTCTTTATAACCTAATTTATCATGACGAATGAAAGGTGCCATTAAAATATCAAAGTTACTAAATGCTTGTGCACCAGCAGATTCTCCTTGAAGGGTGAACATAAAATTTACTGATTGTCCTAAAGCAGCTCTCAAATGTTTAGCTGGTCTACTCTCAATTTTTCCAGAAACTCCCTTAAAACCATTCACTAATAAATCGTTCAAGTCCCATCCAACACAATAAGTCCCAAGAAAACTCAAATCGTGAATGTGAATATATCCTTCTTTGTGAAAACTTGCTGCTTTTTCAGGATAAATTTTTGAAAGCCAATATCTTTTCACTATTTCTCCAGATATAAAATTATTCAAAGCTTGAATAGAATATGTGGTGTTTGCATTTTCTCTAATACGCCAGTCGAGTTTGTCGAGAAACCCATCTACTAACGTAATTACATCCCACCATTCTTGTTTCATTTAAACTTCTC
Source organism: Candidatus Altarchaeota archaeon (assembly GCA_030590165.1). Taxonomy (GTDB): domain Archaea; phylum SpSt-1190; class SpSt-1190; order SpSt-1190; family SpSt-1190; genus JAUUZA01. The sequence continues at coordinate 6,826 of JAUUZA010000012.1, forward strand.
CCCCAAAAGGCAGAAATAATTGGACTTAAACTGCATATAAGTATTCTTAGACTCAAATAGATACAACGAAATATATATTTAAGAAGAAACATTTTTTAACAGCACAAATTAAAGTTAGAAGGAAAAAAAATAATATACCTCTGTATTACTTATAAGTTAATATTTTTCTTTTTTTCTTATTCAATTTATAATAATACATCATACTACTACTCAAAATGTCTTTTTTTGAAAAAGCGTGTTTCAAGCCAAAATAACCTCAAAAACAGAGGAATAAGATTGAAACACTTGAAAACGCGTTATAAATTAATAAAAATTTATTTTCTTATAAAATTTAAACCTATATATTCACTAAAGTGAACTTTATTTTTCATTCACTTTTTTTATTTGTTTGAAACTTTCTGATTCACAAAATAACTCATTCATTACACTATTTTAGTTTCCTACAAATACAAATGAATGCTGTATGTGCTAAAGTTTTTGACTTCGGTCTAAATTTTTCTGCGTCAGCCCTCCAATCAAGAACAGTATTAGTTACAACTCGATGTTCTGCAAATTCTTTTGTTGACGCTAACCAAGTTGTTACTTGTTGAACATTTGGCAAATATGTCAAAAGGTAACCTCCTTTTTTCAAAGCCTTAAATGCAACATCAGTTCCTTTCCATGGGTCTTGTAAATCAAAAATTACTAAGTCTACTTTTTTTTCTTTCATTTCAAATACATTTCCCTTTTTCATCTTCACTTTTTTCAACCCAAGTGAATCAACATTGTGTGAAGCAATTTTAAAAAAATCATCTCTTTGTTCATATGAGTGAACAGTACATCCTAAGTGACCGAGCCAACAAGTCAAATGTCCAGAACCACTTCCGCCTTCAACCACTTTCCATCCTTTTCCAAGACCTGTAAGAGTAATAATCTGACCTACATCCTTTGCATGTATTACCTGTGGGCCTCGCTTAATTTTCTCCATTCTATCAAGAAATTTAGCTTCAAAAACATTAGCCCATTCCGGTGGATTAGTTGTATCAACAATTCCTTTCCCTGTATTTACTTTATCAGTCCCTATCCACTTATGTTTACCATCAGTTACAACTTGCACACTTCTTGTTTAAACACGCATTTATATTATCTATTCTTTATTTAATATGGAAAAAGGAATATTTCGAACTTTTGTAATTTCAGGTTCTTTTTTTGTTACAGTAATATTACACAATTTAATTTATGCTCTTTTTGGATTTGAAGAACCTTTCTTCTTCTTTGTAGCACTTTCCTGTATAATAGCCTTCCCTGTCTCAGTTTTCCTTAATACTTTGAATTATTTCAAACATAAAAACCATGAAGAAACTTGGAAATTAGGTTATCTTGGTTTTCTTGGGTTTTTAGGAGTTAGTGCACCTATTTTATTCCCTTTCTTCGCATTCTTTTTGTATTTTCTTATCAAAAAATAAATAAATATGAATAGAATGGGCCCCGATTGAAACGGTCGCCTCCCACGCTGTAAATCAGCTTTCGCTCCTCAACAGGCTTGGTTATCGCCGCCCCTACCCCCAATGATAAACAGTTAGGAACCTACTCTGCCAGAGCATTGGAAGCGTCGAAATCGGGATTGCCCCTTTCTAATTTGGAACACGACCAAGATTTATGCCTTACTAAGACCTAAAAAGAAACGTATATTAATGGCCAAAGTTAATTTGCGTAAGGGAATAATCATGGAAGAACGTATTAGAGGAAAAGATATCATGGGTAAAACTGTTGTCAGCAAGGAAGGAAGAAAATTCGGTTCCGTTGGAGATGTTACATTTGACCCATCAACTGGTGAATTACTCAAACTTGTCCTTACAAATGTTACTCAATATGCTAAAAACCTTCTCGGTTCAGAGATGCGTATACCTTTTAGTGCAGTAGTCAGTATTGGCGACTTTGTTATACTCAGTGAAGAAGATTTAGTTTAAAACTAAACTGTGTTTTATAACACAGAATTGTTTTTTTTTATTTAATCAATTGGTGGGAAGTCCCAGTTTTCAACTTGTCTATGAAGACCATATTCAAGAAGATTTGTAATTTCTTTTTTAAGAAAAATTTTAAAATCATCAGAATTTTTTCCATCTTTTTCAATGGGAACAGAGGGATATCCATAACTTTTTTCCCCTCTTCTATTAATTTCAAACTGGTAAAATTCTGCATTATCATAAAAAAGATTCAAATCTAAAAATTTGTGTTTATCCATCACTTTTTCTAAATCTTCACAAATAAGTACGGGAGTATAATCTAATTTAAAATAACGAAGTGAAAGGAAACATTCAGAATTCTTGTTTTCATTCATATTTTATTTAGTTTCCCCATCTTTAAATTATTTTTATTTCAAAAATATTTTCCATTATTTCCTTAGCTATTCCAACAGTACTTCTTCCAACCTTAACATTAGGGCCTACATATGAATCTTCACCTATGAGGCTCTCAGTAACTATTGAATTTTTTTCAATTTTCACATTAGGACCAATAATTGAATCTGAAATATTAACATTATCACCAATCTTAACTCCGGGATAAATGACAGAATTGCGTACTTTACTTCCTAGCCCCAAATGAACATCTTCTGCAGAAACATTTGGACCAACAAAAGCGGCATCACCATGAACATTTTTCAAACAAACTGGAGGATACATATTCACTCCCGTTACATTAACTTTTGTCATTTCCATGCGTCTCCTCAAATAATCAACATTAGCTTCGACATATTCCTGAACGGAACCCAAATGATACCAATAAGTTTTAAATTCATAACCATAAACTGGCATTTGTCTTTGCACTAAATAAGTAACGAGCTCTTGCATTTCCATCTTATATGGAATTTTATCAAAGACACCAAGTTCAAGAACAAAAATACCTGCTGAAATCAAATTTGAAAAAACTAAATCTGGTCGTGGATTGTATAAAAAGCGTACAACACGCCCGGATGGGTCCATACTAACAACACCATATCTCCAAGGATTGGGTGAGGCATGTAATCCCATTGTTATTAAGGGTTTCATTCTTTCATGAAAATTAAGGAGTGGCTCAATTCTAAATGGAGTAAAAGTATCAGCATAATGAACAACAAATCTCCCCTCAACAAGTTTCTCTATTGATCTCAAAGAAGCAGCAGAACCAGAAGAATCATCTTTTAACACTTGCACATCATATTCTTTGAACTCCTCTGGAAAGGGAGTCACAATAATTACCTCGTGTTCCTTTAATTTATTTAAAGTTGTTTCAAATAATTCCTTCCCACCCATCCTCAAAAACGCTTGTGGTTTACGAAGAACAGGAAAATCCTGATTGTACCCCGCCGGAATTATAACTTGCACTAAAATATGTTGTATTTCATATTTAAAAGCTAAAGGGTCTCTTCGAGTGCCGCCATATAACTTGGACGAGTCACGAAATAACCCACAACAATCCCAAATAAAGTAGTAACTGCAAAACCTCTAACCGCACCGACTCCAATAAACATTAAAGGTAACATTACGGCAGACATAGTCCCAAAGGTAGCCATAATAACAAACATAGCTTCTTTTATTTTATTCTTTGAGCTTGTTCCTTTCTTTTTTCCTGCAATAAGTTCATCAGTAATTATAATTTGTTGGTCAACCCCCGTTCCAAGTGTAATTATAATTCCTGCAATTGCACTCAAATCAAGTTGCCAATTCACAAAACTAGCTAAGGCCAAGGTTATGAAAACCTCACAAATTGAAGTGAGTGTAATGAGTGTTACAATATCAAAATTTCTATAACGAATAAATAATACAACACTAACAAGTAAAAGAGCTACAAGACCTGCAATCGCTGTGCTCTTCAAAAATTCAGCACCTAATAAGGGTGAAACACTTTGAAGACTAACTATCTCCATTTTTGTCGGGATTGAACCTGTCATTAAAACAGCCTTCATTGCATTAAGACTGTTTTCTGCTTCTTCCTTTGTTTCTGCCCCCCCTGAAACACTTGCACTAGGAACATCTCTTCCCCTCAAATCAGAAGAAATTTGTAGACTATTCTGAAGAACATCATCAATGTAAAGTTCAAGTTCAGCATTAAGATATTGTCCACCTGAAATAGTTGGGAATAACCCCTCCGTAACTTTTGCAAATTTACTTGAAGCACTTGGCGAAAGTATTATTGGAATTGAATATTGATATCCTCCCGAAGGGTATTTTTGAAATAAAATTTGAGCCGTATTCACTGTAACATCTTCACTAGTGAATATAGTAATATTAGTAATCCTTCCTTCAAAATGACCTTCATTAGATAAGAGAGTTTCAATTTCATCTCTTGAAAGTCCAGCTGCTTCAACAACTACAAATGATGTTGTTAAATCTGAAGCACTCCTAACCTTCACATCTCTAAGTCCATAAATATTCAAACGATTTTGGAGAACTGAAAGAACATCATCTAAATTAACACTTTGGTTAGATGGTTTCAATACAACACGTGAACCGCCTTCAATATCAAAACCCCATTCAACATTTAGACTTCCTTCCCAAGGTTTCAATTGAAAAATACTCCAAACCATAAGAGCCAAAGCAAACATGACTCTCCACTTACGAGTAATTTTTTCAAGATTCATTGTTTAGCCTCCATAAACCAAAGTACCATGCTAAGACTCTGGAACCATGTATTGATTATATCGAAAAAGGCTCCAAGTAAAAGAACTAAAGCTATATCTTTTATCATTGTTGAAGTTGAAACAAAATAAAGAGCTGATAAACTTGCAAAAACTGCAAAACTCATAGTCATTGCAGTCTTCATGGCTTCAAGTGCCCTCTTCTTTGGGTCACCTCCTTTTTCTCTTAAAATTTTAGTATCAAATAAAACTTCACTATCAACACCCCAACCCATGAGCATAAGAAGAGCTCCAATTGTATGAGGTGCTAATTTTACTCCAAAAAGAGTCATAACTGCAGCTGCTTCAAACACATTTAGAAACCCAGATAAAATTACTGTCAGTGCAACTATTGGTTGCTTAAAAATAAAAGCAAGAACTATACCCATCATAATAAATGCAAAAATAATTGCTTTTTGAGCACTACTCATAAAACTTTCTCCCATTGAAGGTCCAACATTCCTTACATCATATTCAATACCAGGAAATACAAATTCAACAATTTCTTTCACTTCTTCTTCACTATAACTCGGTCCAGCTTCAACAATAACTGCAATAATTTCAGAAGAGTCAAAACTTTTTATTTCCCTAAAATTTAATCCAGCTGATTCAATTTGTTCTCTGGCTCCCGAAGGAATATTTGAAACATAAATATTGAAGAGAGTTCCCCCACTCAAATCTATATCTTTTGAAAAAAATTCTCCATTTTTTGATTTATTATTAATGAAAATACTTGAACATAAAAGAAAGGTAATGAGTGGAATAATCATTAAAATTTTGTAATGAGACCCATACCACTTGGAAAATTTCTCGTAAAGCACAGGTGAAATTTGTGTATATATTTAAAAATCATTACCCTACTTTGTTTTTTTATTTATTTTTTAAGTTCACCACTGGCAAGTTGTTAGTATAAGATATTTATTGTTAAAATGCGTATTTGTATGGCTCACTTTCTAATTACGCTTGGGTTAATCTTTCTTGGTTTTGTACTTGGAGGTCTAATTCAAAGTGTTTTTGGGAAATTAGAAGACCATACTTCTCCTTTACTTGGTGAAAATGCACCAAACTCACTTAATTTCATTGTAGAAACTCTTTATTTGGCTTTAATTTTCTCAGTGCCTCTTTCAGGAAACATACCCCTTTTTATAGTCATAATTGCATTTTTCCTCTACGCACTTTATGGTGAATTTGGCAGATCGAAATTGAAGCCACGTAAACCAGAGGACAAGGTGGTTACAAAATGGTTTTCAGGATATCCTTAGAAAAAATAGTTTCAAGGATGCGCCAATTAGAAAATCCGGTTGTTGTCTGTCATATAGATGCAGATGGATTAACTAGTGGTGGCATCATTCTAAAGACCTTGAGGTCTCTTGACAAACGTACTGAAATTTTACCCATTAGACAATTAGACCAAACAACTTATGATAGTATTCCTTGGGACCGTGACTTAGTTTTTGTAGACCTAGGTTCAGGTCAAATTGATTGGACTGAAAAACACGTAATCATTGACCATCATCCACCAATAAGAAAAACACCATATCAATTCAATGCTCACCAGCTTGGTTTAGATGGTTCACACGATATCAGTGCATCAGGATTATCTTATTTAGTTTCAAAAGAAATAATGGGCCACAGTGAATTAGCAGGTCCTGCTGTTGTTGGGATGGTAGGAGACAGAGTGAATAATCCACTAAAAGGATATGCACGAATTCCCTTGGAAACTCCTTGGGTCAAAGCTGTAAAAGGCCTTAAGTTCTTTGGACGTGAAACCCGTCCATTAACCCTATTACTCCAATACGCCAGTGACCCCTTTATACCGGGGATAAGCAGTGAAATGAAGAGTTCTTACGAATTTTTAGAAAAGCTCCATATTGACCCAAAAAAATCATATCATAGTCTAAGTAAGAATGAACGAATTAAATTTAATAATGCATTAATTAAATATGCATCAAGCAGAGCAGTAAAAGTTCATCGAATGTTAGGTGAATATTACATACTCCCAAGCATGAGAAAGGGAACTGAAATGAGGGACGCGAGTGAATACTCAACTCTTCTTAATGCATGTGGAAGACATGACCGCCCAGAAATTGGAATTGGACTTGTAACTGGTGAAGATGTTTATCCAGAAGCAAAGAAACTCTTACGAATCCATCGTAGACTTCTTAGTAAGGGAATGGAAGAATTTAGAGTAATGGGCGCGGAAGACAGACCTAATTTTAGTTTATTCAGAAGTGATACAATCAAACCAACCTTAATTGGAATTATTGCAGGAATTGCATTATCAAGTCGTCTTGTTGACCACAGAAAACCAATCATTGCTCTAAGCCACGAAGACGGCGGATATAAAGTCAGTGGTAGGGGAACAATGGAACTTGTTGAAGGTGGATTAAATCTTGGGAAAGCCATGCATGACGCATCCGAAGGTTTCGGTGAAGGTGGAGGTCACGATGTTGCCGCTGGTGCCTTTGTCCCTGAAGAACAAATCAAAACATTTCTTAAAAGATTGCACCTTTCACTAGAACAACAAAAAAGAAAGTGAATAAGATGAGGTGCTGACAGTAGGCCACCTTCTGTTTTTATTTCCCCCAACAAAGTTAGGAAAAACATAACGGCATTTATCTAAGCCCCACTAACGGGTTGCACCCGACAGGGAAGTGACCGTTTCATCCTCACTATTTTTCAGCCTTCATTCCATAACGGAAATCACAAGTCCAAATAGCTGGTATCGTTTCTGTTTCACTTCCGCTCCTTCTCAAGAGCATCAGTCTTTATTGGGTGGGCGGACCTTCCTCCCTTTTCCTTATTTTCATATGGCGTCGCGTAACCGTTCAGTCAGCTCCTCAAAATTACTTCTTTCGCTTCTTCTTTTTAGCTTTTGTCTTTATTTTACTTGTTTTCCTTGGTTTCTTTACTTTTTTTCTCTTTTTTCTCTCTTTTAATCCTAAAGCATAAGCTAGTTTATTCTTCTTTGTTAGGCCAATAGACCAAAGCCAAAGGTAAAGAATTATGGATATTGAAATATATTGAAAAGAGGGATGAAAATAATCAAAACTTCCTGGAAAAATAACAAGTATGTCCAATCTAATAAGATTATAAAATAAAATAAGAGCTATTGACTTTAAAGCAAGTAAATTTTTTTTCTTCTTGGGCCACGCTATAAACAGGGCCAAAAAGACAAATATTTCCTTCCAAGCCGTGCAATCTGTTACAATTTGCATCAAAAAGTCGCCCTTCCTAACAAAAATCCCATCCATTTCATCAATTAATTCAGCTCCTGTAGTAGTAGAAACCAATTGGGCCGTGAATCTTTTCATTAAATAAAAATTTGGTGAGGCCATCCAAAGTACAAAAAACGCCAATGCAAAAATCATGAGTCGAGCAGTAAATCTTACTTTATTACGATATTTTCTTGGAATCTTGAATTTTTTTGTCATCCTCTAAACCGCCTCTTATATTCCTCAATCATTCTTAGTGCCTTCTGCCTTATATCCTCTTTCTTGTCTTCAGGGGCTTTTTTGAATTTTTTGAGTTGAGCTTCAATCTTATTAAGTCTCTGATGAGCTTCACTCAATTTTATTTCAATACGTTCTCTTGCTTCTTTTTCATGTTTGAACTCTTTAGAGAAAGTAACAATAGTTTTTTGACCTGAATTGTCTTTTACTTCATTTAATCTTCTTATTTCCTTATTCTTTTCGGCCAAAATAACATCAAACATTTTAACCTCTCTTTCAAGTGCTCTAATATGTTTCTTTTGATTTATGTTCTTATTTAACAAATCATTTGTTTTTTCTTTCTTTTCAAATACTTCGGAAACTTGTTTTATTTCTTTTGTAATAATCATTTTGAATATTTCTTTTTCTTTCTTTAACACTTTAAGAATAATTTTTTTATGATGGTTGTATGCAAATAAAGCAGCGGACAAAGCATTCCTTTCTTGTTTATTCTTTAATTTATTGCGTTTCAATAAATTTGATTTTTCAAATAAGGTCAAATTTTCTTTAGGATAAAATTCAATAGCATTGAAGGTCGCGGCCAATTTTTTAACTCCTATTTCCTTTTTTTTATCTGAAGCAACAATAATTGGTTTAAAATCTTTTGCGAGAAGGGCTATAGCCTGTTTAACCCCACCTTTAAACTCAGTTACGAAGAGAAGATGACCCTTCATATCAACAACTGCTAAACCAGAAACAGTCCCTGGGTCAAAACCTATTATCATACTAAAGACTAAAACAGTATTTTAAGAAGATGCTTCTTGTAAAATTTTATCTATCAAATAATTACTGACTTCATCATATTTCTTATCAGGGTGAAGGTGTTTTAATTGAAGTGATTTATACCAACAAGCCTGATACATTAAGTAAAAATTAAATCTTTTTTTATCAACATCCCCATACATTTCAACAACTTTATCGACCCTTTCTTCCTCTAAATTATAAAAATTCAATACATAAAAACGTGCTAAATCACAAAGCGGGTCTCCCGACATAGCATCTCCAAAATCTATAATTGCACTAATTTTTTTATCTTTTACTAAAATATGGTCTGAAGACAAATCATTATGAATTAAACGAGGATCATCCAACTCTATGTATTTTTTATTTTCATTAAAAAACTTGAGTATTTTATTACCCAATTCATCTTTAATTAATTGTTTTTGTTTAAGTCCTTGAATTAAATCTATGGCTAAATCATAAGCTAAATCCCACGAGTCTTTATTTCCTTTCTTCTTTCCTATTAAAAGTCCATAATCTTCTGTTTTTATTTCATGTATTTCTTTAAGATGAGAAACAAGTTGTTTTAGGATTTTCTCTGAATCCTTCTTATTTAATTTATTGAAGTCAACAGGTTCACCTTCTACTTTCTTAGAAATTAAATAATTGAAAGGCACTAAATCTTTTGAAATATCTAAAACTAATGCCTTCGATATTGGAACCTTTGTTTTCTCTAAAATACCGGAAGCCCAATAATGTCTTAGAAGTTGATACTCCCTAGAAAAAACTCCATTTTTACCTTCTTTTGGAATTCTTATTACAGTGGAACTCTTATTTGTTTCAATAAAATATGCCTTACTTTCATACCCTTTGTATATTTGAGAAATTTTCAACACTTTTTCATTTAATTTTTCCTTATAAATTTTCTCAAAAAAAAGTGCCGATTCCGACGTCATACTATATGTTCAGTTACTCTTTTAAGTATCTAATTAGCGTGATTATAGTGAATATAGGAACTTGTGGGTGGAGCTATCTCCCTAAAAAATTTGTTAGTCCGGGGATGAGCCGTTTAGTTGCATATGCTAAAGTTTTTGATGTTGTCGAAATTACTTCAACATTTTACCAATTACCAAAAACCAGCACAGCAAGGGCATGGAGAAAAGAAGTGGACAAGGTAAATCCAAAATTTGAATTTACAGTAAAAGTCCCTAAATTAATTTCGCATGTCAGTAATTTTACTGATATGGGTACTTGGGAAAAAATTAGAGATATCGGTGAAGCACTTAAGGCAAAAGTTATGGTTTTTCAAACGCCTAAAAGTTTCAAGGAAACCCCTGTTAATATTAAAAAAATGACAAATTTCTTTGGTTCAATTAAGGGATTCCACTTTGCTCTTGAAGCCAGAGGATGGAGTAAGGAAGCTGTTAAGAAAGTATTTCCAAAACTTGGGCTTATTCAAATTGTTGACCCCTTCAGTTATGACCCTATAAAACAAAAATTCAATTATTATCGTTTGCACGGAAAAGGTGAAATAATGTATAGATATAGATTCAAAGATGAAGACCTTGCCTTCCTCAAGAAGAAGATGAAGAAAAATTATTATTTGATGTTTAACAATATTTTTATGTATGACGATTCCA
>JAUUZA010000049.1 GCA_030590165.1 Candidatus Altarchaeota archaeon
GAATTTTGATTTAAGCAATTCTAAGCTCCATGCTTTTTAGTTTAAATTATTCTTTGATTCATTTGCATAGTTTACAAAAGATATATCAACTGAAATTTCCCTTTTATGTTTATTTCTCATATCGTACTCCTTTTTGTATTTTTTCATTTTGCTTCCACAAAATATAGTCTTATAAAAAGACTACTAATATAGTATAACATATTTTTACTACTTATGCAAGCTTTTTTATACAATACCCATTAAAACAATAAACATTGAAATTTACTATTTTTTCATTAGAATATTTTTAAATACTTTTAACTAAAGGCTATAAAGTATTTAATTTATTATTTTTAAAATCAAAAAAGTTGTAAAATGCTAACAGTAAATGAAATTAGATCATCCTTTCTAAAATTTTTTGAAAGCAAGGGTCATAAAATTGTAAAATCTTCTTCACTAATTCCTATCAATGACGATAGCCTTCTCTTCACAACTGCGGGAATGGTGCAATTCAAAAATTATTTTACTGGGGCGGAAAAACCAAAATTTACAAAAGCGACAAGTTCACAAAAATGCGTTAGGGCTGGTGGAAAGAATTGCGATATAGAAAACGTTGGATACACCGCAAGACATCATACATTTTTTGAAATGTTGGGAAATTTTTCATTTGGGGATTATTTTAAGACAAAGGCTATTCCTTATGCTTGGGAATTTTTAACTGAAGTTTTGAAATTAGATAAATCAAGATTGTTGGTTACTATTTATCATACCGATGAAGAGGCTTATAATATCTGGCATAAAGTAGTTGGTTTACCTGAAAATAGGATTATTAGAATACCTACTGATGATAATTATTGGTCAATGGGCGATACGGGTCCTTGCGGTCCTTGTTCGGAGATTTTCTATGACCAAGGCGAAGAGGTTGAAGGTGGAAAGCCCGGAACTCTAGAAGAAGATGGAGACCGATATATAGAAGTTTGGAATATTGTGTTTATGCAATTTGAGAAATTTGCTGATGGCACAAAAAAACCTTTACCAAAACCTAGTATTGATACAGGTATGGGACTTGAAAGAATTGCAAATATTCTTCAAGGCGTTGGTCATAACTATAAAATTGATATTTTCACAAAAATCATTGCAAACTCAAAAGCCATAATTGGGGAGGGAGACATTACATCTCACAGGGTTATTGCCGACCATTTGCGTGCAAGTTCATTCCTAATTGCTGATGGATTATTGCCATCAAATGAGGGTCGTGGATATGTACTTAGAAGGATTATGCGTCGGGCTATGAGACACATTCATCAATTAGGAGCAAAAGAATCTTGTATGTATAAATTGGTTCCTACTTTAGTTGATGTTATGGGCGGGGTTTATCCTGAATTAAAAGATGCGGAACCTTTAATTATGGAAACTTTGAAAAATGAAGAGGATAGGTTTAGAACTACTCTTGATAAGGGTTTGAAGATTTTGAATAAGGAAATTGAAGGATTGGATAGCGGAGGAACTTTAAGTGGTGAAATTGCCTTTAAGCTTTATGATACTTACGGCTTCCCATTGGATTTAACACAGGATATTTTGAGACAAAAACATATTTCTGTTGATACGGCTATTTTTGCAAAAAAAATGGAAGAGCAAAAGAAAATGGCAAAAGCCTCTTGGGTTGGTTCTGGAGATTGCAAAGTTAGTCAGTTATATTTTGATATTAAAGAAAAAACTGGAGCTACAGAATTTGTTGGTTATGAAAAAAATACGCAAACCGCAAAAATTCTTTCTTTAATAGTCGATGGAAAAGAAGTTAAAAAAGCAGTCGCAGGACAAACTATTGAAATGATTGTAGATAAAACAAGTTTTTATGGGGAATGTGGCGGACAGGTTGGAGATAGTGGTTTGGCTATTAAATCATCAGAAGATGGTGCAATTCCATTGCCGTTTGCAATTCTTGAAATAAAAAATACAAAGCGACCATTGAGCGATTTATTTATTCACGAGGGCAAGGTTGAAAATGGTACTTTGCAAGTTGGTGATTATGTAAATTTGGGGATTGATTTAAAAAGACGTAAAAAAATCAAGGCTAATCACTCTTCTTGCCATTTAATGCACTATGCTTTGAGAAAGCTTATTGGAAAGACATTGACTCAAAAAGGTTCTTATGTTGATGAACATAGATTGAGGTTTGATGTTAGTTGCAATAGGATTATTACAAAGGCTGAAATTCAAGAAGTTGAAAGAATTGTGAATGATTTAATCATTAAAAACACACCAATCACAACTGAAGTTTTGGATTTAAAAGAAGCTAAAAAGAAAGGTGCTGTAGCTTTATTTGGTGAAAAATATGATGATAAAGTTAGGGTAATTTCAATGGGTGCCAAAGAAGGTAAACATCAAGAAATTATAGATGTTAAGAATGCGAAAACTGAACATTCAATGGAAGACGTTCAAAAAGGTTTACAATCTTTATCCAAGACCAAAAGTGGGGATAATTGCTCTGTTGAATTTTGTGGAGGAACTCACGCCGAAAGAACTGGCGATATAGGTTTATTCAAAATAATTAGCGAGGGGGCTATATCCGCTGGAGTTAGAAGAATTGAGGCTATAACAGGTTTGGAAGCCTTGAATTATGTTCATAATCAATTGGATATTGTAGACGGATTGGTTGGTTTGACAAATTCCGCACGTGAGCAATTGGTTGAGAGGGTTGCGGGGCTGATGAAGGAGAATAAGAAGTTTAGGAAAGGGCAGGAGAAGTTGGATTTATTGGAACTTCTAGAAATTAAATTTAGGGAATCTATAATTAAGAATTATATTAAAGTTAAAGATAATAAAGGAGTCGCAAAGATAACCAAAATCAGGGAAAATGGTATTAAATTCGCTTCAAGAATTTCAAAAGACATTAGTCCTAAAAAATTAAAAAGTCTTATTATTGATAAATTAAATAAAGAGTATAATGATAATGCTGTAATAGTTTCTATTTCTGAATATCAGAGCAAGATTACAGCAATAGTTGGTATTTCAAAAAATTTAGAAGACAAATTAAATGCGGAAATACTTGTAAAAAAAGCAGTTGAAGTTTTGGAAGGAAATGGTGGCGGTGGTAGAGTTGGATTAGGTATGGGTGGAGGCAGAAATTTTTTGAAAGCAGAGGAAGCTATTGAAGCTGTAAAGAAAGAGGGTGAGAAAGTATTGAATTAGGTAATTTAGTTAACTAACTATATGTTTTTTTTCTAAAATAAAGTTAAACCATGTCATTGCGGGCATAGAATTTAAGAAATACGAAGTATTTCGTAAAAATTCTTGACCCGCAATCCACAATTCCACAAATTCCATTCTATATAGTTGAAAAATGGATTACGGATGAAGAGCTTCTACAGGCTACTTTGTAGCCTTAGAATCTCTATCTCCGCAATGACATATTCATTAGATTAGAAACAATTTGTTTTTACCTAAGTTAGTTAACTAACTATATGTTTTTTTTTCTTAAAATGTTGTGCAACATTTAAATTTTTTGCAACATTTTCAAAAATCGCTACATTGATATTTACTGGTATTTAAAACGATGTTTTGCAAATTTCACAACAATTTCTTTAAATTTTCCAC
>JAUUZA010000025.1 GCA_030590165.1 Candidatus Altarchaeota archaeon
CTTCAGGAACAAGTTCACAAGAATATGATGAAACTTGTCCATGATTGGATTATTTCCCAACTTTAAGTTGGGAAACTTTTTATTTTATTTCATTTTACCTTGACCTGAAATATTTTTGAGTTTAGAGGGGTTTAAGGATAAATATGAGGGAAGAATTCTATTCTTATGAAAGGTATAAGTCCGGTTATCGCTACAGTTTTGCTTTTGCTCATGGCAGTAGCTGCTGTAGGTGGAAGTTGGGTATGGTACCAAAGACAGAGTGCAATTGTTGGTGGACAAACAGAAGAGAATATTAATGAACAGCTAGCACAGCAAGCGGCAACTTCAATTTCTCTTGCTGGTGTTTACTTAGGAGACACAGGTAATCTTACTTTAATAGTGAATAATGCGGGAAGTACTGCAACTACTATTGATGGGTTTAAGATAACTGAAGGGAGTACGGCGTCGGCTAATCTATCGATTTCTGAGTCAGTTGCCGCACAATCTTCAGGTTTGATTACAACATTAGTTTCCTGTACAAGTGCAAGCACAATAAAAATTCAATTATTTGCGTCTGGTGTCAGTACCCAAGATTATGTTGAGACATGTCCTTAAGCAGAGTGCGAGAGGACATTTCTCCTTTTAGATTTTTTTCCATTATTTCTTTTATCTTATCTTGTTTGAAGTTTCCAAGTGCCCACATTAATTTAGTGTATGCTGTTTCTGTTGTCATATCTTCAACATAACTTACACCGAGGCGAGAAAGTTTTCGCAAATTAGTATAAACATTTTTATGGGTTCTTCCAAAAATGGTTTGTGAAGTTATTACAAATTTGATTTCATTTTTAAGATTATCAATAGCTTCCACCCAACTCTTTCCATTATCAGGATTTGTTGGAACATGACCAAGTCCGGTTCCTTCAATTACTATTCCTTTATACTTAGCATTCGCGAAATGATTGAGAATTTTTGGATCAGAACCTGGAAAAACTTTTACTATTGCAACTTTTTCCTCTAAATTTTCACGAAGTCTTGGTTTTTGTGGTTCTAAGCACTCATTTGTTTTTTCAAGTTTTCCATCTGGCCAAATATTAGCAAGAGGTGGAGTATTTATTGAAAGGAAGGCATTGCGTGATGATGTGTGCATTTTCCTACTTCGGTTTCCTCGTATAATGTGGTTATAATTGTCACTAGTTGAAGAATGGAAACATATGAGTGATTCTGGAATGTTGCTCTTCGCTGCATGTATACTACTTAAAATATTTAAGAAGGAATCAGTACTCGGCCTATCACTACTTCTTTGAGCGCCAGTAAAAACTATGGGCTTTGATGTATCTATCATTAAAGACATCATAGAAGCAGTGTAATGCATTGTATCTGTTCCATGCAATATTACAACACCTTCTGACTTTTTAAGAGAATTGTGAATTTTCCTTGCTATAGTTTGCCAATTCTTTGGTGTAAAATCTTCACTTAATTTATTGAAAAGATTGACAAAATTAAGTTCAGCAAATTGAAGAGATTCTGGAACAAAATTTAAGATTTCATCAGTATTCATTGAGGCTTCAACACCTCCAGTAATATAATCAACTCTACTTGAAACAGTTCCGCCAGTTCCTATGATAGTAACTTTTGGTCCTCTACCCTTCATTGAAAGGGTTGGGAGAGGGCGTGATTTTGTTTTTTCTAATTTTTTAATATTTTTTATTTTTGAAGAAGAGATTCCTACATTATAACCATTCCCGAGCTTGAGTACTATCATTTTTTTGTTTGAGCTTTCATCTTTAGGAATAATAAAACCTGTAAATTTTTTACCATTTTTTAAGGAAATAATAACTTTTTGATTTTCTTCCACAACACTCTTACGTGGTTTCCTATTTATATGATTAGTATTGTCTTAGAATATATACATTAAGGTCAAGATATACATATATATTAAAATATGTAGGAGTATAATAGAACCCCTAATTTAGAAGTCGAGAAATGAACCCTCTCGTTTTTAGGATTTAAACTGTGTTTTTGAACTATTAATTGAACCCATAGCTCTAGTCCGGATTACCCGGCTGATTAATAGAAGGTATTAGCAATGGTAAATAGATAAACATTGTGGTAGCCTTAAACATATGTCGTAGTACATGGGAGGGAGTCGGATGGACTTCATAGTAAAATCTGCATTGGAAACTGATAGAAAACAAGATGATGGTTGGGAAGTTGGACAAGTTAGAATCTCAGTGGTTGGAGCCGGTGGTGCTGGTAACAACGCGGCTGATAGGTTGTATAAACGGGGGATTCAGGGGGCAAAGATTGTTGCAATGAATACTGATAAACAACACTTAGATCACAGAGAAGCTGATGTTAAATTACTTATAGGTAAGGAAATTTGTAAAGGTCTTGGAGCTGGAGGTTTTCCTGAAGTGGGAAAGAAAGCTGCTGAGGAAAATAAGGCTGAAATTAAAGAAATTTTGAAAGACGCAGACATGGTGTTTGTAGTTGCAGGAATGGGTGGAGGAACTGGAACGGGTGCTGCTGGAGTTATTGCCAGAATTGCTAAGGAATTAGGGGCAATTGTAATTGGAGCCGTAACAATGCCATTCAAAATGGAGCGAGCTCGTCTTCATAAAGCTGAATCAGGTTTATATGATTTGAGACAGGTTTGTGATACAGTAATTGTAATTGATAATAATAGATTGCTTGAAATTGCGGGAAATCTCCCAATAGGACAGGCATTCAGTGTTGCAGATGAACTCATCTCAACAATGATAAAAGGAATAGTAGAAACGATTGCCATACCAAGTTTAGTAAATCTTGACTATGCAGATGTTAAAACCGTAATGAGCCACGGAGGAGTCGCAGTTATTGGTGTTGGTGAATCTGGAAGTGAAAATAAAGCAGCTGAAGCTGTGAAGAAGGCACTCAATAATCCATTACTCGATGTTGATTATCGTGGAGCAACTGGTGCCTTAATCCATGTTACAGGTGGTCCCGACATGACTTTAGAGGAGTCTAATTTAGTCGGGGACTATGTAACAAGAGAATTAGATAAGGAAGCCCAAGTTATTTGGGGGGCTAGAATTGACCCCAAATTCCATGGAAAAATAAGGGTTATGACTATCATAACTGGCGTTAAAAGTCCACAACTTCTTGGACCAGTTGATGTCAAAGAACCAACCCAGCAGTCGCGTGAAGTGACAAATAAGCTGGGACTTAAACTCCTCTATTGAGGAAACCCCTTAATCCTTTGATTAGGGGGCTCGTCCCGACCCACCCCCAGAGGGCCCAAAAGTGGCCCTCTACCCTTCTTTTCTTTTTGTATTTTGGATTAAATTTTTACTTTTGTTTCTGATAACAATTTAAATTTAATAATGGGTGTGTTTATTTTTTATGCCAGTTGAAGAAAAGATTAAGGATTTTGCTCTACGAGTTTTAGGCGGAAACATTCCTGAAAAAGTTAAAACATTTAAGTGGTATTTTAGTTCTTATAAACAATTACCGAGTGATTTTGTTTCAACTTATAAAAATTTAGAAACTTTGATTATTAAAACTCATGATAAAAAAAATAATGAATTTGAAGAATTACCGTCTAATTTAGGGGAATTAAGTGAGTTGGAGGAAATTCATATTGAAAACACTAAATTGAAAAAAATTCCAAATTTAAGTGGGCTAACAAATTTGAAAAGGCTTTATCTTTCAGATAATTATATTGAAGAAATCCCAGAAAGTATTGGTGACTTAAAAAAATTAAATATAGTTACATTAATGTATAATAATTTACAAACCATACCAGAATCAATTAAAGATATTGGTACGGAAGCTTCCTGGCCGTCAATGAAAATTCTTAAGTTGGGAAATAATAATATTAGATATATTAGTCCTGAAACTGTTAAACATTTATTTGATGAAAAAGGTTCTAGAATATTTTGGGACCTCTATGCGAATGATTTTTTATATCTTGGAAATGGAGAACTTATTCTTAATGAGAGTATGATATTGGATAGTTTTGCTGAAAAAATAATTCCAATTAGAGAATATGGTGAAAAAAAAGCGGTCAAAAAAACATTAAAGTTTTTGTATGAAAATCTCACTGAAGATAAGCTAAATGAAATTTATTCACATTTTGATTTTAATGATTTAATTCAATTTGGGAAAGACAGAACTAAACAGAATTTAAAAGGAATAATTGATGCAGGATATTCTTTTGTTGCAGACCTTTTTGTAAAAATATACCCAAATGAAACTAGAAAAATTGAAAAACCAGAAGATTCAAAGCTTTGGTATTAGAAATTAAGATAGACATAATTTTCCTTCATTTTGGTTTTAGATAACAAGAAATTTTTAAGTAAGAGAAGGTTAGTCTTTTATGGGAGTTAATAATTATAGAGTAAAGGATGCTGCAATGAAAAGTCTTGAGTGGGAAAATCCTGAGGAAGTTAAATCAATTTTTTGGCCTAATCCTTCAGATGAATACTTGCCTATTGATTTTGTTGAAACTTTTCCAAATTTAGAAAAATTAATAATTATTGATTCAAAACTTAAGGAGTTACCAAGAGATTTTTCAAAGCTTTTAAAATTAAAATATTTAAAAATTGAAAATACTCAATTAGTTACTGTTCCTGAAGATTTCGGAAATTTGAAAAATTTAGAAACAATTTATCTTAATAATAATTGTCTTAAACAAATTCCTGAAAGTATGGGAGACTTAAGAAATGTTCGATATTTATTTTTAAATAATAATGAGATTTCAGAGCTTCCGCCTTCGTTGAAGAAAATTAGTGAAAATGTTGGAAACGGATTTATTTGTATTGATGACAATAATTTGAGTTATATTGACCCAATTCTTTCAACGAGTGAAAAGGGAAAAGCAAATTTATTATTTCCTTACGATTCAAATGCTTTTTTAATAATAGACTCTTGTAAGGTTGTAGTAAATGGGACGCAAATACATTATAGTCCGGGAAGTAGTGGAAAAATAATTAAAATTGAAGATAAGAAAGAAGTGTACAATCTTGTTTTGAAAAATTTAAGTAAGCATAGATTAACCACTGAAAAAATTAATGACGCTTATCGCGTTTTTGATTTTTCTGATTTAATTTCATTTGCAAAAAATAGGTCAAGTGAGTTTCTGAATCCCTTGATTGAAGCTGGTTGTAATGATGTTGCAAATTATCTTAATTCGTTTTATCAAAATATGAAAGATAAAAAATTCAAAGAGAATATTAATGAGTAAAAGATTTGAGTTTAATGAAACTTTTTACGGATGGTGCTGCTCGAGGTAATCCTGGTGAAGCTGGTGGGGGGATAGTTTTAATTGATAGTGAGCGCACGATTGAACACTTCAAATATTTTGGAAAAAAAACAAATAATCAATCTGAATATCTTGCTTTAATTGAAGGGTTGAAGCTTGCAGTTGAACAAGGCGCTAAAGAACTCAATATTTTTATGGACAGCCAATTGATTGTTAGGCAAGTTAGGGGAGAATACAAAGTTAAGAATTCAAATATGCGACCGCTTCATGCGGATGTAATGGGTTTTCTAGAAAGAATTCCTTCTTGGACAATTACTCATATTAAACGAGAAGACAATAAACGTGCGGATTGGTTGAGCAATCAGGCAATAGACATGAAAAAAATAAAGTAAAATCCCCAACCCTCTGTGAGTTAGGGAAGAAATTATTAAAGAACAGTCATCTTCTTCCAAGAAGCCATAAACATGTCTCTAAAACTTTTTGTGAAGAAAGGGCTGTGAATCCATACACCAGTATCATAACTTGGATGTACATCCTGGTCTGAAGTTAACATGAAAATTAATTCATTACCGTCAGTTATTAAGAAACGAGCGTCTAATCCCTTTAACTCTTTTACAGTTCCTAACTCTTGACTGTGTTTTAGATTCTTATCAGTTAAACCTTCTTTTGTCACTGCAATTTTAATATCTACTCCTCTTTCCTTGGCAGACTTTAATGCAGGGAAGTGATATTCAATTATTCGATTTAGTTCAATTCCGCTGGCTGCAAGAAGAACCTCCTTTTTTGATTCTGAAAATAATTCTTCAAACCTGTCATGAATATGGTGGCGACCTCTTATTGCTCCGCTGATTTGAGTTGGATCAATCTTTTTAATGCCTTTTTCATAGAGAGATAAAACTTCCTTCCAAATTGGATTTTCTTTCACTTCTTCAATTCGATTTATTCTATCATTTAAATCAAGTCTAACTTGCTTTTTGAGTTTGTCAATAACTTCCTTTGGATTTATTGAAATGTATTTGATTGGTTTTCCAAGACGCATAATGACTAAACCCTTTCGTTCAAGGCTTTCTAAAATATCGTAAGTTCTTGACCTTGGAACGCCAGTAATTTCTGCTAATTCCCCGGCACTAGTGATTCCGCGTCCTAAAAGAGCTACCCAAACCTTTGCTTCATAGCTATTTAGGTCAAAATGTTCCTTTATAGTGTCAACAAGACGTTCATCTATCATACTACTCAATTTGGACGACACTAATAAGGGTTATTCTATAACTATCAAGTAACAAAAATAATAAATTGTGGTGTTAATTTAAGTTAATCTTTTTTGTGTTTATATGAAACTTAAGAC
Organism: Candidatus Altarchaeota archaeon; assembly: GCA_030590165.1. Taxonomy (GTDB): domain Archaea; phylum SpSt-1190; class SpSt-1190; order SpSt-1190; family SpSt-1190; genus JAUUZA01. Next base: position 6,567 of record JAUUZA010000025.1, read on the forward strand.
AGTAAAAGAAGGTGAATCCACTTTTTTTATTCCTGATGCCAAGATGCCAGAATATGGTGAGGTGTTTTATCATCCAGAACAAGCTCTTGCTCGAGACATAAGTATCTTAGTTTACAAGGCAAAAGGGGTTGATGTTCTTGATTCAATGGCTGCAGGTGGTGCTCGTGCTATTCGATTGGCAAAAAATGGAGTTGATGTTATTGCTAATGATTTTTCAGAAAAGGCAGTTGACTTAATTAAAAAAAATATGGAATTGAATGAGGTTGAATTTGAAGTTTTAAATCGAGATGTTAGAAAACTTTATCATGAAAGACGATTTGGTGCAGTTGACCTTGACCCCTTCGGTTCACCGGCCCCATTTTTACATTGTGCGCTTCATTCTGCCGTTCACATGATTGGGCTTGCTGCGACTGACACTTCTGCCTTTGCTGGTAGTTATCCAAGAGTTTCGAGAAGGAGATATGGAATGAATATGCATAGGCTTACTAATTATCCTGAAATTGGGGTAAGAGGATTAATAGGTTTTGTGATTAGGGAAGCGGCCAAATTAGAAATTGCAGCCAGTCCAGTTTTTACTCATATTTTTAGACATTATTATAGGGTCTATTTTGAACTAAAAAAAGGTGCAGGTAGAACAGATGTAATTTTAGATGAAATTGGATTGTTTAAGGAACAAGGTCCAATTTATTTAGGAAATCTCTGGAATAAAAATTTAGTTAAGGAGATGATAAAAATTTCAGACAAGATTGAATTTGGACATAAATTGACACAAAAACATCTTGAATTAATTGAAGGTGAAGCTGATTTTTCTAAACCATTTTTTGAAATTCCAAAAATTACTAAGGAACTTCGAATTCCTTGTCCACCTCAAAAGGAAATACTGAATGCAACTAAGGGAGTAAGAACTCATTTTTCACCACAGGGATTTAGAACAAATTTGTCGGAAGATAAGGTTAAACTTATAATCAAAAAATTATCTTCTTGTTGAAATTTTTATCACTGCACATTCCTCAACTTCGTGGTTTGCACCAAGTCCTTTTTTTGTTCGCCCATCAATTGCTTTTACAAATTTATTTCCGATATCAGTATGAATTTGATAAGCTAATTGTTTTGTTGTTGTTCCTTTTTCCACAAGAATGCAGTCAGGTAAGATATTTCCTTTCCCGTCCATCCATTTATTTTCATCCTCAACTGGAAACGCTGGAATCATTTTTGATAATGTAAATGCAGCATAATCAAGAACTTCTTGGACTCCTGTTGAACCAAATTTTTTTAAAAAAATTCGAATTCTCTCGAGGGCATTTTTTTGTTTTTCATTTATTTCTTTTATGATTTCAAAATCACTTGCTCCTGGAATATATTTAATTAAACCAACTTCGCTTGCTTTTCGTAATGTAATTTCGTATACTGATGAAGTTGGAACTACGGGATAACCCATTTCTTTTAATTTATTGAGCCAAGTTCCGTCACTTGAGTCTGATTTATTTGCTGCAATAATAAGGGGCTTTGAAATTTTGCGAAGAATGGAAGCAAATTCAAGACATTCTCCTGTTGGATATTTAATTTTTAATGCACTTTCAATATGACTTCGTTTAATTCCAAGACCTGATAAACCATCTTCGAGTGCTTCTGCAGTTGATTTTGTTTTTGTGTTTATTGATTTTTTTATAATATTAGCCGACCAATAATCAAATTCTTCAAGAACAAATTTGACATCTTCAACAGGATTTCCCTCTCCCTCGTTTCCCTCTTTATCTGTTTTTGCTGTTGCGTCAACTACCATAATTAGAACTTTACTTCGCCTTGCATCATCTAAAAATTTATTTCCCAGTCCCTTACCAAGATGGGCACCAGGAACTAAGCCAGCTACATCATAAATATCAATAGGTACAAAACGAGTACCATCAATACATGTTCCTCTTCTTGGATTGCAATTTATTTTGAGTTCAGAATGGGGGCACTTGACTCGTACATGAGTAACTCCAAGATTTGGTTTTATTGTAGTAAAAGGATAATTAGCAATTTCGACATCCCTAAGAGTTGCAGCCTTGAAGAAAGTACTCTTTCCTACATTTGGTTTTCCTATCAGTCCGAGTTGCACTCTTTTTTCAGTTTTAGAAGTTTAAACATCTTATCCATTTCTCTTTTCTAAGAAGTTTTACAGTCTCACCGTGCTTTTTGTTATGTTCAATTTCAATAGTTTCATTTGTCTTTTCAATAAAAATCATAGGTGGCTTTTCAGAAATTACAATACCGTCAACATGCTCAACGTCAATAATTTTTAGTCCTTTTGATCTAACTTTTTTTCCTGACATTGTCCATATCCAACCCTGAGAAACTTTTGAGATTATTTCGAGTTGTTTATTGATTTCAATTACATCACCAATTACAAAAGTAAATCTTGCAACAAGTGTCAAACGTTTTTTTTCTTTTGACCTTAAGAAGTCATAAGTGATAACTTTTGAAGTCATATTTATTTCTGCCCCAAGTTCTGCGAGTTGTCTTGCAATTTTATTTGCCATTGGTTTACTCGTAAATCTATAATCTCCTTCTCGAATATAGACATTTTCGTGATTGCCTTTTTTGTCACTTCGGTTCATTTCGTCATTAATCATATTTTCAACAATTTTTCTATCAAATCTACCTCTAACTTGTAGTGTTGCAACAAAACTTTCACCGTGACGAAGACAATCTTCACAATGAGTTTCTTCTAAACGTTCCATAAGGCGGGCTCGAGCTACTTCACCTTGTTTGGCGATGCCCCAGCTTTTATTTCTTTTAACTCGACCACACTTTTTGCAAACTTTCACACAAGAGTGTGGATGATTTCATTTATTAATCCCTGTTTTTGATTAAAATTATGATGCTTGCGTTTAATCAAGGAATCGAAGATAAAAATTTTTATTATTTGAGTGGAATTGAAGAACCTTGTAAAGGGGTTGTAATTTATGAAGGTGGGGCAAGAGTTATAGTAAGTCCACTTGAATCTGCAATAGCAGAAAAATATGTTGAGACTAAAATTTATAAAAACGGTAAGGAATTTTGGAGTCTGCTGATTGAGGAAACAAAGAGTAAGCAGAGAATTGGTTTGGATTTTTCGAGGATAACCCTTTCAACATTTGATAAATTGAAAAAAAATATGGGTTGTGAGTTTTATGATGTTTCAAAAAAACTTAAAGAAATGAGGGCACTAAAAAATTCAAAGGAAATTGAAAAAATGAGAAAGGCAAGTGAAATTGCAAGCAAATGTCTTATTGAAATTCGAGAGTTTATTAAACC
>JAUUZA010000009.1 GCA_030590165.1 Candidatus Altarchaeota archaeon
AAATAAATGGGCCATCAAAAATAAAAAAAGATTTTTCGCAATTTCCATAGATGAAGGAATAAAAGGGTATAAAGAATACACTTTACTTTTTCTTAAAAAATTTTGCAAAGATAATAAAATTGAACTGTTTATTTATGATTTTAAGAAAGAAGTAGGAAAAACCCTTGATGATTTAGTGAAGATTCGTGATAGTAAAAATCTTCCAGAAAAAGCATGCACTATTTGTGGAATTCTTAGAAGGTATTTTTTGAATAAATATGCAAGAGAAAGGGGTGCAACGAAAATTCTTTTTGCACATAATAGGGATGACGAGGTTCAAACTTTTATTATGAATCTTTTTGTAGGAAATCTTCCTCAAATGACAATTAAAGGGGAAGTAGGTGGAATTATTAAACACCCTAAGTTTGTTACACGATTGAAACCATTAATTAATATTCCTGAAAAAGCGTTAACAGTTTATGCACTTTTGAATTATCCAAATCTTCCCGATTCTGAATGTCCATATCTTAATGAAAGTGTGCGTTCAATGTCTAGAAATTTTATTAATAATTTAGAACAAAGAAAGAAAGGAGCAAAAAAAAATATATTGGAAGTGTATTTGAATAAAATTCTTCCAACTTTAAAGAAGAATTCAGAAAAAATTTATTCAGAAATTAAAGAATGTTCTGAATGTGGTGAACCTTCCAGTAAAACTAAATGTAATCATTGTGAATTAATCAATCTTTTTGTTTAATCTTGAAGTAACTTTCTTACAAAGTGAGCATATTTGTTTGGTCTCTTCCTCATCTTTATTCATAATTGTTTTAGCAAGAATTTTTATTATTTTTTTCTCATCAGAATTTAATTTAACTTTGGCTCTCTTTCCTTTAAAATATTGATTGATTGCTGCTGGGGTGACATCAAGAAGTTTTGCGATTTCACTTTGTTTTTTGTTAAGACTCATTAGTTCAATAACTAACTCTTTTCTAATTGCAGGCAAAACTTTTCTAGAGGATATTTCACACTCCATCATTAAAATAATTAAGTTAAGGTATTATATGGTTAACTTATTAACATAGTTAATTATTTAATTTATTATATTTTTCATTCCTGTGATTGAAATAAAGGATTTGAATGTGTTTATTGGAGATAAACCAATTTTAGAAGAAATAAATTTAAATGTAAATGCCGGTGAAATTGTTGCTTTAATAGGTCCTAATGGTTCTGGAAAAACTACGCTTTCCAAGGCAATTATGGGTGATACGCGTCTTAAAATAAGAGGAACCATGCTCTTTGAAGGTAATTCATTAAATAAACTTTCAATTGATGAGCGTGCAAAAAAAGGAATTTTTTTAAGTTTTCAGAGTCCTCCCGAAATTGAAGGTGTTAATTCAGAATATTTTCTTAATTTAATTGGTGAAGATGCAGACAGAGTGGCTCTTTTTGAAAAACTTAAACTCAAAGATAAATTATTATCTAAAGATTTGAATCAAGGTTTTTCGGGTGGCGAACGAAAAAAATTTGAGTTATTGCAAATTTTACTCATGAATCCAAAATTTTTGATTTTGGATGAAATTGATTCTGGATTAGATGTTGATTCTCTAAAATATATTGAAGATTTATTGAAAACGGCTAAATTAAAAAAGAAAGGAATTCTTGTTGTTACACATTATAATAGGATTTTTTCTAAAATTAAACCAGATAAGGTTTATGTAATGATTAAAGGTAAAATTGTAAAGAAGGGCGGGGCTGAACTCTTAGATCAACTTGAAGAAGAAGGTTTTGAAAAATGGTCAAAGTGAATACCCCACTTTTAGATGAGAGAGAAAAAAAACTTTGGTTCAAATCTAAAGAAAGAAGTGAATTTCAAATTAAAGGCCCTTTAACAAAAGAAAAAGTAATTCAACTTTCGAATTTTAAAAAAGAGCCAATTTGGTTGAAAGAATTTAGACTTAAAGGATTTGAAATTTTTGAGAAAAGTCATTTACCTTCTTTTGGTCCAAAATTGAATTGGCTTAATTTTGAGGATTTGGTTTATTATTCAAAACCCTCAAAAAAAACTGAAAAATGGGAAGAGTTACCTTCTGATATGCGTGAAACTTTTGAAAAGTTAGGGCTTAGTGACAAAATGAAAAATATTTCAGGTCTTGGACTTCAGTATGATTCTGAAATTATTTTCGAAAAAGCCAAGAAGATGCTTGAAGAAAAAGGAATAGTTTATATGAGTATGGATGAAGCAATACTTAAACATCCTGAACTTGTTAAAAAATATTTTGGAACTATTGTTTCTTCTAATGATAATAAGTTTTCAGCTTTAAATTCAGCAGTTTGGAGTGGTGGAACCTTCATTTATGTACCTAAAAACATTAAAGTTCCTTTTCCCTTACATACTTATTTTAGAATTAATATGGAAGGCTTTGGTCAATTTGAAAGAACTTTAATTATTGTTGATGAGGGTTCTGAAGTTACTTATGTTGAAGGTTGTACTGCACCTCTTCATTCCAAGTCAACATTACATGCGGCTGTTGTTGAACTTATTGCACTAAAAAATTCTAAAGTTAAATACATTACACTTCAGAATTGGAGTAAAAATGTTTTAAATATTGGAACAAAGCGAGCTTTTGCGAAAGAAAATTCTTTTGTTCAATGGATTGATGGAAATTTTGGAAGTGGAGTTACAATGAAATATCCTGGAATTTATCTTCAAGGGAAAAAAGCCAGAGGTGAAGTTATTAGTATTGCTTTTGTATCTTCAAATCAAAATATCGATTCAGGTGCAAGAATGATTCACTTGGCACCAGAAACTACATCTAATATTATTTCAAAAACAGTTTCAAGCGGAAAGGGGGTTTCAACTTTTCGTGGAACACTTAAGATTTTTGAAAGTGCAGATGATGTGACTGCAAAGATTCAATGTGATTCACTTCTTCTCAATGATTCTATTGCTAATGCAATTCCAAATATTTTAATTCATAATAAAACAGCAAGTGTGAATCATGAGGCTAAAACTTCAAATATTGATGATGAAAAATTAATGTATCTTATGTCTCGTGGGGTTGATAGGACTTCGGCCGAGAGTATGATTGCTTTTGGGTTTATTAGAGATTTTGTAAGAGAACTTCCTATGGAGTATGCTTTGGAATTACAGCGCTTGATTGATATTGATATGGGGGGTCACGAAAATGCAGAAAATTAAGAGATTTAGGGGAAGCCCCGCACAAGATTATTTTTCTGGATTTAATTCAGTTAAGAAATTTGAACCAACTTCGTCTTTTATAAATAAAAATATTCTTTATACTGGGAGTTTTAGTGGTAAATTAATTACTAAAGTTAAAGATTCCTCTTTTGGTTTTCATGGGCAAGCAAAAGGAGAACTCAATTTTTGTTTTGAGGGAAAATGTATTGTGAAACGTTTTTTTAGGATACCCCCAAATGAAACTTTAAAACTTACTTATCTTTCAAATGATTCTGACTCTATAATTGAAGATTATGTGTATATGTCTGAAAATTCAAAACTAGATTATGTCGGGAAATTTGTTTGTGAAAAAAATAAATTTAAAAATTTCGTTAAAATAATTCACGAAGAGCCAAACGCAAAAAGTGAAGTAAATATAAAAGGGATAGTCTCGTCGAAGGTGGATATAATTACATCAGCAGAAGTTCTTGAAGGTTCGAAAGGCTCCAAAGTTTCTTTGAATTCAATTGTTTTTTTATTTGATGAAGGAAGAGTTAATGCACTTCCTGAACTTAATGTAGAAACTCCCTTTTCAAGAGTAAGTCATAGTTTTAGGAAAATAAAATTTACCCCAGAACAATTATTTTATCTTGAATCGAGAAAGGTTAAAATGGATGATATTAAAAACTTTCAAAAAAAGACGTTATTGGGTGTTTGAATGGATGTAAGGAAGGATTTTCCAATATTGAAAAGAGGAATTTATTTTGATAATTCTGCTACCTCGCACAAACCAAAACAAGTTTTAGCTGCCGTCTTTAATTATTACAATAATCATAATGCAAATATTCATAGGGGGATTCATAGATTGAGTGAAGAATCAAGTGAAAGGTATGAAGACAGTAAGAAAACTTTATCAAAATTTATTGGGGCAAAAGACTGGAAACGCATTGTTTATGTTAAAAATGCAACTGAAGGGTTGAATTTAGCATCACACCTTCTTAATCTTTCAAAAAAAGATAAGGTAGTAATAACCTCAATGGAACACCATTCAAATATTTTACCGTGGAGAGTGAATTCACAAGTTTCTGTTGTTGATATTTCTTCTGAAGGTGTAATTGATATTGAGGACTTTAAGTCTAAAATTAAAGGTGCAAAAGTTGTTTCAATGCCACATGCTTCAAATGTTCTTGGAACAATTAATGAAGTTGAATTATTAACGAAAATGGCGCATGAAGAAGGCGCTAAAGTTGTAATTGACGCGGCTCAATCTGCACCTCATTTAAAAGTTGATGTGAATAAAATTGGGGCTGATTTTTTAGCAATTTCAGGACATAAGATGTTAGCCCCTGGGGGGACTGGATTATTGTATGTTAGTAAGGAATTTTCCGAAAGCACACCCTTTATGTTGGGTGGTGGAACAGTTTTTGATGTTACTAATCAAAAAATAGAGTGGGCAGATATGCCTGAACGTTTTGAAGGTGGAACTCCTAATATTGGTGGTGCAATTGGTTTTGCAAGAGCAGCTGAATATTTGATGGAAATTGGAATGGATAATGTTAGAAAACATGAAGTGTCTCTTCTAAAAAACTTCTTTAAACTTAATGAAGAAAAGTTGGTTGAGATTTATGGTCCTCATTCACTCAAACTTAGGACTGGGCTGGTAAGCTTTAATCTTCCTGGAGTTCACTCTCATGATGTTGCTGACTTTTTGAATGCAAGAAATATTTTTATTCGTAGTGGTAAACATTGTGCGCACCCCCTTCATGAAAGATTATGTATTCCTTCTTCTGCCAGGGCAAGTTTTTATATTTATAATACCCTTTCAGAAGTTGAAAACTTATTTGAAGTTCTAAATGAAATCAAAGAGGTATTTTCATGAATTTGAATAAACTTCTTCTCATTTATAAAAAAGCAAAGTCTGAAATGGAAGAAAGAACGCACAACAAAAAAATAGAAGGTAAAAATATTAGTTGCGGTGACGAAGTTACCCTTTTTTTGAAAATTGAAGAGGGAATATTGAAAGACATCTCATTTGAAAGTTCTGGATGTGCTGTTAGTATTTCTTCCGCTTTTCTTTTAGCTAAACAATTGAAAGGAAAATCAATTGAAGAAGTTAAACAGCTTTCAAATGAAGAATATTTAAAACTCATAGACATGGAGGAAATTAGTACTTCTCGTAGAAAATGTGTTCTAACACCTTTTATTACATTAAGAAACAATTTAGATTAATTTTTATATTACCATTTTCAAAATAAATATGCAGATTATTGGAGATAAATTAGGAAAAGATGTCGCAGAATATTTAGGTGTTGAATATCATGTTATAGACCATAGAATTTTTCCAGATGGAGAAATAAATTTCAAAATTCCTTTGGATAAGTTAGAAAAAAATATTGTGTTAATTTCAAGAAAACGTCCAGATGAAAATGTGAATGAATATCTTGCTAGGTTATATTTTACAACAAGAACTCTTCATGATGCGAAACATGAAATTTCCTTAGTCATGCCATATTTTGTTTATGCGCGTCAAGATGATGTGTTTAGAAAGGGGGAACCTCTTAGTTCACAATATGTTGCAGATTTGTTTGACCCTTACATTTCGAATTTTTTTACTGTAACGGCACATACACATAGGAGAGATAGTATTCAGCCCCTGTTTAAACATGCAAAAGCAAAAAACATTTCAGGTATTCCAGCTCTTGCTGAAGCACTTCCAAAAATTGAAGATGCTTTTGTTCTTGGTCCAGATACAGAATCAATTATTTGGTCAAAAGAAATGGCAGACATTCTTGGTTTAGATAATTTTGGCGCATTCAAAAAGTTTAGGGATAAGGAAACAGGAGAAATTACTGTGACTGCAGAAGATTTTGATTTTAAGAATAGGGATTTAATTGTGGTTGATGATATGGTTTCAACAGGAGGAACAATTGAAAGGGCTGTTCGACACGCTAAAGAGCAGGGAGCAAAAAGAGTATATCTTACTTTTGTTCATTCTGTTTTTTCAAATGATGCATTGAAACGCCTTCAAGCATTACAACCAGTAGAAATTATTTCAACAAATACTCTTGAAAGTTCGGTCTCTAGTGCCAGTATTCACAAACTTCTTGCGAAATATCTTTAGAATGGTGTTTATGATGAAAGTTGCAATATTTGATTTTGATGGGACGCTTGTTTATGCTCCAAGTTCAATAATTTGGACAAAGGAAATTCCATTTATTAAACGCCTTTTTTTTCCATTCGCTTTTTTATGGGAAAAATTGAGTAAAAAATCTTCATATCAAAAGAAAGCTTTTGAGTGGTTAGTTGGTCTTCGTGTCTCAGAAACTGCTAAAGATTTATGTGAATTATCTGAAGTTACAAAGGTTGTTGAAAAATTTCATGAGCTTCAGTCAAAAAAATACAGAGTTATTGTAATGAGTTTTTCACCAGCCTTCTTTGTTAAAAAATGGCTTGGGTCGCATGGTTTGAAAGCTGAAGTGATATGTCCTGATATTATAGTGAATAAAAAAGGAGTAGTCGAAAAAGTATCTGATGATTGGGTAACTAAAATTTATCTTAAAGAGCCGATTTATGCAAAAAAAATAGTTCTTGAAAAACTTCATATTTCTCCTTTTGTGTCTATTGGGGATAATACTATTAGGGATAAATTATGTGATAATTATATTGATGTTAAAAAATTTCAACCAAATTATAAACATAAAATTATTCAAGTTTTAAATTTAATTTTTAAGTAAATTCAATTAATCTGGCTTGTTTAGAAATTTGAGACCAAACCGTACTTTTCTTTTTCCATTCATCCCATTTCCATACTGTTTTCAATCGAAGTTCTAAGTCGGAAAGTGAATTGTATTTTTCTGGTTTTAATTGCAAGGCTTTTTCTACTGCTTCTCGTAAGTGCCAAACCCCAACAGGGTATATGTATTTATCCCCAATCTGTCTTAAAATGATGCAAGCGGCTAATTTATTCTTTTTATTGAGGTGTTTTAAAACTTCAAGTCGTGTTGCATAATATGCTCCAGTAATGTTTGTGGCATATTTCTTTTTTAATTGTCCATATTCGTTGTCGTGAATAATTTCACCTTCAAACCATCTTTCCATCATTTCAAAGGCCCAACCCCAAGGAAGTAAAATAATTAAAAAGTGATTGTCCCAATGTTCAATTTGGTAAAGTTCGAAATTTTGAAGTTGAGGTTTACTTCTAATTTTTACAAAATAATCTTTTGCTAAGATTGAATCAACTGCTGTGATTGCCCACCGTGTTGGAACAAGTTTTTTTTGAGTTGGTATCCCCAGATTCCCTGTGCTTAATGTTTGAACCATATATTCAAAACCATAATTTTTTATTTTTAATAAGGCGTCTTTTGTTTTAATATCATAATTATCAACGAGTGAATAAATTTTTCCAGGAACTTTTACATCACCATGTGTAATTTTTTCAATTGAGGCAATAATACCTCTTGGATCTGAACTTTGACCTGTTATTGATTTGAGTTTGACATCAAAATCTACAGGTTTTACACTCAGGGCTGTTTCTTCCTTTGTTCTAATTCCTTTCATCTGAAAAGTTCTGAGTTGATTAGCTCTAACGCCAACAAATTCTTCAAGTGTTAAACCATATGCATCTTTGGGCATTCCGTTTAATGCTAAATTTGGTCCAATTGCTACGCGTGGATAATTTTTCCATGAAATTAAAAAATTAGGAGGGGAAGGTGCTTCAACTTCTTTTTTGAGTTTTAACTCTTTGAATTTTTTTATTCTATTATAAAGGGGGCAATGTTTTAGCCCACAAAGTAGTTTACCCTTACAACGAATACAAAGTTTGGAGTCTATAAACACTAAAAACCATGTTTTTTTGATTTATAATTGTCTTGATGAGCCTGCCATTTTCGAAACTTTTTTATTTGGGAGCCTCCTTAGGAGATAATGGCAATTAAATTTTGTCCGAAATGTGGTTCTATGATGGTTCCAGTGAAACAAGAAGATGGAATCGGTTGGAAATGTCGAAAATGTGAGCATATTCAAGCTGTTGTGAATAAGAAAGAAGTGGTCATTAAAGAGAAAATTAAAGAAATTGTTGAAATTCCTGTATTTGATGCAGATAAAACAAGAGACGAACTTTCAACTATTGAAATAGATTGCAGTAAATGTGGTGGAAAAAAAGCAATTTGGTGGATTCAACAGACCCGTTCTGGTGATGAACCTGCAACCCGATTTTATAAATGTATAAAGTGCAATCACACTTGGCGTGAATATGCTTAAGATTTATAATTTGTTTTGCTGAATTAGAGTATGCCAAAAAAGGATTTAATAGAAACAGGTATACTTCATTTGGCCATAGTTCCAGACGGTAATAGAAGATATGCAAAGAAAAGAGGACTGCCAGAAAAATTTGGTCATTATCAAGGCATTAAAAATGCCAAGAAAATTGTAAAGTTTATTTTTAATAAAACTGACATAAAATATTTGACTATGTATGGATTTTCAAAATATAATTTCAATAGGGATGAAGAAGAAAAATCAAATCTTTTTTATAAATTAGCTGAAATTGTGGAGAAGGGGAGTGAATGGATTCCTGATGATGTGGGTCTTATTCCTGCTGGGGACCTTTCAAAGTTTGAACAATACAAAATTATAGATTCAAAAGAAGGAGAACCATCAAATTTGAAACAATTATTTGAAAGCGTTTCAAAAATAAGTAAGTCAGATAGATATTTTACTGTTTTAATTGGGTATGATGGTATTGACGAAATTGAACTTGGTGTGGAGAAATTACTTGAAGCCCAAAAAGCAGGAGAAAAGATTTCAGGTAAAGACATCCAAAAATATACATATACTTCATTTTTACCGCCAGTCGATTTAATGATAAGAACTGGAAATGAACAAAGAATTTCAGGATTTATGCCATATTTAATATCTTATGCTGAATTACATTTTGATAAGAAGATGTGGCCTGCTTTTGGAGTAAATCGCTTGAGTAAAATTATTAAAAAATATAGTAAGAGACAAAGGCGTTTTGGTAAATGAGATATTAAACGAACCAAACAAGTATTGAGAAAAATGCTGAGATTGCCCAAGTGAATTGGACTATTTGTTTTTCAGTAAAATTTCCATTCATAAAGATGTGGGGGAGTGAATAGATTCCATCCTGTCTGTGAATTTTCCCATTTTTTAAAATTCCTATTGTTGGTTTTTTGAATCTTCCTCGAAGTTTTAGTAAACCTTCAATGATAAAGGGTATTGAGATAATGATGGCTGCTTTTTCTACATTTCCAACTATGGCAATTGTTGCAAGTGTCGCACCTAAGAAATATGTAATACTGTCTCCTGGTAAAAATTTAGAGGGAAATTTATTAAATAAGAAAAATCCAGATATTGCTCCAAGGGCACCAAATGCAATTATTTTTGCTGCTAAATTTGAATAAAAATAAGTGTAGAGGCTTAGGGAGGTAAGATAAATTATTGCCATGCCAGATTCAAGACCATTGAAACCACCCAAAAGATTTACCATATTTGAAGCGCCCATAAAGGCAATTGGAATTATAAAAAGCGGATAGATAAAACTTAGATTAATATTTCCAATAAAAGGAAGCATCATTTTTGGCGTTCCAAGTCTTAGTGCCATTAAAGGAAGCGCCGCCCAAATTGTCATTAATGGTTTTTGCCATTGCTTCAGTCCTGTTCTTTTTCCTTCTGCTGAATTTACATCATCAAGGAAACCCACAAAGGTTACAAGCGCAATTGAAAGTATGCTTGCCAGAATTTCTAATAAGAAATTAAATTCACCATAAATATATGTCCTTAAAAAAATGTAAAGCATCGCAGCGACATAGAATCCAAAAAAAACTGGGATTCCTCCGCTAGTTGGTAATTTAGGCTTGTTTTTCTTATGTACATCTAAACCAACGAGTCCTGCCTTTTTAAAATAAGATTTGAGCCAATTTGACAATAAAAAACTTGAAACGAAGGCTATTATCATTTCAACTATGAAAGTCTCCACTATAGCCCATACTTTTTGGATTTATAAATTATGATGACGTTTTTTCTTTAATCCGTTAATAAATGAGATTAAAAGAACAAATCTTAATATATAGAACCTGCAGGCATAATCTTGTGGCAGATAAGAGAAAACCGACAGTAGGTTCTACAGTTGCGCCTCCGAGTGAGAAGGCTGACTTTTTGAGTCAATTACAGAATACTTTTGAGCGTGGTGTTGTCAGTGCTGAAGTTGACATTGGGGGATTGCTTAATCAACAACAAGGAGCTGGAGGAAGTGTTAAAACCTTGTTTGGAGAGGCCGTAAGAACTACAACGGGTCCACAAGGAGTATCAGATAGTTTAATTAGCAAAATGAAAAATATTGCTAGTGTTTATAATGGGCAATTTAGAACTCATGCACCGATGCAAGCTAATCCAGCAGGATTAACTGAGATAGGAAGGACACAAGCTGCTCTTTTGCTTAAAAAAAGTTTGGATTATACTACTAAGCTTGATGGAAAACATATGACCGTTCATCCAATTGGTCAAATGAGTTATTATTTTGTTGAACCCTTTGTTGGAATGCCTTTTCAAGTTAGTAATCCTTTTATGCTTTCTAAAAATAAAGAAGAACTTACAAATTTAATGAATGAGTTTGGAGTTAAAGACCCAGTGTTAAAAGATCAAATTGAGAGTGAATGGAGAAATTTTGTAAGAGTACTTCCTTTGAATTTTGCAGAAAAATATGGTGCAGTAGCTATTCAAGAAGTTCAAAAATTTAAAGGTGAACTTGGTGCGTGTAGGGCAGGAAAATTGATGGAGAAATATGAAAATAATCCAGAAGGACTATTAAAAAGAACTCAAGAACTTGAACACAAATTAGACCCACAAGTTTTTCAAGCTATGATGAACAATTTAGATTCCGCTAAAAACCCAAGTGACAAAAAACAATTAATAGACATGATAGATTTTCATAAAGAACGTGCAAATGAAGGTTGGAAAAAAGCTGCACTTGCAATGTTAGACCCAATGACTCGTGATGGAGAAATTGTTTCTGCTTCAAATGAATTAAGAAAACTTTATAATAAAAAAAATAAAAGCGGGAGTGAAGAGAATAGGCTTAATCAACTTTTAAAGGAACATCGCGATAAGATTGATAAAATAAGGTTTGACGCTTGGGGAAGCGTAATGGAGTCAGGTAGATTTGGTCCATTTAAAGATTCACAAGAAACGACCATGAAGCATGTTGTTGATACTTTTGATAGGATTTTCAAAGGAATAGTGCAAGAAAAAGGTGCAACATATAAACGTCTTAAGGCAAAAAAAATGACCATAGGTTTGGAAAATCTTTTTCCGATGGTACCTGAAAAAGGGTATATGCAAGGATTTGCTCACTTTTACAAACCAGAACATATGATTGAATTAATAAAAAAAGTGAAAGCAAAAGCAAAGGTCAATGGGCTTCCTGAAGATGTTGTTACAATTACATTTGATATCGGTCATGCTGCAGCAAGTGGAATAAAACCGAGTGACTTCTTAAAAAAATTAAAGAAAGGCGGAATTGACCCAAAATATATTCACTTAGTTGGTGGTCCGGGATATGGTCATGGTCATATTGCTTGGGGTGATTGGCTTGATGAAGTTAGTAAAATGGACCCAGGAATTTTAACTAAATTAATGGATGTTGGTGCAATTAATATTGAAGGTGGACAAGGTTTGTATGATACTGAAGTTACTCTTAATACTATGTGGAATGATGGTTTGCCTATGGAAGCTATGATGGCAATGGCAGGTGGACCAGAAAATTTTTCTCCACAATTTATAGACAGGGCAGGTTATGCTTCTAGACCAAATGAGCAAATGGCTAGAGGTTATTTTGGGACTCAAATGCCTGTTCGTTCTTTCTATTCATTCCAAAACGAAACGTCACTTCAACCGATGAAGGGCGCCTTTGGGAGTTATTCTATGCCAGGTAGGTATGCAGGAGGATATACAATAGGTCCGAGCCGAACCTCAAATGTTTGGGCAAGTTCGCAACCATTATTGTATTCATCAAAACGAGGAAAGGATTAGGTGTTAAAATGAGTATGAGAAAAAAAGAAGAAGTATTAACAGACATTCAAAAAACAAAAATGAGGATGGAAGAAGTTGATAAGGTTTATGACTTTACTTCAACTGTAGTTAAAAAATTTGGAACTTTCATTAAGGCAGTTGCAGTATTTGGTTCATTTGCTAAAAAGACAGAAAGTGAATCAAGTGATGTTGATGTTGTTGTGATTGTGGATGATTCCTTTGGTCCAATGGATAAGGCACTTTATATTGCCTTTCAGTCTGAAATGAATTCATTAACAAAATTATATCCAAAATTACATTTGAATACTGTAAGTATAAGTCAGTTCTGGGATTCGGTAAGGAGGGGAGACCCACTTGCAATTCAAATGCTTAGGGATGGGGTGGCGTTATATGACTTAGGTTTTTTTGTACCACTAAAAAGACTGTTGATTCAAGGAAAGATTCGTCCAACGACTGAAGCAGTGAATGCAGCATTAAGTCGTGCATTTTTTAATGCGAATAATTATACTAATGTTTTGCTTAGTGGGGTTCACACTCTTTATTGGGCGACTGTTGAGGCGGCACATGCAGGTGTTATGAAATATGGAAAAATTTCTGGTTCTCCCTATGAAATGGCAGATTTGTTAAAAGAAACTTTACTAAAAGATAAAATAATTACAGTTGAAGATGTCAAAATATATGAAAGAATATTTTCAATGGAAAAAGAAATTGAGAAAGGCGAATTAACATATATTGAAGCAGAAAAATTAGAAGAAGTTCATAAAGCGGTAATTAAATTTGTAACAAAAATTGATGCTTGGATAAATATGGAAGGTATAAAAAAGACTTTAGGAGATAAGTAATATGCCTAAAAAAGCTTCAATTAGACCTGTTAAGCAGGAAAAAACTAAACTTAAAAAAATAAATAAAAAAGATAATAAAGAAGAAAAAGCAACATCAAAAACCTTTGAAAAAGCAAAGAAGAGGCGTCAAGTTTTTCTGAGAGCAAAAGTTAAGGCAGCAGAACGATTTTCAGCTGTTGCTCGTCAAAAACTTGGCAATATGGTTAAAAGTGTAGTTTTAATTGGGAGCTTAGCAAGAAATGATTTCAAACCCGGTTCGGATATTGATATGCTTGTGATTCTTGATGATACGCAACGAGACGTTCCAGATGAATTGAAGGAAAAACTTTTAGCAATGCTTAATGACCTTGGTAAAAAAATTGATAAAAAAATGCAAGTTCAGATTCATACAATTACTGAAATGTTTCAGTTTGCGAAAGAGGGCGACAATATTATTTACAATTTTCTCAGACACTCAAAATTAATTTATGATGGTGGTATTATGAAGCCACTTAAGAATTTGCTTAAAGCAGGTGAAATTAAACCGACGAAGGAATCAGTAATGCGTTCCATGGAAGGGGCAGATTTTTATATGAAAAAAGTGAATCAATACATTGAATGGATTTTAGAAAGATATTATCGTTCAATAACTTGGGCAGGAAATGCATTCATTATGTCAATGGATGGTCAACCAGCTTCAGTTCCTGAACTTCCAATTGTTTTGAAAGCACATGCGGATAAGGGAGTCATACCTCAAGAAGTACCTTTAATTGCTGCTGAAGTGATTAAACTTTTCAAGTCAGTTGAGCACGAAGAAAGTAAGGCAACAATGGAAATAATTTACAAACTTCATCCAAAGGTAATAAAATATCTTGACGCTCTTAGAAAAGATGTAATTGGTTCAATTGTTGAAGATAGTTTGAAAGGTACAATGAAAGCTAAGATTAAAACAATGCCAAAAATGATATTTGAATTTACTAAGGGACGTGCCTTTGTTTGGCTTTTAGGTGACGGAGTTTATGTTGCAAATTATGAGAATGATAAACTTAGTAAGGTTTACAAATCAAAAGTTGAAGGAGGGAAGGTTGCTAGTTTTAAAAGTATTAAAAGTGAAAAACTTTTCCAAGCAATGGAAGCCAGTGATTTGAAGCCACTAATTAATATTGACCTTTTGAAAATGATATATGCTGCATTGCCCACTGGTGTTAAGAAACCTTTGAAAAAAATTGCAATTGAATATCCTGGGCGTGCAATGATAGACTTGGGTAAAATAATTTAGGTACTTAGTTGTCTTCTTTTTTGTATTTTTTTAAGAGTTCATTGCTTTTTTTACATCCCGGACAAATAAAGTGTTCAAGTGGTAGTAACTTTTTTGGTTTTTCTTTTTTTTCACCCATTATGAATTCTGAAAAATATTTTGAACAACAATTTGGGTAACCGAAGGCAAGTCCGAGTTGATAAATTCTTTCTTTTCCTTTTAGTGAATTTGCCATCTTGTATTTTGTCATTCCTTCACTTGTTCCAAAAAGTATGTCACTTCTACATCCAGTTTTTTTTATTTTAACTTCAAGTCCAAGTTTTTCCAAAATTTTTTTCACTACTTCATCTGGGCCTTCAAATCCATCAATTTTACTAACTTGTTTTATTTTTTTAAGAGCTAAAGTAACAAGTAAAGCCAAGCGTTCGTCAAGTTTCTTAAGCTTTAGGACTGATTCCACAAAAAACAAGTTTAGCAACACTTATAAATCTTCTAAATTTCTTCGTTATAATGAGCGATCCATCTACGGCAAGATTATTTGATAGGGTTTTTATTTGTATGAAATGCAATGCTAAACTTAGAACGGATGCTGACAAGGTTCGAGCAGGAAAAGTTAAGTGCCGTAAGTGTGGTTATAAAGGTTTACGAGCCAAAAAACGAATGAGGAAAGGTAAGGGAAAATGATTCAGGCTTTCAAGCCGAAGCGTCTTGGTTTCTATACTATGTTTATACTTTTTGTAGTTTTATTTTTTGGTCAGAATTTGGCCATACTTCTACCAGCAATTTTACTCCTTATTTCAATTAATGGATTTGAATCTTTCTATAGTGCAGATATAGATAAAATTTATAATAGGGTCTTACTTAGCGAGGTAGAAAAAGTTTCTATTTTTAAGAGTTCCCTCTTCTTTGGGATTTTTGCAATTCTTTCAGCATTTTATTTTGGATTTCCAATTTGGTATATTTCTTTCTTGATTATTGCAATTTTTGGCGCGAGTCTTGTTCACCATTACCATTTTATTAGTGATTTCATTCTTTCACTCATTATGCCTTTATTATTAATGGTTCACTCTCTTGAATTGATTTCAATTTCACCAGTTTATTGGTTTGTATTTTTTTATGAATTAATAATAAGGTCTAATATTCAACTTAATCGACCATTTGGAATTGAGAAATTTACACTCCCAAAAATTTTGGGTGTTGATGCCGCTAGAAAAAGCGTCATGATTTTATGTCTTTTAGGAAGTGTTTGGCCATTGTTGTTGGCTAAATATTCGGGTGGGCTTACCTTTATTTTGATGTCAGTTTCTTCCATGTTAATTGCAGCGTCAGTTTATGCGTTGAAAATTTTACATGTTGATGACTCGCGTTATTTAGTAAGAATTAGTGCCTTAGTTTTCCTTCTTGGGTTATTTTCACTCTTTATTTAAGTGGTATTTCAGGCAAGTTAATCTCAAACTACATTACTTTGTGCGTCAAAGTATATTGTTGAAGCGACGGGTTGGCTCCTAGTCATTCAATTTAAAGGCCGCTTTCGCGGTCTTTTTCTACTGTGAAGCGGTTTTTTATAGAAAGCTTTATAAAGACTAACCGACCAAGCATAATTAGTGTTTATATACTTTATTGTAATGGAGTGGATATTATGGCTTTAGTTTTAGGCAGCCCAGTGGGCATTAAAAAATGTAAGAAATGTGGATCAACTCGTATAAGCAGGGACACTATTCGTGGTGAAATTGTTTGTATGGAATGTGGTTATGTTATTGAAGATAACCTAATAGACTTTAGTCAAGAATGGCGTGAATTTGATGGCGATAGTGCAAATGGTCGTCGTCGAGCTGGTGCACCTATTAGTCTTGCTCGTCATGATAAGGGTGTTAGTACTGAATTGGGGATGGGTTTTAGTGATATTTTTAAATTAGCTCCAAAACTTCGACCAAAATTTTTGCGCCTGAAAAAATGGCAGCAACGAATTAGTACTGCTACTGAAAGAAATTTGAAGTATGCATTGGCGGAATTGAAAAGATACACGAGTCAACTTAGTCTTTCTCCTGGTGTTGAAGAAACATCCGCATTAATTTATCGACGTGCAGTTGCAAAAGAACTTGTGCGTGGAAGAAGTATGGAAAGTGTTGTAGCATCTGCATTATATGCTGCATGTCGTGAACATGGAACTCCTCGAACTCTTGATGAAATTGCTGAAGTTGCAAATATTCCAAAACGTGAAATTGGTAGGACTTACAGATTTTTGTCTCGTCAATTGGGAATAAGAATTTTACCGACAGACCCGAGAGATTACATACCACGTTTTGCTAGTAATCTTCATTTGAGTGGTAAGACTGTTACTAAAGCATTAGACATACTTCAACAAGCTAAAGAAAGAGAATTAACTTCTGGTCGCGGACCAACTGGTGTTGCTGCAGCTGTACTCTATATTTCAGCTCAACTTACTGGTGAGAAAAAGACCCAGAGAGAAGTTGCCGAAGTAGCAGGTGTAACTGAAGTAACAATTAGGAATAGGTATAAGGAATTAGTAAAGAGCCTTAAATTCAAGGAACTTGAACCAAAACCAATGGTTGCGAGTGTGGAAGCGTAAGGGTCAGTTAATGAATAAATTCCAAAAGGCCAAAATGTTGGTTGATACTGGAAAGGTTGAGTATAAGGGCCAGATTGGCTCTTCCTTTTATTTTTCTGTTATTTCTGAGAGCACACACCAAGTGCTATTTAGAATTAAAGCAGAGAAGTGGATGTGTGACTGTGAATTTACTTCAATAAGTGAAAAGGATTGTTCACATATACTGGCTTGTAAACATTGGCTTAATCTTAAAAAAAATTCCAAGCTTATGAATAAGAAAGAAATTAAAACAGAGAGTGTGAAGTAATTCTTAGCTGCTGAGGTGGCTGAGTGGTTTAAAGCGCTAGCCTGCTAAGCTAGTTCCTGAAAGGGAGCATGGGTTCGAATCCCATCCTCAGCGTTCTTTTTCATTAGCCTTTTTTATTTGTAAATTCAAGACTAATGTGTGGAAATTAAAGGGTAAGGTTATTAGTAAAAAAACAAAAATTTTAGTTTTTTTATTCTTTTTTTTGATTTTATTATCCCTTATTTTCCGTCCAGTTTTAAGAGATATTGGGGATTATTGTATAATTGATTCTCAATGTGAATCTGGAATTTGTTTGATGCGCCTATGTAGGAGTTCAACCCTTTTTTGTGGGGACCTTTTTTGCAATAATGATGAAACTTGTGAAACTTGTCCAAGAGATTGCGGTGAGTGTTTTGATAGAATTGGGGCTTCTTGTAATGAAAATGTTACTTGTCCTTCAGGATATTGTGTTCACAATATTTGTAGGGAAACTAACACTCATTGTGGTGATGATTTTTGTGATGAAGGGGAAAGTAGTGAGACATGTCCAGAGGATTGTTATCCTGGGGAAGCTTGGTGGATTTAATTTTTAAATTCAGGTAAGTTGTAATAATATGAAAAGACTAAGTAGAGATGAATATTATTTAGGTATTGCAAAATCAATTTCAAAAAGAAGTCCTTGTACTCGTCGGCAATTCGGTGCTATTATTGTTGTAAATGATGCCATAGTTAGTACTGGGTATAATGGACCTGCTCGTGGGGTTAACAATTGTTCACTGGGTTGTTTGAAGGATAAAATGGGGTCTAAGGAATATTCAGGATATGAGGATTGTCCGGCAGTTCATGCGGAAGAGAATGCAGTAATAAACGCGGCTCGAAATGGAACTTCAGTTCTTGGTGGAATTTTGTATATTTTAGGAGTGCGACCTGACGGAACGAGTAATAAATCTCATCCTTGTAATAGATGTAGTAGAATAATAATAAATTCAGGTATAATTCGTGTTGTAACTGTTGATGCCGAAGGAAAACTAATTGTTTATGATCCAAAAGATTGGATAAAACGTGATAATGAGTGGTATGAGGGCGGTATGAAGAGTTAAAAAGGAAAAATGAGAGAACCCATAGTTGAGTAATAAAAATAAGCCAGAGTGGCGGAGTCCGGAAAACGCGTTAGACTCAAAATCTAATCCATAGTTGGTACGCAGGTTCAAATCCTGCCTCTGGCAGACCAAAATTCTTTTTATGATATGCGATTATTAAACAAAGGTGGAAATGATGACTGAATTAAAACAAATTTACAAATGCGAATTGTGTGGAAATGTTGTTGAAGTTTTACATACAGGTATGGGACAGCTCATTTGTTGTGGGCAAGCTATGGGATTATTTGAAGAAAAAAGTGAAGATGTAGGTAATGAAAAACATGTTCCAATCTTTGAACAAGTTGGAAATGAAGTTAAAGTTAAAGTTGGTTTGGTTCCTCATCCAATGGAAGCTGCTCATTACATTGAATTTATTGAACTTTTTATAGGAGATAAGATGTTTAGAAAGTTCTTGAAATCAGGCGAAAAACCGGAAGCAGTTTTCAAAGTTGAAGGAACTGTTACGAGTGTAAGAGCTTACTGCAATATTCATGGACTCTGGAAACAATAGTTTCCACACCTTTTTATTCTTATGAATAAGTGAGTTTTGTGATTGACCTCTTACTTCTTTCAATTGCTGCTGGAATTTTTGGGCTTAAATTTAATGTGGCATATTTCATAACTACAATAATTGGCCTTTTGATTGGTTTATTGTTTGGTGGGCTTTCATTATTGATTTCATTAATTCCGGCACTTTTGCTCGTTTTTGCGGTGCCTATTGGCCTTGGGTTTTATTTTAAGTGGCCGTTGGATTTATTCATTATTGCGATTAGTTCAGGTTCACTTTTTGTAGGATATCTTGCTGGTTCACTCTTGGCTGTTGTTCTTTTACCACTAACATTACTTACCAAATTTTTCAAGTTTGTTATTGGAATCTTCCGTAAGTGATTTTTTATAAAAAGGATTATTTAATTAACTCTAATCAATTACGATTTTCAAATGAGAAATAAGCCTCATTTATTTCATTAATTATTTTGGTCTTTTCTTCACCAATTTTGATAAGATATTTTTCAAATTGTTTAGATGATTTAATGACTTTTTTCCCAAATTTATACATCAGTTTGCGATCAATTGTGATAGTTTCATCGGTGTTTTTTGTGAAATTTATTATAAAAGCTAGGTATTGCTTTCCGAGAGCCATTGAGATTTTGTTTGAATTTGGAAAGAGGTATGTGTGTAATATAATAGGTCCTTCGAAATATTTGTTATCAAGTAACTCTTCAAAATGATAAGCTGAAGGTTGTTCGCTATCTTGAGATTTTAATCTAAATTCCACTTCTTTTCCTTTGAAATTTAATTTAATGTCTTTTTTTGTAGTTGATTTCTTCTTATAAGAAAACGGAATACAATTATTTTCAATCTCATTTTTTTTGTTATTGAACTTAGTTTTCCTTTTTTTATAATTAATTTTACGTTTTGCCATGTCTTTTATTATTATCAGAAAGTTATAGAATTATTTATTTTTTGAAATTGTTTAATTAAATGAAAAAATGTGGGTCCGACGGGATTCGAACCCGCGACCGCCGGGTTAAAAGCCCGGCGCTCTACCAACTGAGCTACGAACCCATCATAAGCTCTATACCTTCTCATCTCTTCGCTTTTTTAAGCATTTTCTATAGTAAAGATTTTAAGCACATTCTTTTACCTAAGACATGGCCCAAAAAAAGAAAATAAATTCTGGGAAAAAGAAAATAACTTCCGTGAAAAAGAAAACAGTTTCTAGGAAAAAGAAATCTAATTGTCAGAAAAAAATGGCCAAATTCAATAAGAGTGTAAGAAAATTCTTGAAGAGAAATGATGTGATGTCAACACTTCTAATTATCAATATGTTATTGATAGGTGGAATTATAGTGATGACAGTAGGTATGAGTGATAGTATAAATGTTCAAAAAAGTGCCGAGTGGCAGCCAGTCGATGGACCAACCGCCAACGCTTTTATTATGTCATACTGTCCATACGGACTTCAATTCTTGAAAGCTTATGTTCCTGTTATTGAACTGCTTGGAGACAAAGCAAATGTAATGGTAAACTTTGTTAGTTACATTATGCATGGTGAAACAGAAATCTTAGAAAATAGTCGTATGTATTGTATTCAATATGAACAGAACGACAAATTTACAGATTACTTAAGATGTTTTGTTGAAGCTGGTGACTTTACAGGTTGTATAGAATCTGTTGGAATAGATACTAAAAAACTTGATACTTGTATGGAAAATCTTGATACTGAATATAGTATTTCAGAACTTTTTGCTGATAAGGAAACATGGAGTAATGGAAGATATCCACAATATCCTGTTGAAGCAAGTTTGAATGCCCAATATAGTGTTGGTGGTTCACCGTCCTTTATTCTTGAAGACCAACAAGTTCAGGTGGCTCGTTCTCCTGAATCCATCAAACAAGCAATTTGTAATGCGTTTGATATGATGCCAGAAGAGTGTAACACTATTCTTAGTTCAGTTGCAGAATTACCAAGCTTTGGACCAATTGGCGCAGGTCAAGAAGGTGCAGCAGCATCTGATGATTTGTCGTGTTAATCCCTGAATGTAGGGGTTTCCTTTTTTTATTTTTTCATTTCTATATGTAATTTTTGTCATTCTAGCGAAGAAAACTATTTAAACCCCCTATTGGAATTTAACAAGTGCTTAGTCTTAACTTTCCTGTTAATTTTGGATTTTTTCGGGCAAGTTCTATTAAAAAAAGGTGTGATATATAAATGAAAGATGCAATTTCTTCACTGGCCAGGGCATTTTTTGACGAATACGGAGTTTCTCGTCACCATATAGATTCTTACAATACTTTCCTCAAAGAAGGAATGCAAAGGGTTGTAAAAGAAGTTGGTGCGATGGAACCTTTAATTGTGCCCCCGGGATTCGAGAGCTATAAACTTCTCTTTGGAAAAATTAGGATTTTACATCCTTTGGCTCGCGAGGCTGATGGTTCTAGTAGTCTTTTGTATCCAATAGAGTCCAGAATTAGAAAATTGACTTATTCTGCTCCTATTCAATTAGAAATAATTCCTGAAAAAGACGGAATTAAGGCTGAGTCAATTTGGGCAGATATAGGAAATTTACCAATTATGGTTCGAAGTAATAAGTGTTTACTTCATGGATTGAGTAGTGAAGAATTGGTCGAGGTTGGTGAAGACCCCTACGACCCTGGAGGATACTTCTTGATTAGCGGAACTGAAAGAGTGCTTATGAGTATTGAGGATCTCGTTCCAAATATTCCATTACTTGAAAAACCACGTTCAGGAAGTGCTCAGGAAGCAGCCCGATTATTTAGTGAAGTTCCTGGTTTTAGAATTCCTCATTTATTTGAGAGAATGAAGGACGGGGTAATTAGTGTTTCATGGGCGAGAGTTCCAAGAATTCCTTTAGCTGTTGTTTTGATGGCTTTGGGCATAGAAGATGACCAAAAACTTGTTGAACAAATTTCAGAAGATGAAGCTTTTACTGAAGACATATTAGTGAATATTGAGGCAATGGAGGGCGTTTTAAACCAAGAAGAGGCACTTGATTTTATTGGAAAGAAATTGAAAATAGGTCAAGGAACTGAATACCGAGTTGAACGTTCAGCATACTTAATGGATAATTATCTTTTACCACATATTGGAAAGGGTAAAAAATTCCGTAACCTAAAGGCTTTGGCTGTCGGTTCAATTGCTGAAAAAATTTTGAAGTTTCATCATGGTGAATTAGGAGGAGATGACAAAGACCATTATGGAAATAAAAGATTGAAGCTTGCTGGAGAACTTATGGAGCAACTTTTTAGGGCTGCATTTAAGACTTTAGCAAATGATATGAAGTATAGTTTTGAAAGAATTGTTAAGCGTGGTCGTGAACCAAGTTCTACTACAATAATTAGAAGTCAATTACTGACAAGCAGAATTGAGAGTGCAATGGCTACTGGATATTGGATTGGTGGAAGAAGTGGTGTAGCACAACATCTACAGAGATTAAATTTCTTTGATACTATGAGTCATTTGAGAAGAGTTATGAGTCCTTTGACGAGTAGTCAGCCTCATTTTGAAGCAAGAGAGTTACATCCAACTCATTGGGGTAAACTTTGTGTTGCAGAAACACCAGAAGGGTCAAACATTGGTTTACGAAAGAACTTAGCGTTATTTGCAAAGCTTAGTTATCGAACACCAACTAAAGATATCGAGAAACATTTGAAAAAAATTTTGGAGGAGACAGTGAATGATAAGCGTAATGATTAATGGTAAGGTTCTTTCAAGAGTGAATCATAAGGAAGCTCAAGAAATAGTTAGTAAATTAATAAATTTAAGGAGAAAGGGGAAAATTCACTCCGAGGTCACTATTGCATATATTCAAGAGAGAGATGAAATTCGAATTGACACTAGTGAAGGGAGGGTATTGAGACCTTTGATTATTGTAACTGAGAAAAAACCTCAATTTAATAAGATTGATCTTAAAAAGCTCAAAAAAGGTGAAATAGTTTGGAGAGATTTGATTGACGCTGGAAAAATTGAATTTTTAGATGCTGAAGAAGAAGAAAATGCGTTAATTGCAATTGATGAAAAACATATTAGGAAGGGAACTACACATTTGGAGATTCATCCAATTACACTTTTGGGCGTGCCAGGTTCATTAATTCCTTATGCAAACTTTTCTCGTGGTGACCGTGTTAATTATGGTACTAGTAAAGGAGTTAAACAAGGAGTTGGAATTTATTCACTGAATTATCCTATTAGATTTGATACATTCACTAATATTTTACATTATCCTCAGGTACCAATAGTGAATACAAAACTTCACAAAGTATTAGGATTTGAACATCATCCGGCAGGTCAAAATGTAGTTATTGCTATGATGACTTGGGGTGGATATAATATGGAAGATGGTATGGTTGTGAATAAAGCTAGTTTAGAAAGGGGCTTTGCACGAAGTACTTATTTTAGGCCTTATACTACTATTGAAAATCGTTATCCAGGGGGACAAGAAGACCGCATAGAAGCCCCTACTAAAGATGTTACAGGGTTTAGCGAAGATTTAGATTATACTGCCCTTGATGAAGATGGAATTGTTAATCCTGAAAGTTGGGCAGAAGGTGATAGTGTACTCGTAGGAAAAACTTCACCTCCAAGATTTTTAGGTGCAATGAGTATTTTCAGAATGGGAGTTGAATCGCGTCGTGATACGAGTGAACGTGTTAGACATGATGAACGGGGATGGATTGATTCTGTTATTGTTTCTGAAAATATTGACGGTAGAAAATTAGTGAATGTTAAAGTTCGTGAAGATCGTGTTGCAGAACTCGGTGACAAACTTTCTAGTAGATATGGACAGAAAGGTATTATTGGTATGGTTGTTCCTCAAGAAGATATGCCATTCACTGAAAGTGGAATTATTCCAGATATAATTACTAATCCACATGGTATTCCAAGTCGTATGACATTTAATCAACTTATTGAGATTGTGGCTGCTAAGGCGGGGTCAATAGAAGGTAGATTTATGGATGGAACTTCCTTTGAAGGTGACCCAGTTAGTGAAGCTAAGGCGTTATTAGAGGCTAATGGTTTTACATCATCAGGAAAAGAAAAAATGTATGATGGACGAACTGGTAAAGCTTATGAAGTTGAAATTTTTAATGGAGTAATTTATTATCATAAAGTTCGTCACATGGTTGCAAACAAATTACATGCAAGAGCAAGAGGTCCTGTACAAATGTTAACTCGCCAACCAACAGAAGGTAGAAGTAAGTCTGGTGGTTTGAGAATGGGTGAAATGGAAAAGGATGCGCTCGTTTCACACGGAGCTTCACTTTTGCTTCATGAAAGATTTAGTTCTGATAAAACTAAATTACCTGTTTGTGAAAAATGTGGAGTGACTGCAATTAATGATTTTGTAAAAGACAGAGCATATTGTCCAATTTGTGGTGGTGAAAATATTGAATTTATTGAAGTAAGTTATGCTTTCCACATTTTGTTGCAAGAATTAATTTCATTAGGGATATACCCGAGATTACAATTAGGAGATAAAGGGTGATTACATGGATATAATCAGAAAAGAAATAAAAGGTATAAAATTTGGATTATTTGGTCCTGACTTAATTAGAAAACTTAGTGTTATGGAAATTACTGTTCCTGAACTCTACGATCAAGACGGTTTCCCAGTTGAAGGGGGTTTAATGGATCCAAGACTTGGTGTTGTTGACCCAGGGATGCGTTGTAGAACCTGTGCCGGAAAAGTAGGAAGTTGTCCCGGTCATTTTGGTTTAATTGAGTTGGCAAAACCCTTAATTCATGTTAGATTTGGGAAGGAAATTTTTGGGTGGCTTTATTCTAGTTGTTCACATTGTGGGAGAGTGAAGATTCCAAATGAACAGAGAAAATATTTATTCAAACTTTTCAAAAAAATTGATGATGAAGGAAATGTGAAAGCTAAAGATAATTTAATTAAGAGTATAATGAAGGGGGCACGTGCTGAAAAGACTTGTCCATTTTGTAATACTCCTCAAGAAAAAATAGTGTGGGAAAAACCAACTACATATTATGATGGGGGAAATAAAATGACCCCAATTGAAATTCGTGAATGGTTAGAAAAAATTCCAGATGAAGATTTAGAACTTCTTGGTATGGATACTGAGGTTTCAAGGCCTGAGTGGACAATTCTTACAGTTATGCTTGTTCCACCAGTGACGACAAGACCAAGTATTACACTTCAAACAGGTGAACGAAGTGAAGATGATATGACTCACAAATTAGTTGATATCATGCGTATCAATACAAGACTAAAGGAAAATATGGCGAGTGGTGCTCCTGCAGTAATAATTGAAGACTTTTGGGAATTACTCCAATATCATGTTACAACAATGATTGATAATGAAGTCAGTGGTGTTCCCCCTGCAAGACATAGGGCAGGAAGAATTCTAAAAGGAATAGTCCAAAGAATTAAAACTAAAGAAGGAAGATTTAGAAGAAATCTCGCAGGTAAACGAGTGAATTTTTCTGCTCGAACAGTAATTAGTCCGGATAGTCGTATTGGTGTTGATGAAGTTGGGGTTCCTAGAGAAATTGCAGAAATTTTAACAGTTCCAGTTTTTGTTACTGAAGAAAATGCTGAATGGCTTAAGACTTTGATTTCAGATGGTCCTGATGGGAAACAAAGAGCTAATTATGTAATTGATGACGAGGAAAATCGACTTAGAATTACTGATTTTAATAAGGAAAATTTAAAGGAACAACTTCAACCAGGATGGATTGTTGAGAGACATCTTTCAGATGGTGATGTTGTTTTAATGAATAGGCAACCTACATTGCATAAAGTTAGTATTATGGGACATAAGGTAAAAGTCCTTCCTGGGAGAACTTTTAGAATTAATCCAAGTGTATGTCCTCCGTATAATGCTGATTTTGATGGGGATGA
>JAUUZA010000027.1 GCA_030590165.1 Candidatus Altarchaeota archaeon
ATTAATGAGGCTGGAAGCTCAATTGATGATAGCGACCTCAGTATTGATGGTGGAAATGTTGAAGATGCCTGTGAATAAAAGGGTGAAGACGTGCAGGGCTTAAAATTGATTATGAATGTTATTGGTCGTTTAGTTATTGTAGGTTTTTTATTTGCTTCAGTAACTCCATACATTTCAGACTTCATGAAAGATAGTTTTGGAGGTCGTGTAGAATTTGAAGCGAGTGAAGAAGAAATTCAATTAACACTTAAACTTTGTCGAAATTTTTATGATGAATCCTTCATCAAAGAAAATTATGAAAAAACATATCACAACTCATTTGAAATGTTTTTTAGTGAGAGTAATTTAGACACACGATATGCCCAAACAAAACTGCTGTGTGGTGCCTTAATTGAAATTTATAATGATGCAAAAAATTCAAAAAATATTGAAACAACCATAAGTACAATAAATGA
The DNA here is from genome assembly GCA_030590165.1 of Candidatus Altarchaeota archaeon. Lineage (GTDB taxonomy): Archaea > SpSt-1190 > SpSt-1190 > SpSt-1190 > SpSt-1190 > JAUUZA01. The sequence continues at coordinate 456 of JAUUZA010000027.1, forward strand.
AGATTATTCAGTAATTTTTCCTGGACTCGAATTTGATTCAGAAGAAATTCAAACAATAATATCAGAAAATGATGAGATTGTTTGGGTTGGGCTCGTTATAAATGAATTAACGGAGGAAATTAAAAAGGAGGTATCTAATTGAGTAACCCTGCTTTAGGTCTACTTAATGGGGTTATTCTGGCTTTAATAATATTTAGAGTAGTAATTGTGGGTTCAGTAATAGGAACTGCTGATGTTGTATCTTCCTTTGACCAAAAAATAACAATGGCTCAACTTGAATATCCTAAAACAATCTTAAAACTTGCTCTTCTTGATGATGAAGAATTTTATTCACCAAAAAGGGTGGCTGAAAATTTCAAAGAAATTCAATCCCTATCACCTCATGAACTCGCAATTTCATCTGTTCCACTTGAAATGACTTCCTCAGACATAAAACAATTGCAGACTGTGCTTCAATCAGATGAAGGTGTTGCAACAGGAGACGCACTCAATTCACTCTTCATAAAATGTCAAGGATGGATGACAAAATCTGCACCAGGAACCTCTGAGTTTGACCCGAGTGAAAGATATATTGCAGATTATTATGAAGGTTTAATTTCTACAGGAGGATTAAATTTATTAAATCCTACTTCACTCTCAGAATTTCTTCACGAAAATATTGATGCTTTAAAACCAATTTTTGTGAATGATGGACTAAATGCAAAAACATGTGGAAAATGTTTTGAATTAAAAGAAGATTATGCCCTTGCTTTTAAAGCAAGACAAATGATAACTCCTGAAGATAATGTTAAAACCCATATTGAAATAAGAAGGGAAATGCATGACTTGGGTTGTGCCGAGGTATGTGCCCAAGTTTGTGTTGATATTTATCCCACATTAAAAGCCATCAATTTTGATGCGTTTAATAACCCAGAACTAAGCAAAGCATTAATATCAAAAAAAATACAGGTTTCTTAAGGTGTTAGAATGAAAGGAGATGCAGGAAGCCCGATTTGGATTGTTGTAACTCTTCTTTTGGCGTTGGTTGTTGGAATTACAATGTACCAACTATTACAAAAAACGAGTGCTGATAAAACTTTTGGTAATTGGATGGATGAAATTGGAGGCGGACAAGCTGAACTCACTCTTTCCTCCTTTTGTGAATCTTGGTATGATTCAGGATTTGTTCTAGGAGCAGTGAATGAAGCAACACAAGCAAAGGCAACTGTTGCAGCCGCATATGAAGGGGCAACAGTAAATTATTTCACACGAGAAGAATTTGAATTTGGTGAACGCCTTTCAGATTGTGATTGCGCAGTTTATCTTTACCAAATTGGTTCAATCGACAAACTTGAAACAAGCAAGTGGTATGATCCTGACGAATGTCATGAACTTACAAACGCGGTTGCTGAAAGCAGAGGCTTGGTAAGGTAGGTCCTATGAAGGGCCTCTCTTTACTTATTTATACAATTTTTCTTTCAATTATATTCTTTGTAAATCAAAGTGCATTCTTACAAATTGCAGGTTCACTAAATGGTGTTCCAGTACAAGTAGAATTTGTTGGCTCAACCCTCTATTCACAAATACAAGCTCAAGAAACATTCAACCCACCAAAAGATATGGAAGTTTTTCTTAGTAATTGTCTACTTCCCTCACATCCTAATTTAGACGTAGAGGATTATGAAATAGCAAGTGAACGGTGTGAAGGTTTTCCTTCAGTTTTATGTGTATTTTATAATTATTACTCTTCTCGTTTCAGATTTTGTAAACCGATGTGGCAGGAATTAGATAAACAATATTATTTCAATGGTACAACTTCCCCCCTTTTGAGACCTATTCTTTTAGAGGGTGGAATCCTCACATTTGAAGCTTATGAGTAATTACTTTAAATATTGTAATTGTTTATTTCATCTGTGGGAGTTCAAGAAGATGTAATGTTTATGTCTGGTGTTTTTGGGCCCCTTCTTAGTTTTGCACTAATTGTTCTTCTTGGTATATCTACTTATCAAGGACTGGCCACGATGGGAATGACAAATAATTTTGCTATTAGGTCTGATGTACTTGCAGCTTCAATGAGTTTGGTTAATATGCATCCACATACAGAAGTGAATCTAAGCTGGGATTATCTTCCTTTTTCAATTGGAGTTCTTGAAGGCAATATTAATGGAGGACTTGGAATGTTTTTTCCTACTGAGACCGCAACTTTTTCTTCATATCCTTTAACTATCCCATTTTCAACAGATAATATTAAAGAAAACATTCACTATGTTTCAAATGATTCTATCTCTAAATTTTGTTTTAAAAATTTAGGAAATCCAGAGGCGAGAATGGAATGAAGGGTTTAGACGGAATTACAATGGGAGTCGTATTTATTCTTATAATAGGAATAATTAATATTTCAAGATTTCAAATATCAATAAAACAAGATTTAGATGGATGGCGAATCACTCGTATGGCGATGACTCAAGCCAATCTAATGGTTTCACACAAATACCAAGATGACTTTGGTATAGTAGACCTTGGAAAATTAGAAATTTCCCCTCAATATGGTTATGAAGTAAGTTATGGTGTATATGATCCAGAACAGGGTGAATTTGTAAAAACTAGTGAAAACGGTCTTATGGGAACTGTATTTGAATATGTCTATATTTATGCAGGTGGTTTGAAAAAAGGGGATTTCAATCTACCAACTCACTCAAAATATTTCACCCCAAGTGCTAAAGAAAGAAGCCTACTCGGAATACCTAAACAAGAACTGAAGGAAATTCAGGAAGAGGAATCTGAAGATATTATTGAAACGAGCAAAGAAATTATACGGAGTAATTTAATCGATCAAGTTTACAACACAATTCAAAAAACTCAAATATCTTGTCTTTTAACTGTAATCAATTATATGAAAACGCATGGAGATGCTACAGAATCTGAGATATTACCTGTTCTATCTGAAAACTTAGATTGTAATGTTGAAAGAATTATTTCACTCTACAGAATTTTTGGAAATAGTAAAGAATTTTATGAAGCCTTATTGATGTCAAGCTTTTATCAAACAAATAATATGTTATTACCTCAAGTGTCCCCCTTTCTTATGAGCACTTATAGTGCATACTTACAAAATTTTGCAATATATTCATTGCCTATAGTTTACAAAGAGGGTTCAGGAAATAAATATGGTCTTTTGATAGTCGTTCTAACTCCAAAAACTTATTTTTCAAGTGTTAATACACTCTCAGAAATTTCACAAGAAAATTTACCTGTTTTACCTGATATTTACAAAGATTTTTTACCAAGCTTAAATGATTTTTATTTTAATTTACAAGAAACATATGAGAATATGGAGGCGTCATGATGGCTGGAATACCTAAAAATTTACCAACAACGGCAATAATGGTTGGACTTGCCTCAGGAATTGCTGTTGGTTTTGCTTTATTTTTTCAACTTTCAATAACTGCAACAGCAACTTATGGAAGAACACTTAATGCTGCATATCCATATCTTCATGCAATATCAATGCATACTGTAGAGGGTCATCCTTTTCTTTACTATCTATCAAATGCATTGAAAACAAATTCAGAAACATTTGAAGGGGTGAATGTTAAAGAAATTTTAATGAACTTCAATGAAACTTTTGAGTTAGTGAATGAAACTGGAGACATAGTACTCTCAACTGGAGAAAAAAATGGTGAGCGTGCCTTCTTAGCAATTCCTCCAGATGGAAAATTGGTGATGATTTATGACAATTAAGAAAGGGTTTGCAACACTTGCCGCATTAGCAGTTTCCGGCATGGTAGGAATGGCAGTAGCAGCAATGGCAAGCCAAGCTGCAGAAATGGAAGCAACAGCTGAAATATTTCTTGCAGACCTCCTTGCATTAAATATGTTTTATCAAGGTAGAAATATTCAAGAAATAATTACAATGGATTCATCATATGTCTTTGAAAAATATATAGAAGAAGGAGGTCCACAATTTTTTGGTTCTATTTTATTTGAGGGTAAATTTTTGAGTATTTTAAAAGATAGAGGCTCTTCACTAACTTATTCACAAAACTTAGTGAATAATGAATCAGGCCGTCTTGCTACACAAGTAGCAAAACAATATGAAGATTTGTGGGGGATTACGACTTCAAATGAAAATACAAGCTTTTGCCTTAAAAGAAAAACTTCTCTCAAATTTGGTGAACATGTAAGTAAATTTTGTTTTGAATCTCCCTTACAAATGGAATCTTTCAAAGTTTTAATTCCCTTAATGATTACGACAATAGAAAATGAGAATACTTGCATTGAATTTGGAAGCTATTCTATATGTTGGGCAGACCTAATATTTGACGGCATAACAACAAATTTCACTTATGCTATACACGAAATTGTTGAATAAATTCTTCCTCAAAGAAATGAAGTTCACCAGGCAATATTATACTATAAGGTGGCTTACCAAAATCAATAGTGAATTCTTTTCCAAAATAAATCTTTTCTGTTTTTGAACCCAATCTTTCACAAACTAAAAGTTCATTATCAAATCCCATTGCTCTTAAAATATTAATTGCATCATCAAGTTTCATTTCTGGGTCAATTAAACAAAGACTGTGAAGACCTGCTTTCAAATTATTTTCAATTCTTTCCTTATCACTTTCATAAGTTTGTGAAAGTGTTACAATTCGCCCAAATTTATATGTGCTTAATCCCGTTCTTGCTATTGCATTAATGATTGATGGTGCATGAATTACTTCAATGTCAATCCCTTTTTCCTTACCTTCCTTAATCAATGAAATATGTGTAGTTGCGAATAGTGGGTCTCCAGGAATTAAAATTGCAATTGTGTCTTCTTCTGCCTTATCTAATAAAAAATTACTCTCAACTTTCCCCCTCGGAAGTAAAGTAGTTTCAAAATCCAACTCATATGGAAAACTAGTATAACTTTCAATAAAAATTTGGCTTGATTTTTTTATTGCTTCTGTTCCTTTTAATGTCATGTCACCTTTTTCAATTCCCATTCCAATAAGGTAGAGCATACCAAAAGGGTAATACCATAAATTAAGAAGGCTTTGTTTTTTAGTGAAAATCAAAGTACTCGATGCTGGAGCCTTCATTGAAAATTTATATACTACAGGCATAACTTCAGAATCTGTTGCAGAAGAAACAAGAGTTCCCCCAACAGTTGAAATCCTTAGTCCTAAAACTGAATTCATTAATAAAATAAAAATTGCAGCAAGGGAAACGGGTGATTCTGGTGTCTTAAGCAAGGCAGATATTGATGTCCTCGCATTGGGATTACAGATGGACGGAATCATTGTCTCAAATGACTTTGCAGTTCAAAATGTTGCTGAACACCTCAAATTATTATGGGAAGGGGCTGGAAAAAGTATGACAAAAAAAATTAATTGGATTTGGTATTGCCCAGGATGCAAAAGGCTCCAAGATGCAAAGGGAGTTTGTGAATTTTGTGGAACAGAAACTAAAAGAAGGCCAAAACACCCCAGAAACCAAAAAAAACAGGAATCTCGTAGAAAACGCTTATAAAACGGCCTTACAAAATCCTTAGTGGCTAGAATATACACACATCGAAAAGGTAAGAGTGGGAGTAAAAAACCATTCAGAACCAGTTCTCCTGCATGGGTAAATTACTCTGCAGATGAAGTAGCTCAAATTGTAGTAAGGCTTGCTAAAGAAGATAAATCTCCTACAATGATTGGAACAATTTTAAGAGACTCATACGGAGTTCCATCAATCAAACTCATAACTGGTAAATCAGTCGAAACAATTCTCAAAGAAGGCGGAATAAAATTTGAAATTCCTAATGATTTATTCGACCTCTTAGCAAAGGCAGTTCATTTGAGAGAACATTTAGAAAAAAATACGGCAGACAAACATAATAAAAGAGGCCTTACACAGGTCGAAATGAAGATACTCAGACTCGTTAAATATTATAAAGGTAAGAAAAGACTTGGAAGCACTTGGAAATACACTCCGAAGACAGCTAAAGTTATTGTTAGTGGTGGTAAATGATGGCAAGAAGAGCAACTACTAAGGATAAATGGAAGGCAAAGACTTGGTATGAAATTATAAGTCCAAAAGATTTTGGAGAAAAGAAAGTTGGTGAGACCCCTGCAACTGACGCAAATAATGTGGTAGGTAGACTTATTAAGGTTTTAGCCAGTGAAGTCGCTTCAGGACCACGCCTTAATCAAGTTAAATTATTATTTGAAATTGAAACTGTTTCAGGAAAAACTGCTCAAACGAAGCTTGCTGGATATGAGATGGCAAGAAGTTTAATTCGCAGTATAGTTAGACGAAAAAGAACTAAGATTGAATTAATTAAAGATTACACAACATCAGATAATCAAAAAATTCGTATAAAAATTGTTGCAATGACAGTCGGAAATTGTTACTCAAGTCATGAAAAAGATATTAGAAGAAATATGGAAGCAAGTTTAGATACCTTAGTTGAAGGAAAAAATACTGTCGATTTAATCAAGGAAGTTTTAGCTCACACCATTCAAAACAAACTTAAGGAAAATGCAAGGAAAATATATCCTGTTGCCATACTTGAAATAAGAAAAGTTGATTTTGTTTAGGTCCTTTTCAATGAAATTAATTATTGTTAGACATGGTGAAACTTTTGAAAATATAAAAGGTATTTTTCAAGGACACTTAAATTCACAATTAACTCCAAATGGACTTGAACAATCAAAAAATATTGCAGAAAAACTAAAAAATATTAAAATTGATTGTGCTTATTCAAGTGATTTGGACAGGGCTTTGGATACCTGTAAAGAAATTCTGAAATTTCATCCAGAAACAAATTTAATTCCAACAAAAATTCTAAGAGAACAATCAAAAGGTGTACTAGAGGGAAAAATCAAATTAAAAAAAAGTAATTTAGAAATTCCGAATTATAACTTCAAACCAAGGAGCGGGGAAAGTTTAAGTGAAGTTTGGGATAAAGTTATACCTTTTCTTGAAAAAATTAAAAATGAATATAAAAATAAAACTCTTTTAATTGTGAGTCATAGAGGTCCAATCTCTTGTTTATTGACACATCTCAATAATGAAACTCTTGAAAACCAAAAAAAGTATTTACCAAGTGGAAATACGGCAATATCAACCATTAATATTAACAATAAAAAAATCGTCTTCGAAACATTAAATTGTTGTCAACATTTAGATTAATCAAAGTTCTTTAATTACATTCACAGTTGTTGCAATCCACAAGACTCCACCCATAAAAACGAGGAAGAATGCGACACAAAAAGTGAGTAATGAATCTAATGCACTAGCACCAACAAAACTAAAGTTGGACGATAAAATTGCACCTAAAAGAATAGAAAAAGAACCAAAGGCCAAAAAGGCCAGGTCTTTTAATTGCATTATTTATACCATCCTTTTTCGTTACTCTTCACTTTTCTCTCTTTTTTAAGATAGAAGAGATAACGTCGTGCAGTTTGAAGTGTTATTCCTACTCCTCTTGAAACTTGTGCAATAGATTTAGGAGATTTTTGTTTCTTCAAATAAGTAATAACTTGATCTTTCTTACTTGGAGCTCTCTTTTTCTTCACAACTTTCTTCTTGACTGTCTTTCTCTTCACTTTTCTCTTCTTTGTGGCTTTCTTTTTAACAGTCTTTCTTTTAACTGTTCTTTTCTTTGTAGTTTTTTTCTTCACTGTCTTTCGCTTAACAGTCCTCTTTTTTGCTACTTTTTTCTTAGCAGTTTTTCGTTTTACTGTCTTTTTCTTAACAGTTTTTTTCTTGGCTATCTTTCTTTTCACTGTTTTTTTCTTAGCAGTTTTTCGTTTTACAGTCTTTTTCTTAACAGTTTTTTTCTTGGCTGTCTTTCTTTTCACTGTCTTTTTCTTTACAGCTTTTTTCTTTACCCTTTTCTTTTTAGCTGGTTTCTTCTTTGCTTTCTTTTTCTTAGCTAAAGCCGCTCCAACTGCCTTAATTCTCCTTGGTTTCTTAGCCCCTACAGGGGCAAGCTCAACCATATCCGTTGCTTCGATTTCTCTGAGCATCTCACCTCGGTCCGGCAACTTTGTCTCATCAAGACCAAGTAACCAGTCCATAACTTTCCCTAACATGTAATTAAAAATACACTCTTCACTAATATACTTTTCACTCTTTAGTAATTTTTCTCAATTTCACTCTTTTTTTCTTTTCTAGCATAACTTCTTTCACAAGTCGAGCCAAAGCTTCACTTAAAGATACATTAAATTCCTCATTTTCTCCATGAGACATAAACATTTTGGAAGGTGTAGACAATTTGATTTTTACTCTCCACACCCCTTTCTTACTAACATTAACACTTGCATATCTTGCTGGAGTTACTTTATTCACCTTCTGAATACTTTCAATTACTTGAACTTTCACAAAATCAGCATCCAACTTTTTTATAGATTCAAGTCCAGAATAAAAAATTGGAACAGTATATTCTTTAAAACTTGCTGCCAACTCAAAAATATCCTTCTTTGTTACTATCCCAACTGGGTTTCTCTGTTTATCAATAACAACTATAGGATTTTCAATTAATTTATCAATAATTAATTTCACCCTTGTCCCCATTCGAGCCAGTGAAGGTTTTTTAATTAATTTTCCATCAGACCAAATTGCAATTAACTTTCCTGACGTATTCACTACTGGCAAAACGCTCATTCCTGTTTTCATTGAAATTTTTTCTGCAGTGTTAAGGCGTGATTCACTCACCGTTCTACAAGGACTCATAACAGTTTTCACTTCTCTTTTTGTTAATTCAGTAGTTTTTTTTACTGCACTAAGTATCATATTTCCAGTAATTCCCTTTAAACTACTATTAAGAACTGGATAATCAGCCACCCCTTTTTCAATCATAAGGCGTGCAACCTCATAAATAGAGGTATCTGGGGAAATTGCTTTTATTTTTTTTGTAAGTCTTGAAACTTTTGTTTTCGGTTCAACTTTTTTCAAGGCATCTCTATCTACAACATAAATTTCCCTTAAAATGGTAGAAACTGCA
>JAUUZA010000021.1 GCA_030590165.1 Candidatus Altarchaeota archaeon
TGGTTGGCTTCCTGGCCGAACTGAGGATACCTTTGTTTTTGCAGTTAATATAAAACAAGAACCAGGTGTTTGTGTTGAAATGATTGAGGATACTAGGGTTGAAAGTGAAATTACATTTCTTAAAGAAAGAGTAAATCATTTTACATATACAATTAATTATTTTGCAGAAAGAGGAATAGTTGAAATTGGAATAGAAGAGGGAAAACCAGGAATTGCCATATCGGGTGATTGTTTTCAAGTAAGAGAAAATCTTAAAGAGAGAATTCAAAACTTAGAACGTGAAATTAGAATTGCTGATGAAAACAATAGGATTTTGATAGTTCGTGAATTAAAACAATTATTATATCACGAAATTGAAAGACTTGATGGTTTGAATTGTGAACAAGAGGTTCCACAGGAAATGATGTCTTCTTTGGCAACATGTGTTAGTCAGAGACTTGAGTTTGAAAATAAAATTAGAAGTTTGAAATTATTAGTAAATAAAGCAGAAGAAGCGGGTGAATTTGGTATTGCTACTGTAACTCGGGAACGAATTGAAGAGCTTGCTAAGCAGCTTGAGGATCTTCCGTCTGTTGAAAGATGTAATATTGTTTTGAAATCTGTTGATGAAACTTCAATGATACAAAGTAGATTTTCTCAATATATTGAACGAATGAGAAACATGGAATATAGACTTCAGTTATTGAATCCATGTTCAAAAGTTGAGAGTTTAGATGGTCAACTTAGGGACATGAAATTAAATCTTGAAATGGTAAGTGATGAAGAAAAAGAAGTTATTGAATCAAAGATTGGTGCATTTATTGAAATAAGAAATACAATGTACCGAGCGTGTGAAGAATTAAAAGAAAATTCAGAATGTACTGATGCTTTGAAACTTCGTGAACACTTAATTAGTCTTGCAAAAGATATGGATTTAGAAAATGTAGATATTGAAGACGCTAAAAGAAAAGCCGAAGATTTATTAAGAAAATTTGCAGAACTTGAAAGAAGTTGTTTCAATCAAATGGGAATGATGATGAATGAACATCCCTGTATGGCAGCACAGGTTTTGGAAATTGAAATGAATAGATTAACAGATTTGAATGAAGCAGGGGATTCACTTGGTTTGCTTTATGAAAAAGCAAGAGAGTACAGGGAACAATGTGTTCGAGAAAGTAATATAGAAGTAATAAGAGAACAGGCTCGAGAAAAATTAAATGAAGGTAATCAAGACAATAGGGCAGAGGTGGCTCAGTTGGTTGGTGAACTTGAACTTAAGAAACACATGATTCTTGCAGATGACACCTTATCTGGGCAAGAGAGAAGTCGGCTTATTGGTGAAATAGAAACTGAGAAAGTTAGACTGATAAAAGAACTTATTTCCCAAGGTGGAACAGCAAGAGTTTCTAGTGCAATTAAACTGAGATTTGCACCAAATAGTTTAGAAATTGAAGGCGAACAAGTTATTGGAACTGCAACAATCTTGGAAATTCCAACGACTGAAGGTGAAAATATGGAAGTTACTATTGGCGCCGAAGAAGTTGAAATGAAAACAAGAAGAGTGAATGTTCAAGCTAAGATTGCGCTTGATTTTGAAAATGGTGTACTTAAGATTGGAGGAATTGCCATAAAGTTACCGGATGAAATTATGGATGAAGTAGATGCAGAACTTGGTGAACTTGAACTTAAAGAAGATGAAGATGGAACAGCTATTTATGAAGGAAATATTAAAAAGAAATATAAACTTTTTGCAATAGTTCCAATAAATGCAAATGTTTTCATGAGGGCGGATGCCACCCTTGGAAATATTCTTGAAGAACGAAAGCCTTGGTGGACAATTTTTGCAACGGAATAATTCCCGACTTTGTCGGGATTCTTTTTCCCCTTATTGGGGAGTTTTTTTATTTTTAAAATTTTCTTGAATTTTTAGGGTTAGAAGTCGAAAATACTTTGTTTTTCTATGATTCTACGTCCTCTTAATGATGAAAATGGGATAACTACATTTTTGAGAATAAGGAGTTGACCAATTGTTTTAATCTGTTCATCTGGAATAAATTTAATAACTTTTTTTATTTTTTGATTTTTAATTTCTTTTACTGTTTTCAAATTTTTTTCAATTATTATAGCATTATCAAATTTATTTTGAAACCAATCCAATTTTAGTTTCTTATATAGTTCAATTTTTTTTGCTGATTTCACTCTGTCTGGAAATTTCTTAGCTAAATTTGTTTCACATCTTCTTGCTAAAAGACCATTTTTAAATTCGTCGTGAATTGAAAAAGCAATTGCACCTTGTTCTGTTAATCGTTCATTCAGTCTTCTTTTTGCTGTTACTCCAACTTTTATTAAATCTCCGCCAAAATAAGCAAAATAAACAATGAAAGGTTGATTGCACCACGACCAAGAACGTTTATCTAAACATTTTGCCCCATTACAAATTGTGCATTTCAAAAAAACATCGTAATTCTTACATTTTTTGCACATTATTCCTGTTTTTAATTTAATTCCGTGTGGAATTCGTTTTCCTTTTTTATTATATCCTATACAAAATCTTTCATTTGAGATATATTTCCCTTTAAGACTTCCGACTTGTATTTGTTTGGAATTGTGGCCTTCGTGAACTTCTATGAGTGGTTTATTTTCTTTATACCAAAGATTAGTAAGAAGCATTATTGAAATTAGTGTAATTCTTTTTAATGATTTAAGAACGACTAGAGTGTGACAGTGATTAAAGACTTTGAAAAAAGAGGATATAGATTCCACGGTACTGGGGCAGTTGAGATTTGTCGCTGGACAAAAAATGTGTTAACTGGTAGGGGTGCTTGTTACAAACAAAAATTTTATGGAGCACCAGCTCACAAGTGTATGGAATTTGCTCCGTCTGCATTATATTGTAATAATAATTGTGTGTATTGTTGGCGACCTGAAGAGTTTATGTCTTTACCGAAGGGAATTGAATGGACCGACCCTAAAGAAATGGTTGAATCTTTAATTAAAAAAAGATTAGACCTTTTATGGGGATTGAAGGGAAATCCGAAGACAAATCAGAAATTATTCTTAGAGGCAAAAGAACCTTCTCACTTTGCAATAAGTTTAAGTGGTGAACCAACTAATTATGGAAAACTTCCTGAACTGATTGATTATATTGCAAATCGTAAAGGAACCTTTTCAATTTTTCTTGTTACAAATGGACAATATCCAGACGCACTTGAAAAATTAAAAGGACATTTACCAACACAAATTTATTTGAGTTTAACTGCTCCGAATAAAGAAAGTTATAAACGAATTTCAGTTCCAACTGAAAAAGATTATTGGGAACGTTTAATGAAAAGTTGTGAATTTGTGTCAGAAACTTCTGCACGAACTGTAGCTAGAGTAACTTTGATTAAGGGGATGAATATGATTGATGTTGATGGATGGGTAAATATTTTGAAAAAAACTAATGCACATTTCATTGAATTTAAGGGATATTCTTGGATAGGCTATAGTCGAATAAGGCTCAAACTAGAAAATGTTCCTACTTTAGATGAAATAAAAGAATTTGTAGCAAAGATTATGAAAAAACTTAATAATTATAAGTATGAAGATGAGGAAAAGAGAAGTCGCATTTTGCTTTTTAAAAGTAAAACACGCCCTATAAATAGGATGATTACGCGAGTTCGCTAATATTATAAATAAGTAATACGAAGTAATACTATGGCTAAAGCAATTATTCTTGCAGGGGGAGTTGGTTCACGTTTATGGCCATTAAGTAGGGAAGGATATCCAAAACAATTTATTAAATTTTTTGAAGGAAAAAGTTTATTCCAAAAAACTATTGAGAGATTAAATCCAATTTTTGGTAGTGAAAATCTCTTAATTTCAACAAGTAAGAATTATAGATTTTTAGTTCAAAATCAATTAGATGAGTTAAACTTAGATCTAGGTAAAAATCAAATTGTTGCAGAACCTGCGGCAAGAGGAACACTTTCTGCCATACTTTTGAGTATGCATGTTGGTGGTCATGATGACTATGGTGTTTTTCCAAGTGATCATTCAATGCGTGGTCAAGATGAATTTATTGAAAGTATAAAAAATGCAAAAAAATTATCAAAAAATAAATTGATTTCATTTGGGATAGTCCCAACACACCCTCATACAGGTTATGGTTATATTAAACCCGGTAAGGAGTTGAACGGAGGTTTTGAGGTAGATAAATTTATTGAAAAACCAAATTATGAACTTGCTAAAAAATATGTAAATAATGGATATTTTTGGAATGCTGGAATGCTTTATGTTAATTCAAAAAATTTTGTGAAGGAAGTTCAAGAATATTCACCGGAGCATCTTTGTATTCATGAAAGGGGGGTTGATGATTATGAAAGTGTTAAATCAATGACATTAGAATATGGGGTGTTAGAAAAAACAGATAAAGCAGTTGTAGTTCCAATAACTTCAAAATGGAATGATTTGGGGAGTTTTTCAAGTTTTTTTGATGAAATGGACAAAAATGGTGAAAAATTAGTAACTAACACTGAAGTTTTAAATCTTGATTCAAAAAATAGTTTAATTTGGAGTGAATCAAAAAAACTTATCGGATTGATTGATGTTGATGATTTAATAGTTGTTGATACGAGGGACGCCCTTCTTATAAGTTCAAAAAAGAGTTCACAAAAAGTTAAAAAAATGGTAACTTTTTTGAAAGATAACAAAGATAGTCGTGCAAGATTTCACACAACAGTTCATAGACCTTGGGGATATTTTATTATGATGGAGGATAATGGAGGATACAGAATCAGACGTATGTTTGTTCGTCCAGGAAAAAGATTAACAGCTCAGAAGCATTTTAATAGGAGTGAACATTGGGTCGTTGTAAAGGGAACAGCTCGTGTTTACTTGGATGGGGTTGAGACAATTCTTGGTCCGGGTGAATCAAGTTATGTTCATCGTGGAACATCTCACAGAATTGAAAACCCAGGTCAAATTCCTTTAGAAATGATTGAGGTTCAAATTGGAGATTACATAAGTGAAAAAGATGTTGAACGAATTGACAACGACAAAATAGAAGAATAAGTTAAGTTACAAAGTTTCTATAACTTTTTGAACGAATATGTTTGGTGGAACTGCTCCTTCAAAACTTTTATTTTCATTAACCACAGTTTTTGGAACTCCCATAACTTCAAATTTTTGGGACATAGTTGGAAATTCCGTAGCTTCAACCATTTGACCTGTAATTAAAGGGTTTTCAATTGCCATTTGAAGTGCCATTATTACTGAGGATGAACAATAGGGGCAAGTTGGTGTAATAAAAACTTTAAGGTCTACAGGAGTTGAAATGGCTTTAATTTCTTTTATTAATGCAGCTTCAAGTTTAGTTTTTTTTGTTGAAACCATTACGATTGTTTCTAGTAAAGCCCTAAATTCATGTCCACTTGGAATCCCCATAAATCGAACATTTGGAAAATCATCAAAAAGGAGAACAGGTTCTTTTGTTATCTTTAATTGTTTAGCCTTGTCTGACTCGAGAGAAAAAATTTCTAGACTTATTTTTGAAATTTTTGCAAGGTCCGTAAGTAAATCTTTAACAACAATTACATATTCATTGTTTTCCGAACCGAATAAATTTAATTTGATTGGATTTATTGCTGCTTTCAAAATTTCTGAAACCGCACTTTTTGTTTTTTCGTCAAGAGCCATACTTCAAAAAATAGGTAACTCTTTATAAGACTTCATAAAAAGAATTTTATGAGAATTAAAGTTACTGAAGATTGTATTGGTTGTGGTGCCTGTGTCGCAGTTGCTCCCGATCTTTTTGAGTTGAATACGGATACAATGAAGAGTGTGGTCAAAAAACAACCAAATGCGGATGAAGAAGAAAGTGCAAAACAAGCTAAAGATGCTTGTCCAGTAAATGCAATTATTCTTGAAGATTAATTGAGTAATATAACTAAGCTTTTATGTTTGCAAATGTCTTATTAATGTGGATGCTTTTTTCAAATTTGGTGGATGTAATATATTTTACAAAGTTCAAGGAAAAGGTGAACCAGTTCTTTTAATTCATGGAATGCTCAATGACCATAGACGTCTTGATGATTTTTCAGATGACTTAGTTAAAGCAGGGTTTCAAACAATTTTAGTTGATCTCCCCCTTCACGGAAAATCTACTGGAGTTTTATTCTCTGTTGAAGGAATCATAGCTTCAATGAAAGCACTTATGACCTTCTTAGGTGTGAAGAAATATCACTGCATTGGGTTCTCAATGGGTGCAGGTATTTGTTCTGTTCTGGCTAGGACAGATTCACGTGTTAAAAGTTTTGTGGCAATTGCTCCAGTAGTATCTGATTTTCAACCTGTCAAAGTTGTGTTGACTTCTCTTTTCTCCAGTTGGCTACATGGTGAATTTTCAAAGAAAGCAATGTTTAGAAGGTTATATCGCAAAATAACTTCACCAAAAATTTCTAAAAATGAGTTGGAAAAAAAAGTTGGTTTTTCAACAAAATTACATAAAAGATTAATATTTTATGATTTAGTTTGGTCTTCACATATTAATTGTGGATTGAATATTTTGTATATGGATAAACCAATAATGGTAATAGTTGGCAAGTATGATTCTTTTTCTCCTTGGGAAGAGTTAGATAGTTTTATTTCGGGTTTATCGAAAGTGGTTATGGTGAATAAAGGGCACGCGGACCTTATGTCAAAAGACTTGGTAAGAAATAAGAAACATGTTTTAATAAATTTTCTTAAATCAGTTTCAGCTTAATTTAGTTTAATTACCTTAATATCAAGTTGGTTGATTAATTTATATTTTCACTTTGAATTAAAGTTAAAAGAGTTTTGAGTGCCGAAATGAAAATTCCTTTTTTATTTGGGTCTCGAAGAACAGCTGCTGGGTGAAGAATTGGGAGTAATATTAATTGATTTGTTAATGTATTCACTTTTTTTGGTTTTCCATTTTCTTTTAACATTGCAGTCCAAGTACAATTAAATTTTTTTGAAATATATTCGCCTGAAACTGCACCAAGTGTTACAATAACTTTTGGATTGATTGCTTCAATTTGCATATCTAAGAAAGGAGTACATGCTTTGCTTTCGATTTTTGTTGGTCTTCGGTTTTCAGGAGGTCGACATTTTACAATGTTTGTTATGAATACATCCTCACGATTTATACCGACTTCAGAAAGACATTTGGTCAAAAGGTTTCCACCCCTCCCAACAAAAGGTTCGCCTTGTAAATCTTCGAATCGACCTGGTGCTTCTCCAATAACAATTACTTTTGCATTATAATTTCCTTTTCCTGGAACTGTATTTGTCCGAGTTTTATGAAGTTCACATTTAGTACAATTGAAAATTTGATTTTTAATTTCATTTAAATTCATAAAAATTAAGGATTTGGGTGCTTAAAGTGGCTTCCATTGGTTATATAAACTAAGAAGTGGTAATACATATATGTTATCGCTTACCTGTCGTGAAACTTCCTTTGTTTATAGAATGTTTATTGCTCCTTCTTATGTTTCCTATAATTTGGCAGTAGAAATTGCAAGACGTGCAGAACAACGCCTTTTTGAAGTTGCGGTAGAGAATTCAGTGAATGCTTTTGTAAAACGAGTTGTTAGACGCAACGGTGAATATAATGCAATTGTTGTAGTTGAATCTCAAGACCGTATTCTTGTTGAAAAAGTAATTAAAGAAGTTGAAGCTAGGACTGTTAAGATGGGGCTTAAAATTATTAATTTACTCAAATACGAACTCAAACAATTCTAAGTATTACTGGCAGGTAGTCCGAAAGCCATTAATCAATTTGAGTTGTATTCTATGGTGAAAATAATTCAATACAATACTCATACTGCTTTAGTTGAAGTTTATCTTGCACCGGGGATAGTTTCACCAGATGTGGTTCATCCTTTAATTGAAAAGTTTGAAGTGATGCTTGCTGAATTTTCCAATAATGTTTTTCTAAAAAAAGTTTATAAGAAAGGGGATTATTTTGCAATTATAGTTATTGAAAGTAATAAATTTGATGATGTTGTTTCAATTGGATTGCGTGTTGAAAAAAGAACGAGGCAAGTTTCGTCAATAGTTAAAAGTTCAGTTTTTGCAGCTATTAACCGCCTAGGACAAATTTAAGACAAATTGTTGAGGTGAATAGAAATACCCAAATTAGGGGTTTCCAACTAAAAATTGAATAACCATCTAAAGGTGGAAATGGAAATAAGTTGAACATTGCTAACATAAAATTAATGTCCATTCCAATTTTCATAATGGGCATAAAAAATGACAAAATCCAAAAAATTAGAGCAAGAATTATATTTGATATGGGACCTGCTGCAGAAACTTTCCCTCTGTCTTCAAGAGTTGCATTTCGCTTGACCCAAAGTGTTGCACCTGGAGCAATAAAAATAGGTCCACCGACAATTCTCATAAGTAAGGCAAAAACAAGTCCTTTTGCCCACATTCTAAATTCACTCCAAGCTCCGAGACTCTTTGCCATAAATTTGTGCGCACTTTCATGAATTATAAAACTAAGTCCAACAAAACCAAAATAAATTAAGAAAACATAAGCTCGAGATAAAAGTGAATAATTAAAATTCATCACATTATCAAAAGCAAAAATGAAAGTTATTGCAAGGGCTGAAATTAAGAGTTCCTTAAATTCTTGTTTTCCAAATGGCGCCACAAAAGTTTAAATCAAAGGGGTTTTAATTACTTTTGATGAAACCGTTTTGGTTGACTGAGCAAGAAGAGATTTTAGAGAAAAGCAGTAAAAAAGGGGTTTTGATTGTTGTTTCAGATGATGAGTCGGCACAAAGAATGTTGGAGATGTTGGTGTCAATAAATAAACAATTAAAAAATGAAGCTTGGTTTTTTCTGAATTTTGAAGGAAAGAGTGATATTGGTTATATTCCAGTGTTTTTTGTAAAGCCAAAACTCTTTGATTTAGAGGCAGATGATAGGATTCAAGTTATTCCACTTGGAACAAATATTCCAAAACTTATTGGGATTGAAGCTCTTGATAAAACTAATGTGTCTCATCTAATTTTAAAAATGCAAGTTATTGAAAAAGAAGAAATTAAGGAAGAAATTCCCGATTCTCAATCTTCTCAGGAAGATAAACTTCACTGACGAATTTTAAATTTCTTTGAGCAAGAGCTTCTTGTTCTGCCTTGATTTTACGCTTCAACATCATTTTAATTTCAGTTTCCCATGCTTTGTGTTGGAACCAAGGATATTTTAGTAATTCTCTTGCTCTCTTCAAATCTACATCCTTTGCTTTGATAATTGCATTATGAAGTTCATATTTGTCAATATCACTAATAGTTAATCCAAGGAAACGTGCAGCTGGTGTTCCAAGTTTCTTTGATGCGTGAGCTAAATTCATACTTCCAATTTTAATAACGCTGTAAATATACCACCCGTAAGGGTCACTATCAGTGAAAACATAGACTGGAAGTTTGAATTGAGCATTTATTTGGTGAATAAGTCGCCGTATACCTCTGGCAGCTTGACCTTGAGTACCAATTAAGACACAATTATGTTTCTTCCAAAATTTATCTTCGTGAAGCCTATCAAAAGTAGCATTTTTTTCAACAACTAAAACAAAATCAGCATCAATATCATTAAATTTAATTTCTTCAACATTTCCAGGAATTGCCCATCCCCCACTTCCGAGTTTGCTCCAATTAATTTCATCTCCTCTGTCCATTATTGAAACATTTCCTGCTGCTACACCACGTCTATCGGCATTGATATGTAATTCATCTCTGAGTGTATTAATGGCGACTTCTAAATCTACAAAAACTGCATCACTTTCAGATTGACCTTCAAATGTATTTTCCTTTGTTTTTCCTATACTGTGTTTTAAACTGTAATAAGACTCCCTGAGACTAGCATGAACGCCTTCATTCTGAAGCTTTTTTATGAAAGCACTAACAAGCGTAGTTTGCATAAACTTTTTTGCGTGTGCAACATTGATGAAGTATCGTTTGGACATTTTGTCTCCCAGACTTAAAAGACCTAATTCTTGATCCCAAATAACATTTGAACTTCCTCTAACTGGAAGCTGAATAAAAGGGTTGTTTCCCTCTTCTATTGTATCTATAATTGAGTTACCAAGAGTTACTACTTTTTCTTTTGGACTTTGTTTTTCCACATATAATTTAAAATCAAGGTTTTAAAAAACTATTTTAGTTACGGATATATATTTTAAAATGAATGTTTCAGATTCAATGCGTTTGCTTTCAAGATATGGTCTTTGGACTGTTGGAAAAAGAGTTTCATTATCCCAAGCGCTGGAAATGCCGAGACCAATAGTTCTTAAAGCCGATACGGACGAACATAAATTAGATAAGGGGCTTGTTTTTGTTGGGTTGGCTTCTGATATTGAAATAAAAAAAGCATATGAAAAAATTTCCAAGAATTATGATGTTTTTGCACAACCAGTGGTTAAGGGATTTGAATTTGTTGTTGGGGCGTTAGAAAATAAAAGTTTTGGTAAAATTATTATGTTTGGTCTCGGTGGGACTTTTACAGAACTCTTCAGTGATGTTACTTTTAGGGCGGTTCCTCTTTCAAAAAAGGATGCCATTGAAATGGTTGACGAATTAAAAATTTCAAAAGTATTCAAAGGTTTTAGAAAAGTTAAACCAAATAAAGATGCAGTTGTTAATGTTTTAATGAGTATATCTAAATTAATTAGTGAGAATCCAATTAATGAGATAGATGTGAATCCCTTAATGGTTAATGAGGAAGGGGCATATGTTGTTGATGTGAGAGTGATGATGTGATTGTCGTATTTGATTTTGATGGAACTTTAGTTGATGCATCAAAGCTTCATTCTGAAATATTATTTGAACTTTTAGGAAAAAAGATACCACCAAGTGAGATTTATATGTCGAGTTCACTTCGGTTTTTGCTTATGGAAAATTTATCGAAAGAAAAATGGAGGTCGTTTAAAGATATTACTCGAAAACATGAGGCGGAACTTCTTAAACGAATTAATTTGATAGAGCCTATGCCTGGATTGTATAGTATGCTTAAACAAATAAAATTGAAAAAAGTTGTGTTTACTTCTGCAAGTAGAAAACTTTGTGATGCGATGATGGAACACTGTTTGATTAAGGGGCATTTTGATATGGTGGTGACTTCTAATGACGTTAATAGAAAAAAGCCTGATTCAGAAGGCTTATTTAAGATTTCTGAGGAATTAAAAGACCATTCACTCATTTTTATTGGTAATAGTGGGAAGGATTTACTTGCAGCTAAGAAGTTTGGGGCGATTTCAGTGCTTTTTAATCCAAGAAACAATGTAGAAGCTATTGCTGACTTCGAGGTTTCCAATTTGAGTGATGTTCCAGCTCTTGTTGACAGTCTTTCTTAATTTGACCGGAGTATTTTTAA
>JAUUZA010000051.1 GCA_030590165.1 Candidatus Altarchaeota archaeon
TCTGCAGTGCCTTCACAAGTAAATCCAAGCACAAAGTTATAGTTGGTGGAACTTAAATTAAGTTACGATAGTAACCTTTCCATCTTTTATGTAAAAGGTATCCTCAGCCTGACTAACCATTCCCCCTGAAACTTCTACAAGTAGTGGATAATTATGCAAAGTCTCACTTTTTACAAGCATTCGTAAATATTCTGGTTTTGAAACCCATCTTGAACAAAAGGGAAGTGTCTTGAATTTGACAATTTCATTCACTAATTTTCTAAGATTTGGAAGCCTCTGAGGCCTTCTACTCACCAATCTATAAATTTCAGAAGATTGTCCGTTCTTTACTCTTCCTTCACCATTGGTTGCAAAAGGTTCAATTGCAATAATTCCTTCACCAATTTTTCTGTCTGAACCTGAATCATAATTAAGAATACTCAAACCATCATGCAAATTCCATTGAGCTATACTGTGTCCTGTAAGATTAGTAATCGGATTAAATCCACGGGTAGTTATTGCCTTTTCAATTGCACTTCCAATCTCACTTAAAGTTGAATCTGCACCGCGAGACAAAATAACTTCTGTTGCAGCAGCCAATGCATCCTTAGAAGCTAAAAAAAGTTCTTCATTTTCACCCAAATCAAAAGAAACCGCATTATCAGAAGGAAATCCATCAATATGCGCACCAAAATCAACTTTTACCATATCTCCCTGTTTAAACACCCCTTCATACTTGGGCATTGGGCTAAAATGAGCAGCTATTTCATTAATACTAATATTAACAGGAAAAGAAGGTAATCCTCCCGCTTTCTTTATTTCAGCTTCAATCCACTCAGCAGCCCCTAAAATACTTAAATCTGGTTTTATGAAACTGGGAAGTTTCTTTTTAATTTCCTTACAAATCTTCCCTGCCTTAATGATTTCATCCATACTTTGCCAAATTTCACATACTTAAAAATTTGATGGAAACCCCTAAATATTACTGTAAATACCATTTAGTATGAAAGTCGAAGACATTGAATATAGAGATGAGTATATTGTTGTTGATCCAAAAAAAACAGTTAAGGCAGTTGCCGAAAAAATCCTTGAGGGTTTCCCTGCTGTCATTGCTGGAGTTGTCGTAAAAGCCGGAGAACCTATGGGACTTATTTATGTTGATACCATTGTCCGCCATTGCGTAATCGGCGGAAAGGCAGCTGGAAAAACAAAGGCAGAAGCAATAATGGATAAAAATATTCTAAAAGTTGCCGATGGTGAAGACATTGAACTTGTAAAACAAAAAGTTTCACAATTCAAACCTCACGGAATTATTGTTATTGATAAAGAAGGCGCCATTAAAGGTTTCATCAGTCCAAGAGATTGGGCAGTTATAATTGGAGTTAAATAAACCTTTTCTTTATTAATTGTTAAATCACCATTTCCTGTGGGATTTAGAACTAAAAGACTGAAACGCTTTTTAGATAAGAATTATCAAAAAATTATTAATAAAAAAATTGAGATTAAACTTGAAAAGAAATTCATAAAATACGCCTTGAGTTTACCAAAAACATATCAGAAAAGTTATCATCCAATTAATTTTATTGGAGGAACCCCTCTCGAAATAAATTACTCAAAACTTAATGGTGCTTTTTTGAATAAGATGCAAGTCCTTCAAGATGAAAATGATGAGGTATACCTCACCTTAAAATGGGAAGACATAAGTTTGTGTTCCCTAGACTTTTACACTTTATTTGGCTTCGGAGAAGTTTATCGAAGTACAGTAAATAAATTGAAAACCTACATAAAAACAAAACAATCTTAAATTTTGACCTTTTATTTTCTTGTGATAGGTATTAAGGATGCAATGCGTCTAATAAAAAAAGGCGAAATTGTCATTTATCCAACTGAAACTGCCTATGGTCTAGGGGCAGACGCCTTAAACAAAAAAGCCGTGGATAAAATTTATAAATTGAAAAAAAGGTCAAAAAAGAAAAAACTTGTCGTTCTTGTTGATAAATTAAAAAAGATAAAGGGAGTGAATGAACTTGGAAAATATCTAAGTGAACAATTTCACCCTGGACCCTTAAACATTACAGTAAAAAACCCCTTACCTTGGATTGGTGCATTCAGAATTAGTTCTTCAGCAATTGCATTTGCTATGTCAAAAAAATGTCGAGGTCCCTTAATCTCAACTTCTGCAAATATTAGTGGAGACGCAAATCCTTTCAAACCAGAAAAAATTCCATTTAAACTTCCTATTGTTTATGGTCATTCCCTAAAAAAAGGCCCAATCTCAACTGTTTATGACCCTTACAAACAAAAAATAATTCGAAAAGGCGTAATTCCCCAAAACAAGGTAGAACAATATGTATTCGCATACAACGCACTACAAAAGGTGAAGCCTTCAAAAATTGAAAGTAAAAAATTATTAACAAAAGCAAAAAAAGTTCTAAAAATTGTAAAAAAATTTCATAAAAATAGTCTTCTTGGGGGAAGTGTAGCAAAGGGAACTTTTCTAAAAAATTCTGGAGATTTAGATATTTTCTTATTATTTCCAAAAAAAACAAACTTAGAAAACCAACTGCCCTTACTCGAAAAAATTGCTATGGCAATAGGAAAAAAAGCGGAAAAAAGTTATGCTCAACACCCCTACATTAAAACAAAATTTGAAGGTATTGATGTTGAACTTGTTCCTGCTTACAAAACTAAACCTCCTGAAATTCTTTCAGCAGCAGATAGAAGTCGTTGGCACCTAAAATTTGTAAATAAATTTACTGAAAAACAAAAAGACCAAGTCAGAATATTTAAACAATTTTGTAAGGGGATTGGTGTATATGGTGCTGAAACAAAGACGGAAGGCCTCAGTGCATATGCTATGGAAGTATTAATTCATAAAAATGAAAATTTCATTGATACACTTAAAGATATTTTAGATACTAATTGGCCGATTCACCAATCAGACCCAGTTGACAAGAATCGAAATGTTCTTGCTTCAGTAAGTAGAGAAAAATTTGAATTATTAAAATTGGCTTCAAACTTATATTTAAAAAATCCAAGTAAAAAATTCTTTTTTCCAGAAAAAATACAGGTGCTCAAAAAACCAAAGTGTAAAACTTGTGTCCTAATTGAAATTGAAAAACCAAATATGATTAAAGATGCTATGTGGGGTTGGGCAAAACGCAAGTCAAAAAAATTTAAAAAAATCTCTAAAATCTTTGGTTACAATTGCGAAAAAAAAGAGGTATTTGTAGGTAAAAAAGTTTGGATTTTAATGAAATTTAATAAATTAAGACTATTAAAGCGTGAAATGAGGGGCCCTTTGGCTAATCACAAAAACGCCAAAATCTTCAAACAAGTTCATTCTAACACTTTCAAGAAAAA
>JAUUZA010000024.1 GCA_030590165.1 Candidatus Altarchaeota archaeon
AATCCCTTCTCGGATTTAAGACTTGGCAATGCAGGTATCAGACACACTCCATTTAGGTGTATAAAATTTAATCAAATATCTTCCATCAAGCTCCATATTGGCAGTAAAATTAAATCTTCCATATTCACTTATATTCACACTTACTACATCGTCAGTCACAAGAGTTCCATTCATATTACTCACCCTATAACGAACATTTCCAACTAGTGAATCAATCTCAACAAAAGCTTCGCCATAAGTACTATTATAACAATTAATATTCAAAATCTGGGGTGGATTCTCCGGATAAATCATAATTTGTTCAGTACTTGAAATTGTGCTTGTTGAAATTCGTGTCAAAGAAACATAAATGGTACCAACTAAGGCTATACCAACGAGAACAAGTAAAACTGTTTCCATGGCTGCTATTTGACCCTTCATAATATTTAATAATGAGACGAATAGAAAAACATTGGCAATCCTTTCTCAAAGCTTAATAAAGCCCAATAACTTGAAAAAGGTGGAATTAAAAGAAGTAATTGAAAAATATCAAGAATTAAATGAAATTTCAAATAAATTTAAAATAAAGACACTTTATCCCACTCAAACTCAAGCCATAGAAAAAGGTGCATTGGAAAAAAGTTTTCTTCTTGCCAGTGGAACGGCCAGCGGAAAAACCTTAATTGCTCAATTAGCAAGTTTTCGAAAAGTCTTGGATAACAAAAAAGTTTTGTATCTTGTACCTCTTAGGTCACTTGCCTTTGAAAAATTTGAAGAATTCAAAAAATTTCCTTTTAGAACTACAATTTCAGTCGGAGAAATGGATAAAGACGACCATTGGCTAAGAAATTATGATATTATTATCTCAACATATGAAAAAGCTGAAAGTTTGATAAGACATAAACCACTTTGGATTAAAGAAATTGGGCTCGTAGTTTTTGACGAGGCCCACGAATTAGCAAGAAAACCTTTAATTGAAACCTTAGCAATTAAATTTGCTTGGACTCAAATTTTACTTCTTTCAGCAACTATAGGAAATGTAAGTGAAATAGCAGATTGGTTAGGTATTGATTTTTTGGAAAGTGATTTTAGACCAATTCCATTAAAGGAAGGAATTTTAAAAGAAACAACAATTCACTGGAAAGATAATAGTGAAGAAAAACTAAATTCAAATACTTTTGGAATTGATGGATTAATTAGTAATGGAGTGAATCAAAAAAAACAAACCCTTATTTTTACAAATACAAGACGTGAGGCGGAAAGTACTGCGACACGTTCACTTAAATTTGTTGTACCAAGGGATAAAGAAAAACTAAATGAAATTGCAAATAAAATTGAAAATGTTTTTGACACACCGACAAAACAATGTAAAAAATTAGCAAATCTTATTCGTGGTGGTGTTGGTTTTCATCATGCAGGATTGGTTAATAAACAACGAATTCTTGTTGAAACTGCGTTTAGAACAGGATTAATTCCAGTTTTAGCAAGTACTGTAACCCTTGTTGCAGGTCTAAATCTCCCAAGTAGAAGAGTCATAATAAAGAGTCCACATTTCATAGGAAAACCTTGGCCTGTCAGTCTCTATAAACAGGCTGCAGGGAGAAGTGGTAGACCAGGATATGATGAAGAAGGTGAATCAATTATAATTCACAAGAATCCTGATTTCGCAAAAAAATATTATATTGAAGGTAAGGTTGAGGATATTAGAAGTCCATTAGCATATGAACCAACTTTACGAAGAGAAATTATTGGTCTTTTTGCAAGTGGATTTAGTAATTCAAAACTTGACTTGGAAAACTTTATGAAAAAAACTTTTTATGCATTCCAACATGGAGATGAAAAACGTATAGTGAATATGAGTAATAAAATTCTTGAAAAATTAATTGAATGGAAAATGATTGAAGGAACTACTTTCTTGAAAACTACAAAACTTGGTCAACGTGTTGCAGAAACATATCTTGACCCTCAAACAGCAAAATTATGGCTTGATTCTTTTGAAAACAGTTCACCCCTAGGTTATATTCATTTAATGGCTATGAGTAATGAAATTCGTCTCCCTTCACTTCGTCAATCTGACAAAGAAGAGTTAATGTATTCCCTAATGTCAAGAAACGAAGAATTACTCTACCCTAAACCAGACCCTTGGGACATAGATTATGAAAATTATTTTAAGGCATTTAAACTCGCATTGATTTTAGAAAATTGGATTAATGAAAAAGGTGAAGACTATATTCTTGAACGTTTTGAAGTTTCCCCAGGTGACCTTCGAAGTTTTGTTTCAAATGCGGAATGGCTTTCTCATGGAATGAATGAAATCATAAAAGTAGGAAAAAAACAAATCAAAGAATTAGGAATTTTAACAAAAAGAATTAAACATGGAGTGAAAAAAGAAGTTGTCGAGCTTGCTGAACTACCTGGAATTGGAAGGGTTAGGGCACGAAGACTTTTTCAAAATGATATCACTATATACAATATTTCAAAACAAAAAACCGCAGTACTTGAAAAATTAATTGGGAAAGAAACTACCAAAAAAATTAAATCCATCGTTGGAAAAAAAGACACCCCTCAAAAGAGGAATAAAGCGATTAAAAACAATTAAAGGTTAATTAGCTATTCCAAAGTTACCAATGCTCTTTTTTAATCCCCCTTTCTCTGTTTAAAGTGAGAATCATAGCCCTTTCTGCAGGCAAAGGCGGAGTAGGTAAAACTACAATGACAACGAATCTTGGTGTGGCACTCACTAAACGAGGTTTTAAAGTATGTGTTCTGGACGCTAATTTTACTGCACCAGACTTAGGAACTCATTTTGGAATGAATCCTGATTACACTATTTGGGAAGTTCTTCAGAGTCGCGATTCAATTAATGATGCATTATACGAACACGATTGCGGACTTCATATAATCCCAGGAAGTTCTGACGTAAAAAAATATTCAAAAGATATTTACAAAAGACTGAAAAGAAAAATGCGCAGAATGAAATATGACTTTATTTTAATTGATACTCCTCCAGGACTTGGAGATGATGCAAAGGCAGCACTCATACCTGCAAAGGAAGTAATAATTGTAACTAATCCAGAATGGACTTCACTAAACAACGCACATAGAATGTTTGTAACCGCAAAAGCTATGAAGAAAAAAATTACAGGTTTAATTATTAATCGTTCAATGGTTCACGAATACGAACCTGACGGAAAAATGATTCATAAATTCACTAATTTAGAAGTGATTGGTGAAATACCCGAAGACATTACAGTCAGAAAAAGTATTGCAGTTCAAAATCCAGTGGTGCTTTCATACCCCGAATCAAAAGCCACAAAGGAAATTAATAGAATTGCTGCATTTTTGGGTGGTATAGAATACAAAACAAAAACCGGATGGTTAACAAAATTAATGAAAATATTAAGATTTTAATAATTAAATTTTTTATTTGAAAGCCTTTTCAACTTCATTTGAGAGCTTTACAATTTCTTTCGAAACCTTTGTTAAAACTACTTTTGGGTCATCAGCCACAACTCTTACATCTGGAAAATCAATTAGTGGATGACTTATTCTATAAGTAGCTTCTCCCCTAAATTTCCATGAAAGTTCTTTTATGAGATTAGCCAGAGAATGAGTTTCGCTCTTTAATTTAAATTCCCAAACATTCTGCTTCTTACTGAGCTTCTCAATTTCCATATCTCTTGAATAAAAGGGCGTTTTTAATAGTTTGCTCATCTCCAAAATGGATAAATGCTCATAAAACACATAATTTTGTGATTTTATTTTGGATTCTTATGTTATTTGCCCTCCTCAACATTTTAACTGCCTTAGCCGCTTTTTGGAAAAAGAAAAAGATACCAAAATTAAGTGTTTTTCCAGGTGTAACTATTATTTGCCGAACTTGGGAAGACGACCATGTCGTTGAAAGATTCATAAAAAGATGTTTAGCTCAAAATTACAAGGGAAATCTTCAAATTATTATTGCTGATGATGCTTCAACTGATAAAACTGAAAGTATTTGTAAAAAGTACGAAAAGGCCATAACCTATGTCAAAGCAAAAAAGCATCATAAGTGGAAAGCCCTTTTCTTAAATAAAATAATAAAAACAAAAGTGAAAGGTGACATTCTTATTAATACAGATATTGACGCTGTTTTTTCAAAAAATTATGTTACTGAAATGGTGTGTTGTTTACAAAAAAATGATGCTGTTTCTTCAGCCTGTATTGGAGGGAATACAGGAACCCTTATTTCAAAAGTTAGAACTATTGAAGATTTTTGGATTTTTTGTACTGGAATGAAGGGTCGAAATAATTTAACAAACCAAGCAGCAATCTTTGGAGGAAGCCACGGAATTTGGATGCAAGTACTAAAAAATGTTGGATATTATGGTGAAAAAACAATAACTGAAGATTCTGAACTTACAACAGTTCTAAATGAAAGAAGTTACAAAACTGGATTCTGTGACAATACCATTGTTCTTCTTGAAGATGTTGAAACTTTCAAACAATATGTAAATGAAAGAAAACGCTGGATAGATGGAGGAATAAAAACAGCTGAAGCATACAAAGGCGGACTTAACATTCACAATCTTCTTTTTGTAGTAAATTATTCACTCAGTATAACTTCTTTACTTTCACTCATTTCATTTTATTTTAATCCAATTTTTGCAATTCCTTTCACACTTAATATATTCACTCAAATTCTTTCACTTTATCAATTCAAAGCAAAACTACAAGTTTATTCTTGGCTCCCTCTCTATACTCTTATTGACCCAATTTTGATGAGTACTACTTTCGCCCTAACTTTGTGGGACAACCTAATTTACAAAAGAGTCAAATGGGTAAAAGTTTCAGGAAAAAAATATCATCTTGGACGAAAATTAAAAAAAGTGTTTAAATAAAATAAATTATAAACTTCAAGGAAATCTCTTACAATGGGGGATTCTGCAATTGTTGCTTCAATAGAAGAAACAACAACTAAGTTTCAAAGCGGAAGTTCTGGGGATTTTACAGTCATAAACGGCGATAAAACCAGCAGAGTTCGCATAATGGGGAGAGTTGTTGCAAAATTTGTAAATTTTGAACGAACTTACGGAAATATCACCCTCGATGATGAAACGGGATGCATAAAATGTAAATTCTTTGTCTCAAACCTCTATGAAATAAAAAAAATTCAAATAGGGGATTTAATTGAAGTATTTGGACGCGTCAATCTGTTTAATGACGAAATTCAAATAATTACAGAATCATTAGGCATTCTAAAAAATATTAATTATGAACTTCTGCGCAAATTGAAAATTGCCTTTCCTGAAGATAAGGCTAAAACAAAATTAATTGAAACCCTCTCCCAAAAAAAAGAAACAAGTTTAAATGAATTAATTGAAATCCTTGGAGAAAATGTCACCAAACCTTTAGGCGAATTGTTAAACAACGGAGATGTCTATGAATCTGCCCCAAAACACTATTCCCTCGTCTAATAAACCCAAGCCTTATTTATTTAGATATTTGAAGACTTAGTATGAAGTGGAAAGAGTATGAACCCAAATGGCAAAAAATTTGGGAAGATAAAAAAATATTCGTTCCAAAACTTAATAATAATAAACCAAAATTTTTTCTTACAATTCCGTATCCTTACACAAGTGGCGCCTTACATATAGGTCATGGAAGAAGTTACACACTTGGTGACATAATTGCCAGATTTAAACGTCATACCGGTCATAATGTTTTATTTCCAATGGCATTTCATATCTCCGGTTCTCCTATTCTAAGCATTAGTGATAAATTAAAAAAAGAAGATTCTAAGACTATTAGTTTATACAAAACTTATTTGAGAATTTATGAAGATAGTGAAGAAAAAGTTGATCAATTAATAAAAGAATTCGAAGACCCAAAAAGGGTGGCAGAATATTTTGCTGAAAAAATTATTAATGATTTCAAATCAATTGGATATAGTGTTGATTGGACAAGAAAATTTAATACTGGACAAGAACGATATAATAAATTTGTTGAGTGGCAGTTTCATAAATTCAAGGATGCTGGAATATTAGTAAAGGGTAAACATCCAATTCTTTGGAGTCTTCAAGCAGGGCAACCTGTTGGTGAAGATGATATTGTTGATGGTGACATTGACAAAGTAACAATCAATGAATTCACTATGGTGAAATTTGAAATGGATGGTGAATTTGTTGTCACTGCAACGCTTCGTCCTGAAACTTTATTTGGTGTAACAAATCTTTGGATAAACCCAATAGGAATTTATGTTCATGCTAAAGTTGATGACGAATATTGGTATATGAGTAGAGAAGCCGCTGAAAAATTAAGAGCCCAAGGAAAAAAGGTTGAAGTTACAAAAGATTTAAGAGGGAGAGAACTCCTTTCTAGACTCGTTAAAAACCCAATAAATGGGGAAAGAATCCCTATATTACCTGCAAGTTTTGTTAAACTCACTAATGGAACGGGTATAGTTTTTTCAGTTCCTGCACACGCTCCTTATGATTATCAAGCCCTAAAAGATTTAAAAACAAGTCAACGATTTGCAAATATTATTCCAAATATACTTCCTGTAATAGTGAATGTTCCCGGTTATGTTATTCCAGCCCAAGATGCAGTTGAAAGACAGGGAATACATGACCAAAAAGACCCATTATTAGAAGAGGTATCTAAAGAAATTTACAAAGCAGAATTTTATTCAGGAGTATTAAATGAAAAATGTGGTGACTTCGCAGGAACACAAGTTTCAAAAGTGAAAGAAAAAATAAAAGGGTGGCTTGAATCTCAAAATATTACTGAAATTTTATATGAAACAAGTAGACTCGCAGTTACTCGAAGTAAAAATACTGTCGTAGTTTCAGTCCTTGACGACCAATGGTTTATTGATTATTCTAATAAAGATTGGAAATCTAAGAGTAAAAATCATATTAACAAAATGAAAATTTTCCCTGAGAAATATCGCAAAATGTTTCTTGATACTGTTGACTGGTTAGATAAACGCCCTTGTGCAAGACGCCGTGGTCTTGGTACAACTTTTCCATTTGATAAAGAATGGGTAATTGAACCTCTTTCTGATAGCACTATCTACATGGCATATTACACAATTGCAAGACATTTAATGGATATCAAAACTGAAAAACTTACTCCTTCCTTTTTTGATTCAGTATTTCTTGGAACTGGGAAAGTGAAAGGCGTTTCTGAGAAAAAAATTAAAGAAATGAGAAGAGATTTTCTTTATTGGTATCCTAATGATTTACGCCACACTGCTCCGGCACACATTTCAAATCATTTAACTTTTTTTATAATGCATCACTTAGCTATCTTTCCTGAAGAATTTTGGCCAAAAGCAATAACCCTAAATGAAATGATAATTCGTGAAGGAGTAAAGATGAGTAAGAGTAAAGGAAATGTTATTCCTTTAGTTCATGTATCAAACAAATATGGCTCTGACCTTTATCGTCTCTATGTTGTCAGTTCTGGTGATTTTGATGCTGTAATTGATTGGAGAGAACGCGATGTTTTATCAGTCAGTAATAAATTAGAAAAATTTGTTGATATAATTGAAAAATCAACAGACGCTAAAGAAAGTGAATTAAATCCTGTTGATGAATGGTTTATTTCTAAATTTTATATGGCATTGAAAAAAACAACTGAATTTATGACAAATTTTGAATTTAGAGATGCCATTATTGAAATTTTATTTAAAATGTTAAATGACTTTAAATGGCTTGAAAGGCGCAGTTCTAATCCTTATGGTGTCGTTCGGAAGATTGCTAAAGATTGGTTAATTTCTCTTGCCCCAATAATACCTCATACTGCCGAAGAATATTGGAAAAAACTTAAGGGAGACGGTTTTGCATCCCTTGCTCCTTGGCCAAAAATTCCTAAAATTAATGAAGAATCAATTCAAGGTGAAGAATATATTATTAATGTAGTCGAACAGATTAGGAATATTTCTAAGATGACTGAAACTATTCCTTGTAAAGTTTATTTGTATACTGCTAAAAGTTGGAAGGTAAAAGCACTTGAAGTTGTATTAGAAGATAAGGAAAGAGCAATGAAAAGAATTACTGAATTCACTAATAAGGAAGAAGCATCTAAAGCCATTCAAAAATTAATTAAACAACGAGTGTGGGAAAAATTCACTAAGCCACTTGATGAAAAATTATTATTGAATGAAGCTCGAACAACACTTGAAAAGGAACTTAATGCGATAGTTGAAATAGATTCTATACGTGACCCATTGAAGAAGAAGGTCAAAGCCATGCCATTTAGACCGGCTATCTACCTCGAATAAATTGTTAAAATAGATTGTAACTTAATTTACTTCTTCAAAGAATCTGAATATTCCTTCCACAACATAGCAAAGGCTTCAGTATTTTGTAATTGGCTGAAAGTTCCCTCAGCAATCACTCTTCCGTTATCCATCATATAAACATAGTCAAATCCCCCAAGAAGATGTAAACGGTGAACGGTTGAAATAATAGTTTTTTCACGAAATTTACTGAATACACGATTATAAATTTTCATTTCAGTAATACTATCTACACTACTTGTTGGTTCGTCCAATAAAATTATATCACTATCCTTAGCCATAAACAGTCCTCGGGCCAATGCCACCCTCTGCTTTTCCCCACCACTCAAATTGATACCTTTTTCTTTTAGGTCGGTATCTAATCCATCAGGGAGGCCATCTAATACAGGCTCCAGTCGGGCCAATTGTATCACCTCACGCAATTCTTTCTCACTTATTTCTTTCCCCATAGTAATATTGAAACGAATGGTTGCTTCAAATATTTCAGGGTCTTGTGGAATTAATGTAGTCTTATTCTTCAAATGCAGCAGTCCTTCTTTCTGTTTCTTACCGTCACACCAAAGCTCACCTCTATCAGAAGGATAGAGTCCCCGTATGAGTGAAAGCACTGTACTTTTCCCAGAACCACTCTCACCTATAATCGCTATTTTCTTTCCCCTTTCTATTTGAATATTCACCCCACGAATACCCATCACTTCACTTTCCTCTCTATGTTTAAAATTTAATTTTTTAATATCTAATTTTTTCCACCCTTTGGAAAACGGTGTAACCTTCTTATCCTTTTCCAACTTTTCATAAGCCGCTCTTATAGGTTTTGTATTCTCAATGTGTGCACTACCCCATTCAAATTGACTATAGAGGTCGGCCACTTTGAAAAAACTATTACCTATCTTATCCAAATAACCC
The DNA here is from genome assembly GCA_030590165.1 of Candidatus Altarchaeota archaeon. Classification (GTDB taxonomy): domain Archaea; phylum SpSt-1190; class SpSt-1190; order SpSt-1190; family SpSt-1190; genus JAUUZA01. The sequence goes on from JAUUZA010000024.1 coordinate 9,170, forward strand.
TTCAACATGTAAAGCGTGCCTATCATAATAGTCCCAGTAAGCACATAGTCACTATATGCCTTGAAACTGAGGGCAATCACAGTCATAAGAATTACAATATTACTCATAAAAGCCCATTTTACCTCATCAAGCAAGGCGCTCTTATTTTCAAGTTCATTAGCCTTCATAATGCGCTCATCAACCTTCCTTTTCACAGTATTTTCCCAACGGAGAGTAACCACGGTTCGTATATTACTCAAATAATCAAAAACCGTGGCATTAACACGATTGTAAATTTTGTTTAATTTCTTGTATATTTTTCCTAACTTCAGGTCCATGAATACGGAGACAGATATAGCCACTATAGAAATTACTAAAGCAAATAATGCCACCATTTTATCTATGGTTAGGAGTAAGATTGTTGAACCAACTATGGACACAAAAATCTCCACCAAGCGCCAACTTTGATATTGTGAAAATCCAGACAAGGCGGAAGTGCTTCGATTTATTTTATCAATTGTATCTCCAGTATGATTGTCACGGTGCCAAGAGAGTGGAAGTGACAAGACCTTATTCATCATATCATTCTTGTAATTCCTACCCACCAGGAAACCAGTTCTTCTTTCTAAAACTCTCGCCGTACCATGGAAAATCCAGAATCCTACATTTATTGCCATTAATAACCATATTTTCGAAATGAGAGACCACA
>JAUUZA010000042.1 GCA_030590165.1 Candidatus Altarchaeota archaeon
GAAGTATATATTATTACGCTGGGAAGGGGATTTGAACCCCTGATTCCAAAGGAACTAGATTTCGAGTCTAGCGCGTTACCGGACTCCGCCATCCCAGCTTTGATATCTAGTCCTTCTGGTTTTTATGTTTGTTGATTAAACTTTCCAATCCGTTAATTCCTTTTTTCTAAAAAAAGACAGAATCACCATAAGAAATAATAAAAAAGATGAAATAGGTCCATAGATAAAAAGATAAATTAAACCAGATTTTGGTGTAGTTCCCCAATCAAGAAGTTTATTTAGAATTAACATAAGGGTTGAAGTTAGAAAAATAGTAATTGAAACAATATAAAAGGGATTTATTTTTGATGAAGTAAGAAATAGTGCGAGTGTTGTAAATAATCCAAAAAAGAAAAGGGGATATGTAAGAGTAATTGAAGTCAAAGAACTTGGGAGTTCTCTTAATATATTATTTCGAGAAGATTTTAAGGATTCAGATCCACCTGCCATCCATCTTTTTCTTTGAGTTAACCAATGTTTCATTTTTTGTGGTGAAGAAGTGAATACTGTTAAATTTTTCATATAGTGAAAATTCATTCGGTTCATTCTAGCTCTATATCCAATTCCAAAATCTTCTAAAATTTCTTTATGAAATCCACCAATTTGTTCAAAACAAGAGCGTTTTATTATAAAAAAAGCACCATTAACAGGACGAGGTCTTTCAAAAACGTTTCCAAGATATAACATAGAATTTATGAAAAGATAATCAATAGCAACAACTTTTTCCAAGAAAGAAGTTCCATTAATCATAAGACGGCCAGTTCCAATATCAAACTTATAAATTTTATAATTCTCCCAAAGTGTTTTTAAAAAAGAAGAATTTTCTGGTTGAGTGTCTGAATCTAGAAAAACTAAAAGTTTACCTTTAGCCATTTTACTTGCTTCATTTAATGCTGTTACCTTTCCTCTACGTTCATCTGACAAACTTAATTTGATTTTTTGTTTTTTGAGAAAAGTAATATCTTTCTTAGATAAAGAATCTCCTGCGATTATAATTTCAAATTTTCCCTTAAATTTTAATTTTTTCAAAGTCTTAGGAATTTGGTCTAAAACTTTGAAAGTAGGAATAATTATGCTCATGTCCACAATTATGAAGAGTTACGCTGATAATAAAAGGTTTAGTAGGCAAGTGTCGAATAAATTGGATTTTAAATAAACTATGTCCCTAATTTATATGTCTGAATCTCTTTTAAGAACAAAATTGAAGGAAGTTAAAGATCCTGAAATTGGGTTGAGTATTGTAGATATGGGATTGATTTATGACATTGAAATTGAAGGAAAATTTGCAAAAGTAACTATGACTTTAACAACTCCAATGTGTCCAATGGGTGGTTTGATTATGTCACAAGTTAAGGAAGCAATAAAAAAAGCAGGATTTGAACCCGAAATTGATTTAGTTTTTGACCCACCTTGGGGACCAGATAAATTAACACCTGAATTAAGAAAAAAATTAAATTTTTGAGCTTTTAGAATTAAATATTCACTCAAAAAAAACCTTATTAAAAATTAAAAAAAATTCTAAAAATAAAGAAATGGGCCCAAAGGGATTCGAACCCTCGACCTCCGGCTTTCTTAGACTCATTCTGTCTTTGGAAATATACCAGAGGGGGTCATATAAGACCGGCGCTCTAACCAGCTGAGCTATGGGCCCACCTCACTTATTTCTCTGAACTTGGACATTTTAAAGCCTTTTGCGCCAAGAATGAAGGAATAATTGCTAATAAAATAAAACTCATTGAAATAATACTCGAAAGGAAAAGTCCACCAATTTGGAAAAAAGTTCCACTAAAATAACTTCCAAACATATAACTTACTGAGCGTAAGGTTCTATTCAAACTAAGTATATTTTCGTTTGTTTGGAGATTTATTGTACTGTAGAAAGTATTGATGAATCCCCAAGTTATTCCAGTTAAGAGAGCATATGAAATAAACATCCATTTATTTGAAATGGTGAAAATTAAACTAAGGCAAGCTAAGAATCGCAAAATTATTGCAAGAGGCAGTGCTTTATTTCCAACCTTCCCTGAAATTTTATATGTTAAAATAATACCGATTTCTAGAACGATTGCAAACAAGTAGTAAAGTGAAGGGTCCAAAAAGAGGAATTTTATTATAGTTGTAAATTGAGCTCCTATTGTTGATAAACTAAGTGAGAACAAACTAGATAAAATTAAATAAGGGATAAATGTTTTGACATATGACGTGTCTCTTTCTCTTTTTCTCTTTTTTCTTATGTGTGAATTCACTTTTTTAATTTCGTTAAAACCACCGACAAAAATAGGAAAGAGGCCTTCAATATCAATTAAACTTGAAATAAGAAGGGTAGAAAGTAATGCGACCACAAAAAGAATAAAAGGAAGTTGTTCTATTGAAAAGAATTGAGAACAGAAAACTCCAATGATGAGGCCGAATAAATTTCCAGAAGAAGTACTTTGATGAAACATAGCAACATTTTCAGATAAACTACCTTTATCATTTTTTACTTCATTCAATAAAGTATGATAAGCTAATGAAGGAAAAACTGAAAGTATAATGATTGCAAGAATTAAAGTAGAAGGATTTTGTAGTAAAAGAGAGCCTAAAAGGATACTGATGAATCCAAGCGAAAGGGCACCAACTTTTTTTGAGGCTGCAACATATTTTGGCCAAACCCAATTCGAAAATAAAGTTCCAAAAGACATCAAAGTTGCAATAATCCCTATTGATTTTGGTGTCCAACCTTGATTTAATGCAATTAAAGCTGGAAGTGGGACGTATACGGCCATTGTTGCTCGATATAGGAATACTATTAACTTTTTATTCATAATAATTTAATTTATGAGTTTTTTACATTTAAACTTTATTTTATAATAAAAACAAGTTTTTTAAAACAACCCAAACTTATGTTTCAATGGATGCAGTGGTTAAGGATTCAGTAATGTATAGTGCTGTTGTTTCAAAAGATCCTTTGATTTTAAAAGCCATAGCGCACCCAATAAGAAAAAAAATTTTAGAAATGACCTTGAAAAAACCAATGTATCCCGTTGAAATTGCACGCGAGTTGAATATGATTGAACAGAAAATTTATTATCACGTTAAAATTTTGAAAAAAGCAGGAATAGTTGAAGAAGTTGAAGAAAAACAAATGCGCGGTGGAAAAGCGAGATGGATAACTCCAAAAGCAACAGCGTTCGGTTTTGTTATGGATAACATAAAAGGAGGGGAAGTTATTACATATACTGATTATCCTCCTTTTGTTGTTGGTGGAGTAGTGAATGCAAAAATTGTTGTTGGTTCACCCGACCCTCATGGACCTAATAGGGCAAGAGCTCGAGACGGTCACTTGGCTGCCGAGATTGCAAGTTTTTTTGGTAAAATGGGAACAATACCTTGGCCCTTTGTATTTACTGATATTGAACTGAAGGATTTATCTGGGAATCTTATTGTTCTTGGGGGTCCTGTAGTAAATTTAGTAACTGCTAAATTTAATAATTTTTTACCTGTTCATTTTAAGTCGCGTTCTATAAAAGTGAATGATAAAGAGTATGCTGAAGATTGGTGTGGTTTTGTTGCAATAACTAATAATCCAGAGAGTCGTGGTAAAAAAGTGATGGTTATTGCTGGTAGGACTGGTTCTGGGACTCGTGCCGCAATTTTAGGATTTAGAAAATATTTCAATAAAATTCAAGAAAAAGGATATATTATTGTTCAAGGATTTGATGAAGATGGCGATGGAATTGTTGATTCAGTAGATTTACTTGAATGATTTGATTTCTTTATGTCTGAAACATTTAATTGTGTGGTCATTAACCATTCCAATGGCTTGCATAAATGCATAACAGATAGTTGGGCCTACAAAAGTGAATCCTTGTTTTTTTAGTTCTTTACTCATTTTTTTGGAAGTTTCAGTAAGTGCTGGAAGGTCTTTTATAGTCTTCCATTCGTTGTGAATAATTTTATTATCTACCAATCCCCAAATAAAATTATTAAAATTTCCAAACTCTTTTTGGATTTCACGGAAGGCTTTTGCGTTTTGAACTACGGATTCAATTTTTTTACGATTACGAATAATTCCTTTATTATTCATTAAAATTTCAATTTTCTTTTCTGTGTATTTTGAAATCTTTTTTACATCGAAGTTATCAAAAGATTTTTTATACATTTCACGCCTTCGTAAGATTGTTGACCAGCTCAATCCTGCTTGAGCGCCTTCTAAACTTAAAATTTCAAATAATAAATTATCGTCATGAACTTGAACTCCCCATTCTATATCGTGATAATCTTGCATCATCTTACTACTATTTGCCCATTCACAACGAGTTATTTTTTTTTGAAGTGAGGAC